>JAGQOU010000526.1 GCA_020427145.1 Planctomycetales bacterium | reverse complement strand
AATTTCTCCCAGAGTTTTTTCGTCGCAGCCGTTCCGCTTGAAGCCACACAGTCTACGCAAGCGGCGTCGACAAACGCGGTTTGTCGACGCCGTGCGTGACCGCGACGATCCTAACGGTCGCACCGTGTGATCGCGGGCGGCCGTGGAGCGCGAGCCCGTCTTACCTGACCGCCACGACGCGGGCCGTCCCTTCGCCGGACGTTTCGCCGTTGTCCATCGGCGGGGCCGGCAGTTCAAAGCTGCGGACGAACTTCCGCCCGAAGTGGTTACCGTCCCCGTCATTGAGCGTGTCTTCGCCCGGGCCGCCCAGGAACATCGCCCAACGAGCCCGCGTCCCGGCGATGCTGACCACGTCGTCGCCGGCCCCCACCGAGACGCCCAGCGCCATGAACGCCGAGTCGGCGATTCGCACATGGTCGGCCCCGGCCCCGGTTCGAACCGCTGCCACGCGCGCCGTGACGTCCTCCAAGACGACGTCGTCGCCCGCATCGCCGCGGCCGCCGCTGACCAACAAGCTGAAGCCCGCATCAACGTCGTGCAGCGTCATGCGATTGGCGCCCTCGCCCCCGCCGATGGCGATCCCTGCGCGGGCGCCAACGTCGGTGAGCGCCGCCGAGTCGTCGCCATCGCCCAGCAGCACGGAAATGCCCCGCGCTCGCAGCATGTGGGCGTCTTCCGCGTCGGCATTGTCGCCAACGGTTTCCGCACTGGCGGGCGGCTCGCCGTCGGTCGGCGGGGCCTCCGGAGCGGCGCCCAAAACCACGCGATCGTCGCCGCCGTCGGTGGCAATGCCGAGCAAGCCGACGGTCGCCTCCGCCACGCGCACTTCGTCGTTATCAGCGCCCGTGCGAATCGTCATCGAGCCGCGTACGAACACGCCGCTGGCCGCGTCGTCCCCTTCCGCTGCGTCGTCCGCAGGAGCCTGCAACCCCACGAGCACGCGATCCTCGCCCTGGCCGGTCGTCACGGCGACGTTGCCGCGAAAGCGTGCGTCGTGAATCCGCACCACGTCGTCGCCGTCGCCCATGGCGATCCGCACGTCGCGGCGGACGCCCGTCACTTCGACGCTTGCCTGCTCGGCCGGGGCGCCATCGTCGCCGGCCATATGCACCGTGGTGCCGTCGAGTCCGCGAATGAGGTAGCTACCCGGCTCTTCGCCGCTGGTCACGGCAATCTGGTTGGCCTCGGCGTCGCCGGTCACCAGGAGGTGGCCGCCAACGACGCTCACCAACACGTCGCCGGCCAGCATTTGCTTTTGCTCCAAGCGTTCGATGCCCATGCGCGGGCGCGCACCGCCAGACAGTTTGCTCTTCATCGTGAAAATCTCCTTGTTCCGCTGCGAGTGATTAGAAGCCCCGGCGAACGCGAGTTTGGCAGAACCCAACCCCGACGGATGCAATCGCTGGCCCTCCCCCCGGAGGCGTTCGCTGCTTACCAAGTGTGAAACGGCCAGCAGAGTCGTAAGTTTCGCAGCAACCCGCAAATTCGACCAGACATTGAGGAGGCGGCCCGTGTTCGACCAGCGTCCGAAAGTCGTAAAGCGGGGCTGCTTCTCGGGTTTAGACTGCTTGCAGCGGCGGCGGCAGTTACCAAAATAGAGGGAGTCGTCGGCGACAGGAGCCGACCGCCCCTTGCCTCCAGCCGACACATCAGCCATGCCCTGCCGCGGAGTGCGAGGCGCCACGACCGTCGACGCCAACGATCGCGAGGAGATCCTTCGCGAGACGCGTCGTTTGCTGGCCCTTCTGATGCGGACCAACGGCATCGATCCGGCGGACCTGGCCAGCGCGTGGTTCACGATGACCGTGGACCTGGACGCTGAATTCCCCGCCCTGGCGGCTCGGCAGCTGGGCTGGCTCGACGTGCCGCTGATTTGTGCCCACGAAGTCGACGTGCCGGGATCGCTGCGGCGGTGCATCCGCGTGCTGCTGCACTGGAACACCGACAAGCCGCAGGCGGCGATTGAGCACGTTTACGTGCGGCAGGCGAAGGCCTTGCGGCCCGATCTGACCAAGCTGCCCGCAGTCGACTGGGACGAGCTGGAGGCGTGGATCGCCCAGCAGTGCGGCGAATCCGGCGCCACAGGCGCATAATTTAGCCCCCGGTCACTGACCGGGGGCTAAATAAATACTGACCGGGGGCTAAATGTGTTGGCCCACGGGGCCAAGTACCGGAGAGAGGATTTGAACCTCCACGCCCT
>JAGQOU010000525.1 GCA_020427145.1 Planctomycetales bacterium | reverse complement strand
ACGAAGCCGCGGGCGTTGACCATCTCGGTGGCCAGCAGCCCCGCGCCGCCGTACTCGCGCACGATCTGCCGGAACGCGTAGTTGGTGAACCCCGCCATCGGCGCCTGCAAGATCGGCGGATCGATCGCAAGCGGGCCAATGAAAAACGGCCGGGCGATGGGCTGCGTCGCAGCGACGGTGCTCATGTCCAGCAATTCGCCTCGCAACGACTAGCGGCGCTCACCGCGAAACCGCGACAACGGTCGCCGCAGGATCGAGTGTTCGCGATTGCGAAGGACCTCAATGACGGGACGCCGCACGCGAGTTGGCTCGGCGTCCGCTTCGGCAAAGCCGGCCGCCGCCGCCGGATCGCTGCCCGCGGGCTGCTGCGGTGCGTAGGACGGCTGCGCTGGGGCCAACTTCGCTGCCGCTGCACCAGGCGCTCCATCATCAGCCAATTCCGGCTCGTAGGCGCTGGCTCGGCGAACGTCGGGGTCCTGCCACTGAGGCGTGGACGCGGTCGACGTCTTAATCAACATCGCCACCAGCCTCCGCGTCTCGACGTGTCCCGGCGTGGCCAGTTCGCTGTACTCGGCAATGTGGTGATTGTAATGCCGCACGGCGTCGATGAACTCGCGCCGCCGCAGCGACAATAGTTCGTGGGCCCGCAGCAAGCCCTCGCCCGTGGTGTCGGGCGAGCGGCGCGCGCTCACGAGCGAAAGCCACTGATCGGCCTCAGCCACGGCGGTCGCCAGGTTGCTGATATTTCTATACTCGACCGGCAGCAAGTCGTTGAGTTGCTTGGCGACGGCGTTGTCATGGCTTGCAAAGATTTCGTCGTACCGCGAATCGTAGCGTCCAGCGTGCGGCAGGTCGGCCGGCAAGGGCAGCGCATCGCCGGCTGCGGCCCTCATGAGACCCTGCAAGCGAGTCTGCGCGGCCTGGGCCGTACGCAACGCCGTGTTGGCTCGCAATTGGTGCTTGGCCTCGGCGTTCTGCCAAGCTGCGCCGGGAGCGGCGATCGTGGCGTTGAGCGAGCTCAGCTCGGCGGCCTCTTGAAGTGCCAGGAAGTAATCGGCGACCGCAGCCCCGAGATCCCAATAGGCTGCGGCCAAATGGGTCTGGGCTTGGCGCGAGTCGGCCGTTGCCACGGCGTCGGCGAGGGAAACCGGCCGACCGGTCAATTCGCCGCCGTTGTCCGGCCCTTGCATCAACAGCGCCATAAGGTCGCGCGGCCTGACGTTTGGCGTGCCTGCCACTTGGTCTGACGCACTGTCCGTCGTGGGGGTCACCGGCGAATGATCGGGAGAGCTGTATTCGACAGGCTCGCCGGGAGTTCGCAACTCGCTGGAGAAGTCGCCGGGCAGCGTCGGCTGTGGCGTCGGCTGTGGCGTCGTCCCGTCGGCAGCATGCTCACCGCTCGGGCCGGCCGCCATGGGGGCCGCCGCTTCGTCGGTGTACTGAAACATGGGTTTCGCATCGGCCGCCGGCGCGTCGTCGTACCGCCCGCTCTCCACCTGACCCGATAACAACATCGCTAGCGCCGCGAGGCATGCGTGCATCTTCTCTCTCCGCAACAGGTTTGCCGGTTGGGCCGCCAGCACCTTCTGGGGCCTCTCAACCGGTCATCTAGAGTGGCACGGCGGGAGGGACGCGTCAATGGCGTGGCAAGATGGGCAAGCACCGTCGAGGCAGCACGCTGGGCAAATTCCCACCGCGGGCAAGAGGGCCCGGACTGCTGCAACTCCTGCCGAACAAGCACGTTATGCCAGCTGCCGACCAGTTGCTCCGCGGCAAACGGCCCGGCTCAGTCCAGTTCGGCAAGCCAGACCCGCAGTTCATTTTCGTACTCGCTGGCGAGGTCGCCAATGATCAGCGAGCGCTGGAACTCGGCCAGGCCCTCGGGGCCGTTGTCCGCCTCCTCGGCGGTGGCGAACCGCAGCAGCGGGTCAGGCGCGGTAAGGCGACGGCAGATATGCATCAATAGTTCGCTGTCCGCCACGTCATCGGGGAACACCCGGTCGAGACGCTGCGGCAAGGTCCATTTCGCTTCGAGCAACTCGCCCACCGAGTTGAGCCCGGCGAACAGCGGCCGCCCCGAGAGCAGCTCGATGAGCACGTAACCCAAGCTCGCCAAGTCGCTGCGGGGCGTAAACTCGTTCCGCTCGAGCATTTCGGGAGCCGCGTACTGCGGCGTACACATCCGCTGCTCGGGCATGTTGTTCAGGTGCAGAGCCGAGCCGATGTCCACGATCTTTGCATTGCCGGTGCGTTTGATCATGATATTGGCCGGCTTGAGG
>JAGQOU010000524.1 GCA_020427145.1 Planctomycetales bacterium | reverse complement strand
CGAGCCGCGGCGTCCCCGCCCGCGGCGATCTACGCGAACTCCAACGTTGCCCGCCGCGCCCGTACCGGTCTATAGTGCGATTTATGCCAAAGCCCTCATCGACATCGTCATCATCAGCTAAGCGGGCTTCGCGTGCGCAGTTTTCTCTAATGACGCTATTGCTTGCGACGACCGCGATCTGTGCGGTGATCGGGGCGGCGTTCACGGCCCATCGACTCAAGCGCCAACTCGAATCGCAAACGCAGGAGCTCTATGAAGCTCAACTTGAACTCCAAAGCCTGCGTGAGGAATTGGGCGTGCTTTCGATTGGCGACAAGAATCGAATCCACGTACTGCGACGCAAGTTCAACGACTTTCTTGACCGGCGCCAACCTGAATTGAAGTTTTGTGCGTACCTGCCTCCTGGACGCAGTTATCTCTTCGCCTCGCAAATCAACAATCTTCCGCCGCTGGGGCAGAACCAAGCGCCAGATTGGTCGCGTGGCGGCGGCCTCCAGACGACACGCGATTGGCAAGTCAACGAGCTCGGCCAAATCGGAGTTGTGCTGGCTCCCGGCGAGTACATATTGTCGTTTGCAATCGTGCAAACTGCTGACGGATCTTGGGAGGTTGAAACTTGTTGGGATACGCTTAACTCTTACTCCTTACCAGCGGAGGGAGCGGGGAGAGGACTGACTTTACCACCGGATAACAATCGGTGGCCCTTCAACGGGGCAGCTTTGGACGACTACTTCACGAGCGGCGGCGCCCAGTTCGATGCGTCACCAACGGAAACTGTCGTCTTATTGAATCGTCGCTCGTCCAGCGACGGCGCGCTCGCTGAGAATGCAGAGGACGGCTTCATGCTGTGGATCGAGCCGCTTCCAAGCGAGTGAAAACGAAGACGGAGTGCCTTGTCGCCATCGCATAGAAGCTGCAAGTCTCACAATCGCCGCACAAGCGTTTCAGAGACAACGGTTGACGGCCGCATCCGTCCGAAGCATCTCTACGTCTGCGACGCCGGCAAGGGCCGCATCGCCAGCGGCATCAGCATGGCGAATAGGCACTATTTGCGGGATTGAGTCGGTAGTCGGTAGTACGTAGGAGGTATCAAAACAAGGTGCGAGCCGCGGCGTCCCCGGCCGCGGCGCGACAGGCAGGCATGACAGTTGCTCGCAGCGCTCGCCTCGCCGTATAGTTGCGGCATGCCGTCTATCGAAAATCACTCCGCCGGGTCCCCTGTTCGTCGCAAGCCCGGCGTGTCGCTGCTCACGTTGCTGCTGTTGGTCACCATTGGCGCCTTGGCTGTCGGCGTGTGGCGCGCCGGCGAATCGGTCGTGCCGTTGCGGGGCGAACTATTGCGGCTGCGGCGCGAGTTGGGTTCGCTCACCATCGCCGACCCGGCCGAGATCCACGCCCAGGCGATTCCGATGGTGGCGCTCAATTCCTGGCGGTGGCGCATCTACTTGCCGCCGGGCCGCCAGTACTCGCTGCGCGCCGCGGTGAGCGGCGACGCGGCCCGGGCGTCCGATTCCGCCGCCGGTCTGCTGCGATGGAGCCCCGGCGTCGTGGTGCAAGAGCTGACTCGCGACTACGACTTGGCCCCGGGCGAATACACCCTCGACGCGACGATCGCTGCGCTGGGCGAACAAATGTTCTTTCGGATCGGTTCGCCGGGCGACGTTGGTCCCGGGGCGGAGATTCAATCCGACGAACCGTGGGTGCGGGAGCCGCTTGGGTGGCGGCAAGAGAGCGACGTGATGCTGGCGTCGCAAAAAGCGTTTCCCGCCGACAAGCCGCTGCTGTTGCTGCAACTGGAGCCGAAGCTCCCGGCTGCCGACGCACGCGACGCGACGGACCCCGCGGCAACGCCCCGCCGGCTGCTTATTTGGATTGCGCCGATCTCCCCATCGCCGCCGATGGGGATCGCAACGCCGCCGGCCATTGCCGCGCCCAGCGATAGCGAAGGCGACGCCGAATAATTCCCGCCGCCACGTCAGCAGCATAGCATAGCACCGCTCTACGCCCCATCGCGACAGCCCCAACGGGGTGGGCTACGAAAGCCCGGGGCGAAGCCCTGGGAAACCTGGCCGCCACACATCGCTAACCCCACAGGGGCGCGCTACCCGCCGCGTTCCGAACATCAACAACCACGAGCGCGCCTCATTGGTGCTAAAACTTCATTATGCAAGATTTGACCCAGGGATTCGTCCTGGGCTATCGTAGTTGGGCCTTTCAGGCCCCGCGGAGCACCGGCGACGCGCCCCTTCCCAATACAAGTCGGCGCCCTCGCAACACACCGAAAACTCTGAACAGCACCAACGGGGCGCGCCACGAAAGCCCAGGGCGCAGCCCTGGGAAACCATACCACCGCACACCGCTAGCCCTGAAAGGGCGCGCTACCGACTGACCTCTGACCTCTGACCTCTGACCTCTGACCTCTGACCTCTGACCTCTGACCTCTGACCTCTGACCTCTGACCTCCGACCTCCGACCTCCGCCCCCCCGTCACCACGGCAGCCACAAGGGACATCGCAACCATGCCGCAATCCCTCGCCAACGTCCTGCTGCATGTCGTCTTCTCAACCAAACGCCGCGAGCCGTGGATCGACGAGGCGATTGAATCGCAACTCCACGCTTACCTCGCCACGGCCTGCCACTCGATGGAATGTCCGCCGCACAAGATCGGCAGCGCCGACGACCACGTTCATCTCGCCGTGTCGCTCGGGCGCACGACGACGATTGCCGCGCTGGTGCAACACGTCAAGCAGGACTCGTCTCGGTGGTTCAAGACCAAGGGCCCCGCGTACGCCGAGTTCGCCTGGCAAAACGGCTACGGCGCCTTCTCGATCGGCCAATCGCAACTCGACGACCTGCGGCGGTACATCGCGGGCCAGCGCGAGCACCATCGGCGCGAGAGTTTCCAGGAAGAATACCGTCGGATACTGCAGCGCTACGGCGTGGTTTTGGACGAGCATTATCTGTGGGATTGAACCACACGGCATGCCAGGGGCCGGAGGCGTGACGGTAGCACGCCCCTTCGGGGCTAGCGTAATCGCGGCGACCGGTTCCCAGGGCTGCGCCCTGGGCTTTCGTAGCGCGCCCCGTTAGGGCGAGGATTCGACCAAACTGTGTTGGCAAGCGAGTCGTTGCGGAGCCTGTGAGCAATTGGCCGGGCATTGCCGGATTGGGGCCATTCATCGCCCCCATCGAGCCCCGGCGAGTGATTTGCTAGACTGGCAGCCTCGCACTCGCCCCCGGCCCCCACTCCCTCGCCCCTTCCGCTCGCCATGCCCCGCGATTTTCTCCAAGGCGCCCGCGATCACTACGACGTGATCGTCATCGGCTCCGGCCTGGCCGGGCTCACCTCGGCCAACATTCTCGCCCGCGCCGGCCACTCCGTGCTGCTGTTGGAGCAGCACTACAAGCTGGGGGGCATGGCCACGTGGTTCAAGCGGCCCGGCGGGCACATTTTCGATATCTCGCTGCACGGGTTCCCGTTCGGCATGGTCAAAAGCTGCCGGCGGTATTGGTCCCGGGAGATTGCCGACTCGATCGTGCAGCTCGACGGCGTGCGGTTCGACAATCCCATGTTTTCGCTGTGGACCAGTTTCACGCGCGAGGACTTCACGAAGCAACTCATCGAAAAGTTCAACGTGCCCGCCGAGCAGGTCGTGGCCTTTTTCGACAAGGCCCGCGGGATGAATTTTTACGACGACCAGCAGGCGACGACCCGCGAGCTGTTCGACGAGTTCTTCCCGGGCCGCGAGGACGTGATCCGGCTGTTGATGGAACCGATCACCTACGCCAACGGCAGCACGCTGGAAGACCCGGCCATCAGCTACGGGATCGTGTTCTCCAACTTCATGTCGAAGGGCGTGTTCACGTTCCAGGGGGGCACCGACAAGCTGATCGAGGCGATGGAGCAGGAACTGATCAAGAGCGGCGTCGACATTCGCATCAATTGCGACGTGAAGAAGATCAACGTCCGCGGCGATCGGGTCGAGTCGGTCGAGATCGACGCCAAGGGCGCCAAGCGAACCATCAAGTGCGGCGCGGTGGTCAGCAACGCCAACATCCGTACGACGATCTTCGACATGGTCGGCGAAGACAAATTCAGCCAGGAGTTCCTCGACGACGCCCGGGCCGTGCGGCTCAACAACAGCAGCACGCAGGTTTA
>JAGQOU010000523.1 GCA_020427145.1 Planctomycetales bacterium | reverse complement strand
CGCGGCGGCCGGCTCCACGAAGCGGTGGCCGTGTAGCTGACGCTGAATCCGTCGCCCCCTTCCCACGCAGGAAGGGCATGCGAGAGTGCGAGGCTCTGCCGAGCTCGGGGGAATTCGCCCGCGAACTGGCTCGGCGGAGCCTCGCACTCCATGTGAGGACGGGAACGCTCCCTACTGCTGGCCGAGCGTCAGGGCGTACGCGGTGAGCGTGCCGCTGACTTCGTTGCAGACGACCAGCGTGGCTTGCCCGGCGGGACTGTCCGCGGGAGCGATGAAGATCAGCCCCTCGGGTGCGATGTCGCAACCTTGTTCGTCGACGTGCGGCGGCAGGTAGCGGCAGAACTCGGGACTCTCGACGTTGGTGACGTCGTAGATCATCACCCCGCTGGCGCGTTCCAGGCTGATGAACGCCAATCGCCGCGAGCCCACCTGGCCCACGACGAGCCCCTCGGGCTCGGGGCCGCTGAAGGGGCTGCGGTCGTCGATGCACGCGTCGACGCCGTTGTGCAAAAATCGCTCCGGCGTCGTTTCGGCCAGGATTCGCTCGAAATCGCAGCCGCTGTCAAAGGCCAGCTCCAGTTGGCCCCCGGGCGACACGCGCCACACCGAGAACGACCGGCCGCCAAACGTGCATAGCTGGTCGATGTCGCCGTCGCCGTCCAGATCGCCGGCATGCTCCGACACCATGAGCCGATCCAGGTGGCCGTGTTGATCCGCGGGAATCTGCGCGTCGAGCTGCGGGTCGACCGGGTGTTGGTGCGTCGCGAGCTCGCCCACGCGGCATTGCTCGGTGAAGCCCGGATACTTGCGGGCGTCGCCTTCGTTGGCGGTGAGCAGGTAGGTTGCGCCGTCGTGTTGCACCTCGACGACCGCGTCGGGATCGTAGAGCCCAAACACAGGCAGGTCGCGCAGGCGAAAGCCGCCGTCCTGGTCGCTGACGTCGAGGCCGACCAGCTCAACGCGATTTCGGCGGACGCCCCCAGCGACTGCGGACGTCGCACAGAAGCGTTTCAGCCCCAACGGGTGAATCGCCGTCACGCGGCCCGCCGCCAGATCCAGCTCGGCAATGGCGTTGTTCTCTTGCAGCGTGACCCAGGCGTGATCGCCGTCGTCGCTGAGCGCCAAATACTCCGGTTCCAGGTCCTCGGCCACCGTCGCCTGGGAGTCGGGGTGCGAGACACTCGGAGCGAATATCCGCACGCCCTGGGCCCGCAGCTCGTCGCGCTGGTCGTTGAACTCGTCAAAGTTGATTTGCCGCACGACGACATGCGACCAGTCGCCGTCGCTCGGCAGGTCGACCACCGTGATCGAACCGACCGGGTCGGTCTGGTAGTCGTCGGTCGGCTCGCCCTCGTTGGCGCTGGCAAGGCGGCGCCCGTCGCGAGTGAACGCGAGCATGTCGGGGTTGTGACCGGCGGGACAACGCGCCAGGGGCTCGCAGGTGGCGGCCGCGTAGAACTCAATCCAACCATGCTGCGTCCGGTCTACTGCCGCCCAAGCGACGGCTACCACCCCGTCGTGGCAGGCCACGCTGGTGGCCGAGGTCCCGGGCGCGCATTCGATGGCGCCGACGCGTGCGCCGGTCGCGGCGTGCACGACGTTGACGCCATTGATCCCCGTGGCGAACACCCGCGCGGTCTGGGCGTCGAACGCCCCGATTTCGGCCGTGTCGTCTGGCAGCACGCACCGCCACAGCACGTCGGCGTTGAGCTGGGCCGCGCCGTCG
>JAGQOU010000522.1 GCA_020427145.1 Planctomycetales bacterium | reverse complement strand
AGATCGAAGCCGGCAAGATGGAACTCGAGGAGATCGAGTTTGACCTGCGACAAGTCGTTGTCGATGCGGTGAAACTGATGTCCGCCGCGGCGACCAAGAAACAATTGGAGTTGCTGTGCGACGTCACGTCGCGCGCCCCGGCGACGATCCTCGGCGATCCCAGTCGGCTGCGACAGATCATCGTCAACCTGGTCGGCAACGCCATCAAGTTCACCGAGACGGGCGAGGTGCGCGTCACGGCAACCGTGGTTCCGAAACTTCGCGGCGGACTCGCGTTGAAGTTCGCCGTGTCGGACACGGGCCCGGGGATTCCAAAAGACAAGCAACAGCACGTCTTCGGCGCGTTCCAACAGAGCGACGGTTCCACAACCAGAAAGTACGGCGGCACGGGCCTGGGACTTTCGATTTCGTCGGAACTCGTGTCGCTCATGAGTGGGCGAATCTGGCTGGAGAGTGAAGTTGGCGTCGGCACGACCTTCTTCTTCGAGATTCCGCTCGTCGCCCCCGGCGAGCGCATACTGTCCGACAAGTCCTCGGACGTGCTGGCCGATGTCAGCGTGTTGGCGTACAGCGGCTACGCGGCCGGATTGCAGCTGTACGCCGGGGCGCTGCAGCGCTGCGGCGCCACGGTGACATGCGCGTCGGACGCAGCCGCACTGCAAACCGCCGCGGCCGACATGCAGGGCTCAGGTCCGCGGGTGGCGGTAATCGATCTGGCCCACGCCGACCCCCAGCGCGCCGATGCCGTCGCCACGTGGCGAGCGGCGTCACACGACTCCCCGTGGAAAACAATCTGGCTCGTCCCCGTCGATTGGCTCAGCGCCGATGCCGCGGAACTACCCGGGACCGTCCTGACCAAACCGGTGCTCGCCGGCCAACTGAGCGACGCGGTGCAAGACGCCTTGTCGGAAAAGACGTCGACCGCGCAATCTGTGCCCCCGGTCGAGTCGCAAAAAACGGAACGGGCGCTGAGAGTCTTATTGGTCGACGACAGCCCCGTCAATCGGCAGGTCGGCGTCGGCTTGCTGGAGATCGTCGGCCACAGCGTGACGACGGCAGACGACGGCTTTCAAGCCCTGGAGGCGCTCGAGAGCGACTCCTTCGACGTGGTTCTCATGGATCTCGAAATGCCCGGCATGGACGGACTGGAAGCGACGCGTCAAATCCGTGCCGCGACCGACTCGCCGCACGCCGCCGTGCCGATCATTGCCATGACCGCGCACGCCGTCTCGGCGATCCACGACAAGTGCCTTGACGCAGGAATGAACGCCTGCCTGACCAAGCCGGTGCGACCTGCGCAGCTGTTTGCTGAGCTGGACAAAGTGGTCGTCGCGACGCCAGTGGTCAAGGTCTGAACGCGGAGTCCGCGGTCGCACGGAGACGAGACTGTTTGCGAGGGTGGCGTCGGAACGGCGTTTCCCTGGCTTCGGCGGAGCCTCGCTCTCCCTGCCCGAGACAGAGCGTTAGTAGCGCACGGTGAAGCCAGCCGAGATCGCGTCGGCCGAGATCTGGCTGGTGGCCGACGAGCCGGGAATGGCGCCATACCCGGGCAGCACCCACGGGCCGGTGTTCTCGGCCTCAAACGCATGCAGATAGGCAATGTTGAGGCTGGCGTGCTGGGAGACGACAATCGATGCACCTACCGAGACAATGTGCTGCAGAATCAAGGGCGAGGCGATGTTGAAGAACGTGTTCTTCTCGCTGATGGGGTTTTCCTGGTAGCTGTATCCGGCGCGGAGGGTCAGCCGATCGGTCGCTGCGACCTGCACCGCGGTTGAGACAGAGAGGATATTGTCCCACCCCAACCCCGTGGCGGCGCCCGTGGCATCGTAGCCGGCTGCCCGGAATCCGTCGGTGTTCTTATAGTCGACGTAGCGGGCGTCCAAGGCCCACAGCACGCGGTCGATCCCCTTATACGCGCAGCCCACCGAGGCGATCATCGGCAGGTCGACGGCCAGCTTGTCAAGCCGCGGGGCGCCAACCTCGTCCTGCGTGTAGAAGCGAAAGTCCTCGAACCATGTCGGCGACTTGAGCGAGGCGCCAAAGGCCCAGTTCGCGTGCGGGTCGTAGTACACGCCAATCTGCACGCCGCCGCCGTAGTGGCTGCGCCCTCCCAACCCCTGGCGATAGGTGTAGGACGTATCGCCGTTCGCATCGTCAGGCGAAGCGAGAAACAGCGGGGACGCGTCGAGCGTCCCCAACGCCAGAATCGGCGAGACGCCCACTGAGATTTCGTCCGTCAGTTGCAGCGACACGGCCGGCGCGATCTCAAAGACCTGCAACTCAGCGTAGACGCGGCCCAGCCCCGTGGGTTGCGGGGTGAGAACCGGGTTGGTCAGGCTGGACGGGTAGTTCGACTTGAACCCCGCGACGCCGTACATGCCCAGACCGAAGGTCACGGGACTGTCGGGGTTGCGATTGACCCAGCCCACCGCGGGAATGAGCGTCGCGCCCGGCTCGCCGGTGGTGGAACCGCTGCCCGCGGCGGGAAACGTCGAGGACAGCGTCTCGGTCTGCAGAAGCAGCTCAGCGCCGACGGTGATTTCCGAACGGTCAAAGGCCGACAACGTAGCGGGGTTGCGAAACACGGCCCCGGCCGCGTCGACTGGCGCCGCGGTGCCCACGCCGGCCATCGCGCGGTTGACCGTGCCGACGCCCTGCAGAATCAAGCCCTGCGCCAAGGCGTCGCTCGCCAAAACGACCGTCAGCAAAAGCGCCAGAACCTGAACGCCAGTGCGGAGAAGTGAAGATCGGACGTGGCGCATAGTGAACGCTCGCATCGACTATAGGGATGAATGAAGAGCAAGGCGGCGGGAGTTTGCGGACTGTTTTGGTTCTATCGGTTGGATTTTGTCGCCAGCGACCCGAATCACACGGAAGTCTTGGGGATTCACGCCGACGTGGAATTCGCTAATGCGTAGACTTTCTCCAACCTTCCACAAATTGGCGTCCGTATGGGGGCCAGGCGACGCTAGCAACCCGACGCCGCAGCTTGAGGCTGGGCGCCGTCCGAAGTCCGAAGGCTTATGGCTCCGGGTGCAGGGCTCTGTGGCAGCGAACAAACCCGTCATCGTCACGGGACGAACCAAGCGGCCTCGGGCGAGCGGGAACCGCCCGCTGCCATGTGGCATGCCCCCTGTCGCAATCGGCGCTCCGCGCGGCTCGCCTGCATTGCTCCGCCTGCCCAAATGCCGAAAATCGCTTGATTCGGGAGTGCCGCGTTCCCAAACTAGCGGCTGGCCAGCCGCGTTTGCCGTGCCGGGGTGGCGCGTCTGCAATCGGTGTTGTTGATACTCCCTATGATTGAACTTGCCGATCTCTCGCTGCACGTTGGTCAACTGCGACTGCAGTCTGTGGAGTTGACGGTGCCCCAAGGCGCCTACGGGGTGCTGATGGGACGCACCGGCAGCGGAAAGTCGACGCTCCTGGAATGCCTCTGCGGGCTGCGCGTCGCCGAGCGGGGCCAGGTGCGACTGCACGGCAAAGACGTCACGGCCTTGCCGCCGCGGGAGCGCGGCATCGGCTACGTGCCCCAAGACGGGGCCTTGTTCGCCACGCATACGGTGCGCGAGCATCTGGCGTTCTCGCTCGTTGTGCGCAGATGGTCGCGATGCGATATCGAACGGCGGTGCGCCGAGTTGGCCGATTGGCTGCAGCTCGCGCAACTACTCGACCGCAAGCCCGTCGGGCTCAGCGGCGGCGAACGTCAGCGGATTGCGCTGGGGCGGGCGCTGGCGTTTCATCCTCGCATCCTGCTGCTCGACGAACCGTTGTCGGCCGTCGACGAGCCGGCTCGCGAGCAGCTGTACGATGTGCTCCGCGACGTGCAGCGGCGCACCGGTGCAACGACTCTGCACGTCACCCACAGCCAAGCCGAGGCCGCCGCGCTGGCCGACTGCGTGTTTCAACTGCGCGACGGGCAGGTCGCAGAAACCCGCAGCGCAAACACCGTCGCGTTTGGCAGGCCGATCGTGGAGGCGCCATGATTCGCCGCCCCGGAAACGCCGACTGGCTCGCGGTTTGGACCTGGGCCTCGCTGGCCACGCTACTGGTCCTGGGCTGGAGCCTGCACCGACAGCGCGAGCAGGCCCTGTCGGTGTCGTGCGCCGCGAGCTTGCGATTGCCATTGGAGAAGATTGCCGCGCGGTACCGTGCCGAACACGGCGTGGCGGTTCATCTGCAGTTTGGCGGCTCGCAAACGCTGCTGTCGCAGATCGAAGCGGCGCCGGGCGCGGATCTGTATTTGCCGGCCGATCAGTCGTACGCCACCTTGGCCCAACGCAAGAAACTCGCAGACGCGGCAACGCCGCTCGCGGAGATGCAGGCGGTGATTCTCGTGGCGGCCGGCAATCCCAAAGAGATCCACTCATGGCGTGATCTGTTGCGCGACGATGTGCGGGTGGCGCTGGGCAATCCCGATCAGGCGGCCATTGGCGCCGCGGTGCGCGAAGCGCTCGCTGCCGAAGGAAATTGGATGTCGCTGGAACAGGCGATTCGCGCCCGCGGAGTGCTCAAGCCAACCGTCTCCGACGCGGCCATGGACGCCGCACTGGGCGCCGCGGACGCTGCCATTGTGTGGGACGTCGTGGCACGCCAGTATCCGCAGTTGGAAACCGTCCGCGACGCTTGGTTGGCCGAACGCGTCAGGGGCCGCATTGTTGCGAGCGTGCTGACGCAAGCCGCTCGGCCCGCGGCGGCGAAACGGTTCGTCGAGTATTTGGCGTCGCCCACGGGCGGCCAGCCGGTCTTTCAGGAATTCGGCTTCCAACAGCTTTCAAACGCGAGCTCGGCTGCTCAACAGGGGGTTCCGTGAAGCCCCGTCTACATCGCCGCGATTGGCCGTTCTACGCCGCGTTGGGCGTACTGGCGGCGGCGTACGCGCTGCTCGTCGCCGCAATGGTGGCGGCGACCACGGGGTACGTGTTGCAACCCGCGGCGGCCGAATCCCCAGCGGCGGCCTGGGGGGCGGCGCACCCAACGTGGGCTCGCATTGTGCCGCCGGCGTTGGGCGCGGCGCTGGCGGACGCCGACATTCAGTCGGCCGTGCGACTCACGCTGGTCGCCTCGACTCTGGCCACGATCCTCGCCCTATGGGTCGGCGTGCCGACAGGGTATCTGCTCGCGCGGACGCGATTTCGCGGACGCATGCTGCTGGACGCGCTGGCCGACGTCCCACTGGTGCTGCCCCCCATGGTGGTCGGCGTGAGTCTGTTGCTGCTGTTCCGTTTTTTGCCGCGGTCGTGGGGCGACGCGGTGATTTACGAGCGGCCGGCGATCGTGCTGGCCCAGTTCGTGGTCGCGGCCTCGCTGGTCGCCCGCACCATGAAAGCGACGTTTGCCCACGTCTCGCCGCGGGCCGAGCAGGTGGCGCTCACGCTCGGCTGTACGCCCCGGCAGGCGTTCGGACGCGTCGCGCTGCCGGAGGCGCGGCGCGGACTGCTGGCGGCAGCCACCTTGGCTTGGGCGCGATCTCTCGGCGAGTTCGGCCCCGTGCTGGTGTTCGCTGGGGCAGTGCGCGGCAAGACCGAAGTGCTAGCCACCAGCGTGTTTCTGGAACTGAGTGTCGGAAACCTCGTCGGCGCCGCGGCCGTGTCGCTGGTGATGATCGCCGCTGCTGCGATTGTGCTGGCCATCACTCGCATCTGGGGCGGCGACGCGGCGACGTAAATGCCGTGCCAGCTGGCCCGCATGTCAAGCAAATCGCACGCGGCATTTCGTTTTTTTGGTTCGCAAGTCGACCCCGCAGGGCGCTGGCTCGGGCCCCCAGTTTGTTTGCCTTGCCGCGGGATTCCTCGATAATGGCGAAGGCGGCAGGATGCCGGCCCTTCGCCAGCGGTGACGTCGGGGCCGGCGGCGGCGGTTGGCAGCGAAAGCGGATTTCACCGGGACCAGCAGCGCGAGGCACGCCGTCATGCAGCGCATCGACAAGCGACACTCATTGGACGAGATGCTGGCCGCCGACGCGAATAACCGCTGGCGACGCCGCGGCGAAGAGCGCTCGCCGGATCCGTTGGCCGACAATGGAGCGGGCCCCGCCACGCGCCCGCGCCGCGAACCTTCCCCCCGCTTCGAATACGATGCACCGCCCACGTTCGCCGAGCGCATCGCCTGGCCGCTCTTCTTGCTGTCGGCGTGGATTCTGTTTGAGTTGACCGCCAACGCCACGTTGTCCGTACTGACGGCGTGCCTGAAATTCGGCTGGAACGATTTTCGCACCGGCCTGTGGCTGCTCCGCACGGACCCCGAGGTGCCGCGAGCGCGGGCATGCTGCTGGTTTTACATCGCTTCGGGCGTGTGGAAGACGGCAATCGTGCCGATTCTCGCTGTGCTGCTGGTGAGCACCGCTTGGGGCTTGATCTCGGCTCGGGCCTTGCCGGCGGCGGGGGGCGCGGCCGAGCACATCTGGTCGGCGTTGCTGGTCGGATTGGGCGCTTCGGCGACGCTCGTGCTGGTCGTGGCCGCCGCCTGCTTTTTTGCCCTGGCTGCGGGCGTGAGGGTGTGGGTCCATCCCGAGTTGCACGAGTCGCGGCGACACGAGGCGTGGCCGCCCGAGTGGCATCGGTATGTCGGCCAACACGATAACCGCGGCCGAGCAATCCTGGCCACCGCGCTGATCTTTGTCACGCTCGGGTTCCCGCCCTTGGTGTTTCGGGCGGTGTTGCTCGGATTCCGGGGCGACCTGCAGGTTGCCGTCGTGCTGGCGCTGGTGTTCGGCGTGCCAATTGGGGCCACGGCAACCTACGCGTTCTTGCGTGGCAAAATCTTCGCCGACGGCCCCTGGCAGTGCTGGCCCGAAAGTATGGCGGCCTTTGTCGAGCACCTCACGGGCGAGGAGTTTGGTCCGCCGGCCCCCGAGATCGCCGAAATCACGGACAGCGAAGCCCAATCACACGAGGCGCCCTTTGCAAGCGGCTCTTGAGACTCAACCGCGTTGCGTGTAGAATCAAAAAGCTTTGACCGCCTGCTTCTAGGCGCCTGTGTACGTGGTACTTACCGCGATTTACGGCAATTGCCGTCAGTCTCAATAACCCGCCGGCCACCCCGTTATTGAGACGGCCGGCAGACCGCAGAAACGAGCTCCTCTCATGTCCAGCGGATTTGCCCTCGGCGAAGTCCAGGTCTCCAGCAGCCCCCAAGATCGGTTTGCCGAGTATCTGCAAAGCCGCGGCAAGCGAATCACCAATCAACGCAAGGCGCTGGTCGACCACATCTTCGAACGGCACGACCATTTCGACGCCGAGGAGTTGATCGACAATATCGCGCGGTTGGAGCGAGACAGCCGCATCAGTCGGCCGACCGTGTATCGCACGCTCAATGAACTGGTCGAGGCGGGACTGCTGCGGCGGTTCAATCTGCGCGGTCGGGCCGTGTACGAACACGACTACGGCTATCCCCAGCACGATCACCTGCACTGCACGATGTGCGACGAGCTGATCGAGTTTCGCAGCGAGGAACTGCCCCGACTGCGCGAAGCGGTGGCCCGCGAGCATGGATTCCGCGTGACCGGCCATCGGCTGATCATCACCGGCATCTGCCGCGAGTGCAGCACGAAGCGGCACCGGCAGCATAGTCCGTTGGACCTGATTTAGCCGCCCGCCAACCCGTTCGAGTTTCAATGAATCGGTTGGTCTTTGGAACGCTGTTTGTGGTGGGTCTCGCGACGCTGGTCAGCATGACCTATGCCGCGGTTACGATCGACGACCGCGAAGCGCGGTTGTTCATGGCGTTTGGCGGGGTGCTCGGCCTCATTGTCACAGGCTTCAGCGCCTTCGCCTTTTTTGAACCGGATCCCGATGTCGAGCAACCCGCCAACGATCTCAACGCGCAGCCGCTCGATCCGGAGCGGACCGACCTGCGCCTGATGCGCTGGCCCGGCTGGGCTTGGCTGCTGACGGTACTCACCGCCACGATCGTCGCGATGGGCTATCTGGTCCTTGGCGTGGGCGTCGATGTGTCTGAGGAGAGCGGCGCCCGCCGCCTAATTGCCGTGCCGCTGGCCGCCGGCGCCTACGCGTTGTGGTGGCTGGGGCGCAAGGGTCTGCAGGCCTGCGGGGTGCGATTCTTTCGCGTCCCGTGCGAATCGCCTTCCGAGCCCGACTGACGCCGCGACGCAGGGTTACACCCGCAACTCGCCGCCCACCGCGGCGGCACCGGCGTAGCGCTGGCGAATCGGGGCGACGACGTTGGCGAGAAACTCGTCAACCTGCTCCGGCGCCCGGCCGATCAGCCCCCGGGCGTCAACCGCCGCGTGCAGGTCAACTCCGGCGAAGGCCGCGTCCTCGGCCAACCGTTCCAGCAGGTCGTTCGAGCGACCGTGCTGCTTCACTTCGGCCGCGGCGGCCTGGCTGTGCTGCCGAATGCGTTCGTGCAGGTCCTGGCGATCCCCCCCCGCGGCCACAGCGGCCATCAGGATGTTCTCGCTCGCCATGAACGGCAACTCCTCGCGCAGATTCTTGGCAATCACCTCCGGGTACACCACCAACCCCTCGGCCACGTTGCGGTACAGCAGCAACACCGCGTCGATCCCTAGAAAGGCCTGCGGCAACACGAGCCGGCGGTTGGCGCTGTCGTCGAGCGTGCGTTCCATCCATTGCGTCGCCAGCGTGGCGCCGGGGCTCGACTGCAGGCTCATCACAAACCGGGCCAGCCCGCACATCCGCTCGCAGCGCATCGGGTTGCGCTTGTACGCCATGGCGGAGGAGCCGATCTGGTCCTTCTCAAACGGCTCTTCCAATTCCTTGCGATGCGCCAGGATGCGAATGTCGCTGCCGGCTTTGTGAGCCGAGCCGGCAATTCCCGCCAGCACGTCGAGCACCTGGGCGTCCACCTTGCGCGGATACGTTTGGCCGGTCACCTCGTAGATCGTGTCGAAGCCCATCTTCGCGGCGACCAGTTCCTCCAGACGCCGAACCTTGGCGTGGTCGCCGTCAAACAGCGCGAGAAAGCTGGCCTGCGTGCCGGTCGTGCCCTTGGTGCTGCGGGCTCGCAGCGTGGCGAGGCGGTGTTCCACTTCCGCCAAATCGAGCGCGAGGTCGTAGCACCACAGAGCGGCCCGCTTGCCGACCGTGGTGGGCTGGGCCGGTTGCAGGTGCGTGAACCCCAGCGTGGGAAGCGCCCGATGCTGCTCGGCAAACGCGCCCAGCGCGTCGATCACCGCCGCCAATCGCTGGGCGACCAGCTGCAGCGACTCGCGAAGGAGCATCAGCTCGGTGTTGCAGTTGACGAACTGACTGGTCGCCCCCAAGTGAATGATCGGTCGCGCCGTCGGGCATTGATCGCCATAGGCGTGAATGTGGGCCATCACGTCGTGGCGGAGTTGCTTTTCGTACGTCGCCGCGGCGTCGAAGTTCACGTCGTCGACCTTGGCCCGCAGCTCGTCGATCTGCGCGGCGGTCACCGGCAATCCCAACTCGGCCTCGGCCTCGGCCAGCGCGACCCACAACCGCCGCCACGTGGAATGCTTCCGCTGCGCGCTCCACAGTGCGCTCATCTCCGCCGAGGCGTAGCGGGTGTTCAGCGGGTTCTCGTAGCGATCGTGCATCGAAATGTGAGACGTATGATGTTTGATTGTTGATGTGGCCAGCGCGCCAGCCGCCACGCAGCACGCCCGTTGGCGATCGCGGCCACGCGATCAAGAACTGGCGAAGCGCTGCCGCCCGCAGAAGCCCATTCTACCCGCAGCAGGGAGCGTTCGCAGGGGGCCTCTCGAACTGATGCTCGCCAGAGGTTGCGGCTGTCAGGGCGAACCGCAGTATCAGCGGCAGGCCGCGTTGCCGCGACCGCCAACGCCAACGCCCTCGGAACATCGGCCATCAACCATCATCCATCCCACATCGGGCGCTACATGTTGGTGAGATCGTCTTCCGCGGGGCCGCCGATCAGCGCGTCGAGCGCTGCGCCCACGGCTGCGGCCTGCTCGCGGGGGGCGTCTTTCCGCAAGTACACGCGACAGAAGCGGTGGGCGATGGGCATTTCGCGAAAGAGCTGATCGTCGGTCAGCGGGCGGATTTCCCCCGTGCCCGAACGCTGTAAAAAATTCTGTCCGGCCGTGGCCTTGCCGGCGTCGGGCCGGTAGATGTGCCGCGGCAAGTCGACCTGCAGCGGAATGTCGGCGAGTTCCGCCGGCAGCTTGTCGCGCAGCGCTTGTTCGACGAATTCTTTGCTGTTGAAGATACTGCTCGATTCGGTCTGCCCCGCGCGGACCGTGAGGTTGCGCTCGTACGCCGCCTCCCAATCCACTTGGCGATTGATCAGCCGCGACCAACGCTCGCCCAGCGCGCGGGTCGTGACCGTGTCGCTCTTGTGCCAACGGGCCACGTCCACCAGCAGCGACCACTCGGTGAATCCCTGGTACGCATCGAGATACTCCAGCGGGTTCCCCGCGAACAGCAACTCGCGGCTATCGCGGAACAACTCGGCCAGCGTCTTGTCGATCGCCCGCACGGTGCGGTGGTAGTACACGGCGCGGAACAGTTCGCTCTTGGTCTGCATGAATCGCAGCAGGGCGTTGATGCCGCGGTGGTTGATCGTGAGTCCCTGCGCGCTGAAAAAGCTGTACCGCAGCAGTCGGTCGAGGTCGTACGCCCGCTGGCTGTAGCCGCTCATGTAGGCGTCGCGCAGCACGAAGTCCATGTTGTCCACCGTGTACAACCCGCAGAACAGACTGCGGAGCATCCCCAGCCAGCGCGGTTGCTCGGCCGCGTCGTCGGCCTTGGGCCGCTGGATGAGCCACGCGATTTGCTCGGCGTCGATTCGTTCACCGGCGGCCAGTTCGCTGTTGGGACAGCGACGCACGCCGCGCAACAGGTCGCCCAACTCGGTACGAATGATGTGGGCGCCGAGCGTCTCGTGCGTCAACGGTCCGCCGTCCGGCAGACGAAAACGGCTCAAGAAATGGGCGTCAAAAAAGTGGCCGAACGGCCCGTGCCCCACGTCGTGCAG
>JAGQOU010000521.1 GCA_020427145.1 Planctomycetales bacterium | reverse complement strand
CGGGCCGGTCGCGGGCGGCAAGTCCCGCGGTCGGCGCCGGGTCAGTATCGCCGATTCGCGGTCTCGCGCCGACACCCAAGCCGCAGACGGCCGCAAGGACCGCTCCTAACGGCCCTGGCCGAGCAACCGGCACGACTCTGTCAGCCGCACCGGGCTCGCGGTCGGGGCTCCGTTTCGCAGGGCTGCAAAGCAGAGTCGGCGGAAACCGCCGGCTCGTTACGCCGCCTCCATTGTCATCCGCGACATCTTCGTCACGAGCCAGCGGGGCAAGAAGCGGATCGCCCCATGCAGCAGCACCTTGTTCCCCCAGCCGTGAACCGCCACGGTTTTGCCGGCCAGCATCGCGTCGTAGCCGTACTTGGCCACTTCGGTCGCGCTGGCAAGCCGGCGAAACGCTCGCACGTCCGTCGCGTCGGCCCGCTCGGCAAACCCCGTGTCGGTTGCCCCCGGGCAGAGCACGGTGACCGTCACGCCGGTGCCAGCCGTCTCGTTGGCGACCGCTTCGCTGAGCGACAGCACATACGCCTTGGTTGCGTAATAGGTCGCCTGCAGCGGCCCCGGGACGAACGAGGCGCCGGAGCCGACATTCAGCACGCGACCGTGCCCCCGAGCGATCATTTCGGGCAGGAACTGCCGCAGCAGGCTCGTCAGCGTCAGCACGTTCAGCAAAATCATGCGCCGGTCCTCGTCCCAGGGGCGCTCGGCGAACTTGCCGACGCCGCCGAATCCGGCGTTGTTGATCAGATAATCCACCACCAGCGCCTGCCCCTTAATCTCGGCGGCAAGGCTCTCGCCAGCGTCGGGGACCGCCAGATCGCGGGCGATCACCGTCACCCGCACGCCGAATTCGGCATGCAATTGGGCCTGCAGCGTCGCCAATTTGTCGGCGCTACGGGCCACCAAGACGAGATCGCCGCCCCGCGCGGCGTGCAATTTGGCAAACTCCGCGCCCAACCCTCCAGAGGCGCCGGTAATCAGGGCCGTCGGTTGATCTGACATCGTCCACGTCTCCCGTGATCTATGATTTCAGTCGGGGTTCACCCATTTTGCGCCGCGCGTTAGTGTACCGCCGCGGGCATGACCAACCACATTGTTTCCCGCCGGAGTCCGGCCATGATGAGCCTTTCGGGCATCACCGAAGTTTGCCCCGGCAACGTCGATCGCGTCCTCATGCGGGCCGTTTGCGAGTTGCTGTGCGAGGTGTGGCCCAAGCCGGGCCGCACGCCCGAGTCGCGGCTGGCGGCGATTCTGGAGGAATTTGAGTCCTACGACGGCCCCCAGGCACAGCGTCCGCGCGCATTGGTCCTTGCCGAGGAGGGACGCGCCATCGCCCACGCAGCCGTCTTGCCGCGGGAGATTGATCTGGCGGGCCGCCGCCAGGTCGTCGCCGGGTTGGCCCGCGTTTGTACGGCCCTGGATTGCCGTGGTCGAGGTTTGGGCGAATTGATAGTCCGCGCCGCCTGGGAACCGGTCGATCGCGGCGATTTTGTCGCGTCGCTGTTTCAAACGACCCCCAAGGTGCGGCCGTTCTACGAGCGCTTGGGCGCCGCGACGGTTGGTAATCGGGTCGTCAATTCGCTAGGCGCCGACCCCGTTGCGAACCCCTTCTGGGACGGCGTCGTGATGCGCTACCCCGCCGCTGCGGAGTGGCCGACCGGCACGATCGACCTGCTTGGGCCCGGGTATTGAGAAGCAGAACGCTTCGGGCCGCGTGGCTGGGGACGACCAACGGGAGTCCCCAGGGAATCACATCGGGGTCGCGCTAGCCCGGCTGATGCACGCCGCGCAGCTTGGCCCGAGCGCGGGTGAGCGCCGGCCCCACGCTGCCTACGGGCATGCCGACGACACGGCTGATTTCCTGATAGGAGCGGCCTTCCAGGTGGTACATCCGCACGATGTCGGCGTCGTGGCCGTCCAGTTGCTCCAGCATCTGGTCGACCTGCTCGCGGTCGGTGATCCGCTGTTCCGC
>JAGQOU010000520.1 GCA_020427145.1 Planctomycetales bacterium | reverse complement strand
AAATGCCGGCCACCGGGTTGGTGATTGGCACGCCCGCGGCCATCATGCCGAGGGTGCCGCCGCAGACCGAAGCCATCGAGCTGGAGCCGTTGGACTCGAAGATGTCCGAGATCACGCGGATCGTGTAAGGAAAGTCGTCATGGTCCGGGAGCACCGGGTTGAGGCTCCGCTCGGCCAGGGCGCCGTGGCCAATTTCGCGACGACCGGGGCCGCGAATCGGGCGGCACTCGCCCACCGAGAACGACGGGAAGTTGTAATCGAGCATGAACCGCTTGGTGTACTCGTCGAACAAACCGTCGACGCGTTGCTCATCGCGACCCGTGCCCAGCGTGACCGTGATGACCGACTGGGTCTCGCCGCGTTGGAACATCGCCGAGCCGTGCACCCGCGGCAGCAGGTCGACCTCGCACTCGATGGCGCGGAGGTCCTTGCCGCCGCGACCATCGGGCCGGCGTCCGTCGAGGATGCCGTCCCGGATCACCTTGGCCTCCAGGTCGTGCCAGGCCTTGCCGAACGCGGACGTCGTGAAGGCGCCTTCTGCGTCCGGATCGGGAATGATCGCGGCGAGGGCCTCTTTCTTGAGCGCGCTGCATGCTTCAGCGCGGGCCTGCTTGCCCTCGGTCAGCTTGGCAGTCTTCAACGCGTCGTAGTACTTGGCGCTAATCTGGTCGAACAGGCCGCCGTCGCTGGGGGCGGGAACCTCCAACTTGGTCGGATTGATCTTCGCGATCAGTTCTTCCTGCAGTTCGCACAGCTGACGGATGACGTTGTGCGCTTCGAGCAGCGCTTCGGCCATTTCATCCTCGGGCATTTCGCGAGCGAAACCCTCAATCATCAGCACCGCGTCCTTGGTGCCCGAGACGATCAGGTCGAGCGAGCTGAGTTCCAACTCGTCCTGCGTGGGGAACGGCACGAATTGACCATCGACCTTGCCAAGCCGCACCGAGCCGAGCGGGCCCAAGAACGGCAGGTGGGACACTCCCAGGGCGGCGGCCGCGGCGTTCATCGCCAAGACGTCGCCGTCGGTTTGACGATCGCTCGCCAGCACGAAGGCCTGGATCTGCACCTCGTCATTGAACCCCGGGGAGAACAGCGGCCGAATGGGCCGATCCATCAACCGGGCGGTGAGGATTTCTTTGGTCGTGGGTCGGCCTTCGCGCTTCATGAAGCCGCCGGGGAACTTGCCCGCCGCGGCGGTTCGCTCGCGGTAGTCGCAAGTGAGCGGAAAGAAGTCGATGCCGGGGCGCGGCGCCGAGGTGGCCACGGCGCCAAAGACGACGGTGTCGCCGTACTGCACTAGCACGGCTCCGGCGGCTTGCTTGGCCAGCACGCCGGTTTCGATCGAAAGGATGCCTTTGCCAATCTGCTTTTCAACACGAACTTTGTTCAATTTTCTGATTCCTACTTGGTTTTCGAATCGTCGCCGAAAAGGTCTAGGGTTTTTCCTGCACCGAGTCGATCAGTACGGTTCGAAGTCAACGAACCGAGAGCATGAAATAACGCGAATCGACACGGCGCGGTCCAGACTGGACGCGCGACGACAGCCGCCCTTGACGAAAGACTGCGGGCTAAGGGCAGTCACTGGCGACAATATCGATGAGCCGCAATCGGCGTCGCCACCAAGCGATCGCCGCGCGAAGTTCAATCGATAAGAGAGAGGCTCGCAATCAAGCGTGATTCGCAAGTCTTACTTGCGAATATCAAGCCGGCGAAGCAGATCGAGATACAGCTCTGGATTGTGCCGCTTCACGTAATCCAACAACCGCCGTCGACGGCTCACCATGCCCAGCAAGCCGCGACGGCTTGCGTAATCCTTCTTATTGGCCTGCAGGTGACCGGTCATCGAGGCGATGCGACGGGTCAGAATCGCGATCTGCACCTCGGGCGAACCAGTGTCGCTCGCGGTGCGTCCGAACTGCTGAACCGACTCGATCTTTTGCTTCTTTGTGACTGACATCTGCTGGCCTTGCGCGTCTCTCCGTCGCACTGCGTCCGGGCCTGGTCTGGGCGTTTGGCTGCCGGGACGCCCGCGGCGGGGCGTATCAGGCGACAGTCAGCGGCCAGCTGGGGCGTCCTTCTGCAACGACTCCTACTCTGACACTATGGAAAGTTAACAAATCCCGAATTACGCCAATTTACTGATCGGCGCGCAACTTGCAACCGCAAATCTCGCGAGACCGCCCGGCGTCAGGCCCGCCGCGGATTTCGCGGGCCAGTGGTCGCGGGCCAGTAGGGTCCCGCCAACACGATTGCCGTCAAACAGGCGGCTCACGCCGCCCGCTCGCCAGCGCAACTACCGCGTGGGCAAAGTCTTGGGGATGTCCTTCAGCCGCACGACGTCCCACGCCAAGCCGACCTTTTCCATCACCCAGATGGCGCACCAAGTGATGTCGAATTCCCACCAGCGATGCCCTTGGCGAGCAACGCGTTGGTAGGCGTGGTGGTTGTTATGCCACCCTTCGCCGAATGCCAGCAGACCGACCCACCACAGGTTGCGGCTGTTGTCGGTCGTGTTGTAGTTGCGATAGCCCCAGATGTGGGTCGCCGAGTTGACGAACCAGGTGACGTGCAGCACGTACACCATCCGCACGCCCAGTCCCCACAGAACCATCGACCAGCCCGCCCAATTGGTGCCCAGGCCCCAGCTGGTCGGGCCGAAGTAGCCGATCATCCACAGCAGGCCGGCGCAGATGAAATGAGTCGGCAGGAACAGGTAGTGCAAAGCGACAATCACTTTGTCCTTGAGCATGTCGGGCGCGTAGCGCTCGTAGAGTTCGCGGCGCCATTTCTGGCCGAAATTGGGCATGAACCACAGCACGTGGCTCCACCAGGGACCGTGCTTCGGGGAGTGCGGGTCCCCTTCGTGATCGCTGAACGCATGGTGCTTGCGATGATTGGCGACCCAGGTGAGCGCCGAGCCTTCGCCCGACAGACCGCCCAAGAAGGCCAGCAGCCAACGGATCGGCTTGTAGGTGTTGAAGCTCTTATGCGTCAGCAAACGATGGTAGCCCATGCACACGCCGAAGCTGCCGGTGATGAACGACAAGACGATGCACGTGACCAGCGCGGGCCAAGTGAAAAAGAACGGAGCCGCGACCGCCAGGGCGTGAACCAAGACAATCCAGGAGACGATCGGCCAGGAGACGCCCCATTGTTTGAACGTTTGTTTTGCTAACCGGCAGGCGTTGGAAACGGCCTCGGCAGCTGAGTCCATGGCGCTGTTCATACCCGCATCCTCTTTCACAGGGGAGGTGTTTGGGGAAGACTCGCTGGGAGCCTCCGGACGCACCCGCGCTGGGCGGTTACTGGGGGGAGCGATAGTTGCCACTTCGTGGGGATTCCTTGACCGCGGAAGGCAATACAAAAAAGGGCAGCCGGCGGGCCCAACGGGCGAATCTAAGGCTAGCCCGATCCATTCAGAGAGGGCTCAGAATACGGGAATGCCCTAAAACTTGCTAGCCCGGGAGGGGCCAAAATGAGACCGTGTCTCGATTATTTCGAGACCGTCGGGAGAGGGTCGCCAGCGAGGCGCGGGCGCTCGATAGTTGGGTAAACTGTGACGCCGTCCCCATCGACGGCAAACCGCACCGCGCCCGCCACCGCTGTATGAAAAACCTGGGCGCCTGCTGCTCTATACGTCTTGTCGACCGAAATGGTTCGACTCGCCTCGCTGCCGCTGAACACCACCCACTCGGGACGGCACCATTCGGCGAACCCCGGCGGATCGCTGCGAGCGCTGCCGTGATGCGGCGCCAGCAGCACGTCGCAGTCGGTCGGCGGGTCGGACATCACCAGATCGATGCCCGGCGGCTCCAGGTCGCCCGGCAGCAGAATTCGCCGCCCGTAGGCTTCAATCGATAGCAAAACGCTGTTGGCGTTGTCGCGGCCGATGACCCCTTCGCGCGGCGGAAAGAGCACCTCAATGGTCGTGGCCGCGTCGCGCAGTCGCAGCCGATCGCCCATCCAGATCTCGCGCAGCGGAATGTCGTGCCGGGCTAGTTGCTCTCGCAGATACTCTGGCGCTCGCATATGGCCGTCGGTCGCCACGGGGTCGAACATCATGGGCGAAACGTACACCACCCCGATCGGCACGTACTCGGCCAACGTCGGCACGGCGTTGTAGTGATCGACGTCGGCGTGCGACAGCACGATCGCGTCGATTCGCCGGATGCCCCGTTCCCACAGGAAGTTGGCAATGATGCGGGCGGCGCCCTCGGGCGAGCCCAGGCTGCCGGCATCGTAGAGCACCGTCTCGCCGCCGGGCGTCTCGGCCACGACGCACGTGCCGTGGCCGACGGCCAGGAACGTACACTCGAGTTGCTCGTCGCGCTCGCTCGGCCAGGCGGCCACGGCCAGGCCGAACGCCGCCCAACACGCCGCCAGCGCGATCATTTGGCTGAGTGAAAACCGCAGACGCGGCATCAGCAAGGCAACGGCTCCGGCGCCGTACCAACCGGCCAGCCACCAGGGAGCGGGGCCCGCGGTGTAAAAATGCCCGGCCTGCCAGGAATCGGCCCACGCCACGGCGTCGGCGGTCAGCTGCAGGCAACCGCCGCACACGCCGCCGGCGATTGCGGCCACCGGCGGCAACAGCCATCCGCAGGCCACGCTCGCCAATCCCGCCGCCAACGCCACCCCCACCAACGGCATGATGAGCGGAGTGAGCAAGATGCCCACCGGCGTGACGATGTGAAACTCAGCCGCCACCAACGGCCCGGCGATAATCCAAATCGCCGTCGATGTGATCACTCCCAGCCAGAGCGCGAGTCGCACCCGTTTGGCCAGTTTCACGGCGGGCGAGCGGGTCTCGTCGATCAGCCGCTGCAGCGGGCTGGGCTGCCGGCGCTTGGCCAACTGCTCGCCCAGGGCGGCAAACACGGCAGCTGAGACGAAGCTCAACTGCGTTCCGCCGCGGAACAACTCGGCGGGATTAAAGGCCGCCACCGCGAGCCCCGCGGCAGCCAACACGTTGGCGGGCGTCGGCCGGCGCCCCGCGGCCGCGGCCGTCAGCCAGGCGGCGACCAACACGCTAGCCCGCATGACCGGCGGCCGGGGCCCCACCGCCGCCACGTAGCACCCCAGCGCCAGCAGGGTGCCGGCGGTGCGCCAGCCGCCATGCACGCCCAGCAGCCGCAACGTTCCCCAAGCCAAGGCGGCGAGCATGCCGACGTGCAATCCTGAGACGACCATCAGGTGAATCGTCCCGGTGCGGAGGAATGTCTCGGTGGTTTCTTCGTCAAGCTGGTCGCGAGCGCCCAGAATCACGGCGGCGGCCAGGTCGCCCTGTTTGGGACCGACCGCCGCGCGGAGCGACTCTTCGCAATATTCTCGCAGCGCCGCGGCCCAGACGGCGGGCGTCCAACGACTCGCCGGCGCGAGCACCTGCACGCATTCGGGGTCGGCGCAATAGACTTCGCTCAAGCGGCCGTTGGTTCGCTCAGCAGCGGCCCAATCGTATTGCCCGGGGTTCAGCGGCACGCCGGGACGGCCCAGTTTGGCAAAGACGAGCACCTCGTCGCCGGCGTCCGCGTGCAGCAATTCGCCGGCGACGCGCAGTCGGCAGCGACCGCTCGCGGTGCGCCAAACCTTCCCGTCGCGAATACCGAGCACCTCAACCGTGGCCTGCGAAATGGCGCCCAGCGGCACGCCCCGCAGCGGCGAGTTGGCCGGCGGGGGCGAAGTGGTTGGCGACTCCACGAGCCGAGCCCGCAGGCACACGGGTTCCGACTCGCGGCGGGCAAAGCGGCCCAAATCGTCGCTCCCGGTGAGCCGCCAGCCGATCGTGTCGCGAATCGCCCCGACGCAGGCCAATGCAATCAAGAGGCAGGCCGTCGCCGCATGGCGGCGGGAGTTCCCCCGCCGCAGCCCAACGAAAGCAATCAGAAGAACCCCCGCCGCTGCCGGCGGCAGCCACAGCCAATGGTCGCCCCCGAGCCGCGCGGCAACGATCCCGGCTCCCACGGCCACCGCCGCGATCGCTAGCGGACGGTAGTAGCCCGCCCCGCTATCCGGCGTCGCGTCGGCAGGAGTGAAGTCATTAGACATGAGCGGTTGCGGCTGAGATGCA
>JAGQOU010000519.1 GCA_020427145.1 Planctomycetales bacterium | reverse complement strand
CCAAACCCAGGAAGTTGCCCGGCCCAGCGGGAGCGGCGCCGCCGGTGCGGGCGATCTGGACGGAGCCGGCGTCGCCGAAGCGGAAGAGGCCTTCGTTATTGGCCGGCGTGACCCCAGTGCCGCTGAGGCCGGCGGAGAATGCTACCTGCCCCGCGTTGTTGAGGGTGGGGGCGTTCAAGCTCGTGAAGTTGCCCGGCCCGGCGGGGGCGGCGTCGCCGGTGCGAGCGATCTGGACGGTGCCGGCGTCGCCGAAGCGGTAGAAGCCTACGTTGTTGGCCGACGTGACCCCGGCGCCGCCGAGGTCGGCGACGAACACTGCCTGCCCCGCGTCGTTGAGGTTGGGGCTGCCCAAGCTCAGGAAGTTGCCCGGGCCGGCGGGGGGGGCGTCGCCTTTGCGGGCGATCTGGACGGCGCCGGCGTTGCCGAAGCGGTAGAGGCCTTCGTTGTTGGCCAGCGTGACCCCGGCGCCGCCGAGGAAGCCGAAGAACGCCACCTGCCCCGCGTCGTTGAGGGCGGGGGCATTAAGAAAAGACGTGAAGGTGCCCGGCCCGGCGGGGGGGGCGTCGCCGGTCTGAACGAGGACGGAGGTCGTGCCGATCGGCGCTGCTGCGGAGGGCGCGGCCGGCAGGGCCGCCACGGCGGCCAGCAGCAGGGACAGGATCAAGGTGCGGATCATTAGACGCTCTTGTCCGGGGTAGAGAATGAGGCCCACGAGACGGACGCCCCAAGTATAATCAAGCGCCCCCCGCCCCGTGGGTAGCGCCCGCAAGAAAAATGGCGTGGAAGATGCGCGAAGTGGGGAGCGGAAACTGCGTGAGGCTGCATTAACCTCGGCGGCGATGCGATGGGCGTAAGACGCTGAGGTGAAATCGACCGACGCACTTCTTGAATATTCCGAAATTGTGTCGGCTTCATCGTTCTGAGCCTGTTTCCGCCCCGGGCGTGTCATTCTTTGCTGCATCGACGCCCTCACGGAGCCGAGCGGGCGTCAACTCGCTTCAGGATCCAGCCCGAGACCGCTTCAAGCGCCGCGGGCGCGAAGGTTTGTTCGGTCCGGCTGTACTCGGCGATCGACCCGGTTTCGCATTCTTGGAACAGGTGATTCAGCCCCGGCAGCTTCAGGGTCGTCACGTCGTGGTTTCCGCCGCGTTCAATGGCTGTGCTGATGGCGTTGAGGTTCGCATCGGCGGCGACCTGCACGTCCAACTCGCCGTTGAGCGCGAGCACAGGGCATCGAACTTTCTCCAGCGTGGGGCCCGGGGCGTACATCGCGAGCTCCCGAAACCACGGGGTGACTGCCGCGTCGACGCGGGCCTTGATCACCTCGGGGGTGACTCCCAGCTTGTCGCGTTCCTCGTCCGACAGCTCGTCGAGCGATCCCTGGATCAGGTCGGTCAGCTTCTGCTTCAACTCGTCGGTCGGCAGGTTCTCGTCGTTGCGGAGCGCGTCGTAGAACTCGCCTTCCACGTCGGCGTCACGAGCGAGCGACGCTTCGGAGAGGCCCATGGTTCGGCCGATGTCTTGCCCCTGCTGCGCGAGCAGTTCGCGCATGGGAACTCCCACGCCGGCCAGTATCACGATGAACGCGACGTCATCCGGCCGCTGCACGGCGGCCAGCGGCGCGACGACGCCCCCTTCGCTGTGGCCGATCAGGCCGATCTGCCGGGCGTTGATCTCAGGGCGGCCCTTGAGCCAATCGACGGCGGCGAGCGCGTCGCCCACGAAGTCGTTGTGCGTCGCAGCGCCGAAGTCGCCCGTCGACTTGCCGACGCCGCGGTCATCGAATCGCAGCACCGCGATGCCGTGAAGCGTGAGGTCGTCCGCGATCACGGCGAACGGCTTGTGGCCCATCACCGTTTCGTCGCGATCCTGCGGACCTGAGCCGGTGATCATCACCACCGCCGGGTGCGGGCCCGGGCCCTTCGGTTTGGTGAACGTGCCGGCCAGCGTGATCTGGGCCGCCGAGTTTTCGAAGGCGACCTCCTCCACGTCGTACGGGAACGGCGGCTTCGGCTCCTGCGGACGCTTCATCGCGGGCGCCTCGGCGACCCGTTTGACTGTCAGATCGAACTCGGAGCCCGACTGTTTCCACTTTCCTTCGATCGCGGACTTGTCCTCGTTGAGCTTGCCGCTGAACTCGCCGCCGATCGCGGCGACCGCGGCCGTGACCTGGCCGTCAGCGAGTTGGACCGCCGAGAGCGGAATCGGGGTGGGCGTCTGGTCGATGCTCGTCAGCGTGCCGCCGAGCTTGCCCGCGTCGTCCTGCTCGAATCGAAACACGAGCCGCAACTCGACGGGCCCCACGCGGAGCGCACCCTGCCACGTGCCGGCGAGGCCCTCGACCGATTTCTCCTCGGCGGCCGCCGCGTCGGCTGGCTGCTGCGCCGCAACGGGGGCGACGACGCACAGCGCCGGAGCGAGCCAAGCTAGTAGAATTGCAACAGTTCGAATCGCGTGGAATCGAGGTGACGACGCGACGGGAGAGAGCGTTTGCGGGAACATGGCTGGCGGTCCAATCCAGTTCGCTGTGGAGATAGAGGTGGAAGAGAAAGCAACGGCGCGTGGCGAGCACGTGCTGCGTCGCCGTTCCCTTGGAGTGACTTCGCCCTGTCGCGCTTAGTATTGGGACTTTCGACGCCCAAGGTCAAGCAATCGCCTCGACCGGCGAGGAGAACTGCAAAGTCCTTTTTCTCTTGGTTTCCAACCGCCAAGTGCGCCCAGAAGGAACCACGACGACACA
>JAGQOU010000032.1 GCA_020427145.1 Planctomycetales bacterium | reverse complement strand
GTCGTGTCCGCAGGCGTGCATCACGCCGACCGCGGCGCCCCGTTCGTCGCGCACGCGGACCTGCGACGCGTAGTCGAGCCCCGTCTGCTCGACGACCGGCAGGGCGTCCATGTCGGCCCGCAGCAGCAGCGTGGGGCCGGGGCCGTTTTCCAGAACACCCACCACGCCGTGGCCGCCGACCTGTTCGGTGACCGTGAAGCCCAGCTTGCGCAGTTCGCCGGCCATCAGCGCCGCGGTCTGCTCCTCGGCAAAGGAAAGCTCCGGGGCCTGATGGAGCTGTTTGTAAAACTGGGCAAGTTCGCCCTCGGCGCCAGCGACCCACTCCTGCGGCCCGGCTGCGGCGGCGCTTGCCGTCGTCGCGGCAACGTAACTGACGATCACGATGGCAGTTGCTGCGAGGCAGCCGACGCGACTGCGCATTCCGCCGGCGCGCCGACGCAAATTCGTGCGCCGGCTGGGACGAATTTCAATTGACGCCTTCGCAGAGAAGAGTAAACTCGCGACATACATAGCGTTTGCACTCGTTCATCGAGCCGCGGCGGGACATATTGCCCGCAGCGGCTCTTTTGTTGCGCTCTGGTGAAGTGACACGGGACGTGTTCGCGGTGTTGATTCGCGGTTGATCGGCGGCGCTGCCGTCGGTGCTAGCGCGGCGCGGCGGCGAGCCATTGGCCGCGTTCGGCCAGGGCGATTAGTTGCGGGGCAATCGCCCGGACAGCCCGGCCGCGGTGGCTGAGCGCCGCTTTGACGGCAGAACCCAGCTCGCCGAACGTGCGGTGATACTCGACCACTTCGAACAGCGGGTCGTAGCCAAAGCCGTTGCTGCCGACCGGCGCGGTGCGGATGCGGCCGCGACACTCGCCGTTCGCCTCGGCCCGCACCTGCCCTTGCGGATCGGCCAGCGTCACATGGCACACGTAGCGGGCGGCGCGTTTCTCCGACGGCAGGTCGCCCAACTCCGCCAGCAGCTTGGCATTGTTGTCGGCATCGGTCGCGTCAGGGCCCGCGTAGCGAGCAGAATAGACTCCGGGGCGCCCCGCTAGCGCCGCCACCTCGATGCCGCTGTCGTCCGCCATCACCCACGCGCCCAAATGCAGCGCCTGCTGCACGGCCTTCAGCCGGGCGTTGTCGGCGAACGTTTCGCCGTCTTCGACCACGTCGACAAAGTCCGGCAGGTCGGCCAGGGTTTGCACGCGAAAGCCGTGCGGAGCGAGCAGCTCGCGCAACTCGCGAGCCTTGGCGGCATTGGCGGTGCCCAGTACGAGATCAAAGTGGTCGGACATGGCGGCAACATCGGCGGGGTGGAACGCGGGACGGAGAGCGGCCCCCAAGATATCGCATCGTGCGCGGGGGGTGAACCACCGACCGTGCGGCGGGCGACGCATTCAGAACGGGCGTCCCGACTCGGCGAGCCTCGGCAAGACTCAGTCGCGCGCCAGTCCCCATGCCCGATAGCCGGCTTATGCGCTTTCGCGGCGGTCGTCGTCCAGCCGCTCGATTCGCACGCGATCGATCCGGCGTCGCGACGCCTCCAACACGCTGATCCGCACGCGATCCTGCCACACCAACGATTCGCCCGGCGACGGCACGCGGCCCATTTCGGAAAAAACGAACCCGCCGATCGTGTCGAAGTCGCCGTCCTCGGGCAGTTTCAGGCTCATGGTCGAGTTGATCTCGTCGACGTGCGCCTTGCCGAGGGCTTCGCATGTGTCTTCGTCGATCCATTCGATGTCGCTCACCGTCTCCGGATCGTACTCGTCCTCAATCTCGCCGACGATTTCCTCCAGCACGTCCTCGATGGTCACCAACCCCGAGACGCCGCCGTATTCGTCCAGCACGATGGCAATGTGGGTGCGCATCTGCTGGAACATCTCCAACAGGTCGTCCAGCGGCTTGGACTCGGGGACGAACATCGGCTTGCGCACCAGTTCACGGATCGGCGTCCGCGCGGCGCCGTTGGCGGTGGTCAGTTCGGGAAGCAGATCCTTGCTGTACAGCAGCCCGATGATGTCGTCGCGAGACTGGTCGTACACCGGCACGCGGGTGTGCCCCGACTGAATGACGTCGGCCACGATGGCGTCCCACGGCTCGTCGACGTGGACCATGTGCATGTCGGTGCGGGGAGTCATGATCTGCGACACGGCGGCGTCGGCCAGGTCGATCACGCCTTCGATCATCTCGCGGGCGTCTTCTTCCAGCAGGCCGCCGCGGTGACCTTCGGTGACGATGGTGCGGAGTTCGTCTTCCACGGCTTCGCCCTCGTCGACTTCCGGCCGGGTGCGGCCGACCGCGCGGTGCAGCGTGGCGTCGACAACGCGGCCAAAAAACGACAGCGGCATGACCAGCACGACCAACGATCGCCACAGCGGCCAGGTGAACTCCAGGAACGACTCGCCAAAGAGTCGCGCCGCCGCCCAGGGCAACCAGGTGCGCACGCTCGCCAGCAGCAGGCCCGTGATTCCCGCGGCGCCCAGCAGGACGCCCGGAGAATCATTCGGCGCGAAGCCCCAGCGCACGCGCCCCCACGCCAGCGACGCCACGATCCCCAGCGCCGTGAGAAGCGCCGCGATTATCTCGACGCCGAGATCCACCGCTTCGTACTGTTCGAGAATCTCTCCAAACCGCTCGGGCCGGCCGCGGCGGCGGCAGGTTTCCTCGAGCTCGTGGCGGGAGAAATCGCTCAGCGCGCGATGCGCGAAATTCGCGATCGCCGCCGCAATGAGCGAACCGATGCCAATCCAAAACAACGCGGACGCGGTCACCGACTAACGTCCCCCCGGAGAGCAGGCGGAAGATGAAATTTCGGAACTGGGCGATGGCTTGCCGCCGTCGGGGCGCCAGCGGTCGTCGGCGGCCGAACGCACGACGCCCAGCGACTGCAGCGCCGCCGCCTCGGCTGTGAGCATCTGCCCGGCGGCGGCCGGGTCGTGATCGTCGTGCCCCGCCAGGTGCAGCGCGCCGTGAATGACGTACAGCAGCAGTTCGTCAGCGGCGCTCCAGCCGGCTTCGACCGCGCCGGCGGCCGCGGTGTCGACGCTCACCACGATCTCGCCCTCAAACCGTACGGGCGGCTCGTCAACCAGAGCAAAGCTGAGCACGTCGGTCGGGTAGTCGTGGGCAAGAAACTCACGATTGAGCCGATGGATCGTCGGATCGTCGACCACGGCCACGCTAATCGACGCCGATTCGTAGGCTTCGGCAGGAAACGCGGCGAACACCGCGGCGCGGACGCGGTCGGCAGCGACCGGCAATTCCGCCTCAGCAGCGATTTCAACGACGAGCCCCGACTCAGGAGGCTCCTGTTCGTCGGCGGCGGAAGGTTCGTGAGGGGACACGGGCGGCTTGAAGGGGGCGAAGCGGCAGTGAGCGCGGCGGCGCGAGTTACGCGGTTTCCTGGTCGGGGTATTTGACTCGTCCATGGTAGACGGCGGTCAGCGATTTTACCAAACTGTCGCCGATTTTGCGGACTTCTTCCAGGGTCAGCCCGCTTTCGTCGAACTGGCCGTCCAGCAGCCGTTTGCGGGCCAGGTCTTCGACCAGCGTCTCGATCCGCGAGGGGGTCGGCTCCTTGAGCACGCGGCTGGCGCTCTCCACGGCGTCGGCCAGCATCAGCACGCCCGCCTCGCGCGACTGCGGCTTGGGCCCCGGGTAGCGGAAGGAACTTTCGTCGACCTCGCCGCCGTCGGGGTCTTCCTGGCTCTTTTTGGCGCTCGCCTGGCGGTAGAAATACTCGACCAGCGTCGTGCCGTGGTGCTGCTGGATAAAGTCGATGATGGCTTCGGGCAGGCGGTTCTGGCGGGCGAGGTCGGCGCCGTCCTTCACGTGGGCGATGATCACCAACGTGCTCATCGCCGGCACCAGGGCGTCGTGGCGGTTGTCGCCCTGCCCCTGGTTCTCGATGAAGTAGCCCGGTTTGAGCATCTTGCCGATGTCGTGAAAATACGCTCCCACGCGGACCAGCAGTCCGCGGGCGCCGATCGATTCGGCCGCCGTCTCAGCCAGGGCCGCCACGGTGATCGAATGGTTGTACGTGCCCGGTGCGCGGCGAATCAGCTCCTGCAACAGCGGGTGAGCCGGATCGCCCAGTTCCATCAGGCTGAGATCGGTCTGCACCGTGAAGACCTTTTCAATCGACGGCAAGAGCACCGTCATCAACGACCCGGCGATCACCGACCAGACGATCAGCCACAGGCCGTCCTGCAGCGCGAGCGTGAAGTTCTGTCCGTACAACGTGCCGACGCCCAGGGCCGTCAGAAAGCCGACCGCCGCCGCGGTGAAGCCGACGGTCAACAGCTTGGTGCGGGTGCGCACCTGTCGCAGCACGAGAATCGCGCCGGCGCAGGTCGCCATGAGCACCAGCGATTGGGGAAATTCGTGGCCGCTCATCACCACCAGAGCCAGCGTGGCGCTGGCCGTGAGCAACAACGCCATTTCCTGCTGGTAGGCGATCGCCACGATCATGCCGAACAGCAGCAACGGAATGACGTCGGCCCCCCAGCTTTGCTCGCAGATGATTTTTCCCAGCGCGATGGCCGCGGTGGCGACGCCGAGCAAGACGCAATAACGGTACAGGTCGGCCAGCACTCGCGGCTCGCGGTGGTAGCAGTAAAAGCCGCACAGCGTGTACAGCGCGACGAACATCCCCAGCACGGACAACGTGCGCCGCGCGCGTTGCCCGATCGTGCGTTCGGCCAAGGACTGGTTGTATTCCAGCCGCAGCAGATCGACCCGGTCGACAGAGAGCGGCTCGCCCCCCTTGGCCAGCACGTCTTTGCCGGCGAAGAACGGTTTGGTTTGCTCGGGTGTCTTGGCGGCCTCTTCGTCCTGGGCGACGCGGGTGGCGTCGACGTTGAGCGTGAGCGTCGGCTTGAGCCGCAGACGCGGAGCAAGCCAGGCGTAGATCCGCTGGGCGACGTCCAGCGAAGGCAGCTTTTCGTTGAGCGCCTGCTGCAATCGACTCGACGCCTCGCTCATCAACACGTCCGATACGTTCCGCGTGGCGGCGACCGTCTCGGCGCCAGGGGCGCGGATGTTGATCTTCTCGGCGTTGGCGTCGTGCTCGGGCGGCAGCGACTCCATGATGCCCCATTGCTCCAACGGGGCCATCGCCTCCCGGAGCTTGTCGTAAAAGTCTTCCACCGACTTTTCGTCCGAAAACGCTTCGCGGAACCGCTCGAACTGGGCGGCTTGCTCCTCCTCGGTGGGATCGGGCGTCCCGGCGGCCGGGGTGGGCTGAAACAGCTTCCAAACCTCCTGGTCGACCTCGTCGTAGCTGGTCGCCACCAGCAGCTTGCCAATCTCGCTGCGCAGCTGAGCCCGCAACTGCACGATCGGCTCGGGGTTCTGATCGTAAACGGCGATCGCCAGTTTGCGCGCCTGCTGACGCGCCTCGCGCGTGGCGTCCGGGTCGGGCTGCGAGAAATCGACCCGGGCGACAATGTCGCGTAGCGGGGTTTCGCCCACGCGATGCTCGAACGGCGGATCCCAACTGCGGGTGAAGCCCCACAGGAACAGCGCCGCCAGCGCCGCCAGCGCGATCCGCAGCAAGACGCCGCCGCGCTGCACGTTGGTCCACATCGTCGCCCACATGCCGGGCGGCAATTCGACGGCGGCCACGCGCTGCTGGCGGGTGCGTTTCTGCGGGGCGTTGGACATGGGGGACTGTCAGTCGTTAGTTGTGAGTCGTCAGTCGTCTGGCTGTTACGGGCCGGGGCGGGCAATTCACAACGGAGCGATCACTTCTCGTTGTCGTACGCTCGCACAATCTCTTGCACGAGGCGATGCCGCACGATGTCGCTGCCGGTGAGCGTCACCAGTTTGAACCCGTCAATATGCTTCAGGCGAGACACCGCGTCGACCAGCCCGCTGCGGGTGTGCGGCGGCAGGTCGATCTGCGTAATATCCCCCGACACGACGACTCGCGAGCCCTCGCCCATGCGGGTCAAAAACATCTTCATCTGCGGGACAGTCGTGTTCTGCGCTTCGTCCATGATGATAAAGGCGTTGTTGAGCGTGCGGCCGCGCATATACGCCAGCGGCACCACCTCGATCACGTCGTCGTCCATGTAGCGGCGCACCTGCTCGGCGTCGAACATCTCGCGCAACGCGTCCAGCAGCGGCCGCAGGTAAGGATTGATCTTGGCCTGCAAGTCGCCCGGCAGGAAGCCCAGGCTTTCGCCCGCTTCGACTGCGGGCCGCACCAGCACGATCTTGCGAATGCGCTGCTCGCGGAGCGCTTCGACCGCGGTGGCCACCGCCAGGTACGTCTTGCCCGTGCCGGCCGGTCCAATGCAGAACACGAGTTCGTGATTGCGAATCGCCTCGACGTAGTCGGTCTGGCCCGGCGTACGGGGGCGGATCTTGCGGCCGTTGCGCACGTCAATCGGGACCGACGCGGGGGTCACGGTGACGCCCGTCACGCGATTGATGATCTGCGACACCTGATGCGAGTCGAGCGGCCCGACCCGGCCGAGCATGCCCCGCAACTCCTCCAGCACGGCCGTCGCCTTGAGCACCGCCTCCTCGTCGCCGCGAACGACGATCTTGCCGTCGCGGGTGACAATCTTGGCAGCGGGAATGGACTCGCGAATCAACCTGAGGTGCTGATCTTTGGCGCCCAACAACAGCGTGAGGTCTTCGGCGCTGCCGCCAGGAATCGAGGCTTCAATCATCCGGTTGAACGACGGCACAGCGGCCGTCGCCTGGAGAATGGGGGTGCCGTCGGCGGCGTGGTGGACCAAGGAGCCCGGCCGACAGCTTACAAACTATACCTAATCCCCGGGTCGCGACACTACGGGAGACCCTGCTGGCGGCAGCAACTTGTTGCGAGAATTCAGTTTATGCCGAAAACGCCGATTCGGCGAGGGTGGGACGCCAGCGAGCGGCGGGCGTGAGCCCGCTGTTTTCCTGCATTGAAGCGATCTGGCATCCCTGGAGGATTCGTGAAACAGGGGGCTCACGCCCCCCGCTCGCCTGTTGGCGATTTACAGCGGTGGCAGCCCGCGGGCCCAGCAGAGATAGGCCACGGGGGCCGCCAGCAGCAGCGAATCGAGCATATCGAGCACGCCGCCAAACCCCGGCAGCCAATCGCTGGAGTCCTTCACCCCGGCGTCGCGTTTGAGCAGCGACTCGCCCAGATCGCCCTGCAAGCCAGCAATCGCTACCGCCAAAGCATACCCGCCCCACCGCAGTGCCCGAGCGGCGGTGAGCCCCCCGTCGCCCACCAACAGCGGCAAGGCGATCGCGACCAAGGTCACCGCGACGCCAATCCCCCCCAACGTCCCCTCCCAGGTCTTGCCCGGCGAAAGCCGCGGGGCAAGCTTGGTTCGGCCGCAACTCTTCCCGACGAAATATTGGCAAGTGTCGCTCAGCTTCACCGCGGCAATCATTGACGCCAACGGAATCAATCCTAGCGGGCCAGCGTCGCCGCGGATCAGCCGCAACTGCACGAGCATGCCCAACAGTCCGCCGACATAGAGCGTGCCGAGCGCCGCGTGGGCCAAACTCGCCGTGGCGCCGCCGGGCTGTTCAAACCGCCGCATCTCGACCAACAACGCCACAACCAGCCCCGCAATCAACCCGCCCGCCAACCACCCCAGTTGGGACAGATTGGCGACGCCGGCCACGGCGTCAGCATTCTGTTGCTCGCCGAACACAATCGGCGCAACGCACGCCAACACCGGCAGCGCCGCGCCGACGTAAACCGCCACGGCATGGGGCGCCACGCCCCGCGCTCTCCCGAGCCGCATGATCTCGCCGGCGGCCAGCAGACTTGCGGCCACCGCCAACGGCGCGAGATAAGCGCCCGGCCGCTCCGCGTGGACGTCAAGCCAGAAGAGTCCCGCAAGCGCGGCTACCAGGAACGTGCCGATCAGCAATCGCCAGCGCAGCATCGCGGGTCCTATCCGTTGAGTCCGCCGAACTTGCGGTTGCGATTGGCGAATTCGGCGATCGCCTCGTGCAGGGCCGTTTCGTCGAACTCTGGCCAGCAGCGATCGGTCACCCAAATCTCGGCGTAGCTGATCTGCCACAGCAGGAAGTTGCTGATCCGCATTTCGCCTGCAGTGCGGATGAGCAAATCGGGGTCGGCCAAGCCAGCCGTGTACAGGCGGCTGGCGATTGCCTGCTCGTCGATGGCGCTGGGAGCTAAGGAGCCCGCGGCGACGTCGTCGGCGAGGCTTTGCACGGCATGGACCAGCTCGGCCCGGCCGCCGTAGTTGATCGCCAGGTTGAGCCACATCCCCGAGTTGGCGGCGCTCATCTCGACCGTTTTGTCGAGTTCCCGCAACACCTGGTCGGGGATCCCCTCGCGGCGGCCAATCATTCGCACGCGCAGGTTGTTGTCCATGATCGTGGCCCGCTCCTCGATCATGTACTGTTCGAGCAGGTGCATCAGGAAATCGATCTCCTGCTGCGGGCGCTTCCAGTTCTCGCTGCTGAGGCAGTAGAGCGTGAGCTGCTCGATCCCCAGTCGCGACGCCTCTTCGGTCGTCCGGCGCACGCTCGCCACGCCGCGGCGATGCCCCTCGATCCGCGGCAGATCCTGCCGCTGCGCCCAGCGCCCGTTGCCGTCCATGATGACCGCGATATGCCGCGGCCAACGGTCGCGCGGCACGGCGGCCAGCAAGTCGGGAGTGGCTTGGGTCGTGGTCACGGCGTCAATTGGCTTGGGACCGTTGAAAGGCGACGAATGGGACGCGGGTCATCGCGAGTTGAACGGAGGGACGCGGATTATTCGAAAGCTCGCTGTTGTGGGAAAACCTCGCGGATCGCGCAGTGTCTTGCGGCATGCATCCCATGGGAGCAATCCGCGCGAACCCGCCCGATCCGCGGTTCTCCGCGTTCCATTCGTCGTGGTCAAGTCGCGGACAATACCCCTTGATAATCCGTCGGAATCGTCGCGTCGCGATCGGGCCCCACCGAGACCATCTCCACCGGGGCGCCAACCAACTCGGCGATGCGATCCAGGTACTGCCGGGCGGCGACGGGCAGGTCGCTCAGCGAGCGCGCCCCCGTCACGTCCTCGCTCCACCCCGGAACCGTTTCGTACACCGGCTGCGCCTTGCGCAGGTCGTCGACGTGACTCGGGAAGACGTTGGTGCGATGGCCGTCAATTTCGTAGGCGGTGCAGATCTTCAACTCGTCGAATCCGCTGAGCACGTCCAGCAGCATCACGCAAATGGCGTTCACGCCGCTCAGGCGGGAGGTGTAGCGAATGGCCACCGCGTCGAGCCACCCGCACCGCCGCGGCCGCTTGGTCACGGTGCCGTACTCGTTGCCCGCATCGCGAATCCGTTGGCCGATGTCGTTGTCCTGCTCGGTGGGAAAGGGTCCGCCCCCGACGCGGGTGCTGTACGCCTTGACGATGCCGATGACGTGGTCGATGTACTTGCCCGGCACGCCCGAACCGTTCGACACGCCCACCCCGCTGGAGTTGCTGCTGGTGACGTACGGATAGGTGCCGTGGTCCACGTCGAGCAGCGCCCCCTGGGCTCCCTCGAACAACAGCCGCTTGCCCGTTTCCGCTGCGGTGAGCAGGTATTCGGTCGTATCGCACACGTACGGCTGGAGCCGCTCGGCATAAGCGCGGTACTCGTCGTAGATCGCCGCAGGATCAAGCGGCTCGAACTTCCCGGCGTCCCCCGCCAGCGCGGCGAGTTGTTGGTTCTTGGCCGCCGCGATCTGCTCGATCTTTTCACGGATGCCCGGGCGGTAGAGATCGCCCAGCCGCAGGGCGTAGGTGCGCCCCACCTTGTCGCGGTAGCAGGGACCGATTCCCCGGCCCGTCGTGCCGATCGTTTCTGTCGAGCCGGCGCTGTGGTCGAGCGCGCGATCCTCGGCAAAATGCCAGGGGAAGATCACATGCACGCGATCGCTGAGCTTGAGGTTGTCGTGATCGTCGACCCCCAGGCTCGCCAATTCGTCGAGTTCCTCGATCGCCTTGGCCGGGTTGAACACCACGCCGCCGGCGATGACGCACGTCACGCCGGGGGTGAGCACGCCGCTGGGCAATAGCGACAGCTTGTACGTCTGACCACCGTGAACCACGGTATGGCCGGCGTTGGCGCCGCCTTGATAGCGGACGACCACGTCGTGCCGTGCGGTCAGCAGGTCGACAATTTTCCCTTTGGCCTCGTCGCCCCACTGGAGGCCAATTACGCAAGTCCCGGGCACGGGAATCTCCTTCGCTACAGAGCACGCCGCTGCGAACATCGCAAAGGGGGCATTGTAGCCGAATGGCCGCGGGGGCGTGAGGACCCTCTCAGCATCTGCCCGCCGGCTCCAGGCCGCCACGGCCGCGACCCAATATTCCGGAGCGCCCCCCGCCGTGGCGGGCTGCAATTGCACGGCCCTTCGGATGGCCGGGCAATTTGGCGGTTTGTCGCCCTCCGCCCCATTGCCATTGAATCGCAGGCTCTGCCGCCTGGCGCAATTGTCGCGGTTTTGAGGGCCGCGTCGGGTCACGGCCCGCGCCAAAATCGTTGCCGACCGCGTGGCGACAATCTATACTAAGGGCTAATCTCCCGACGCTAATTGCCCGCCGGGACGCGCTCCATTGACTCGCACGCAGAGTTGCTAATCCCTGGATTCTCGACGCTCCCCGCACCTAGGTGCACTTCTGGGAGCGAGCGTCGCCTGCCCTGCTGGATTGTCGGTACCCCCGGCATCCTACTGGGCTCTGCTTCTGTTTGACGACGCATAGATAGATCGATGCCCGCGGCGAGTTTCAGTGCCGATGGTCCGCGGTCTGTTCGAAGATTCGAGAACCGCCCCCTACCCAATTCCCTTGTTTCAGTTGTATCGATCGCCATGAGAACTCACGCTTTGACTGACCAATTCACCATCACTCAGCTTGTGCGGTGCGCTACAGCCGTGCTGCTGTCCGTCGCTGTCGGGATGGCCACGGAAGCCAACGCCCAGCATCAAACGCCTTCGTTCACCCCGTTGTCGCCTGCGAGCGAGTTGCCGTACCGCGTTGAGGTTCGTGAATACCAGTACAGCGGCGGCACCTTGCCGACCTTACACTCGTACGCTCGAGCTGAATACGACGGCAAATGGTTGCTAATCGCAGGCCGCACGAACGGGGTGCATGGCTTTGAGAATCCGGGATTCGATAACTTCCCGGCTGAGAGTCAAAACAAGGACGTGTGGGTCATCGATCCCGCCACGGGACAAAGTTGGTCGCGTGCGCTCGACGACGGCGCATCAGGGCTCAACGAGGCCGAGGCGCTCTCCCTCTCGCCGACCAACAACCAGTTCTACCAATCCGGCGATCGACTCTACATGACCGGCGGATACGGATTCAACGGCGCAGGCGGGTTGGGTACGCATGACGCGCTGACGGCCATCGACGTGCCCGAGATGATGGATTGGGTCGTCAACGGCGCCGGTACGGCAAAGGACGCACTGCGCCAAATCCATGACGACCTATTCAAGGTGACCGGCGGAGCGATGTATGAAGTCGACGGGCGAACTCACATCGTGTTCGGCCAGGACTTCGACGGGGTGTACAGCCCGTTCAGCAACGGCGCCTACACCCGACAAGTCCGCAGCTTCGATATTGTCGACGACGGCACGAGCCTGTCCGTCGAAAACATTAGCTCGACGAGCCCGACATTCGCATACCGCCGCCGCGACTTGAATGTGTTTCCAACAGTCAGCGACAACGGCGGTTCGCTGGAAAACGGGCTGACCGCGCTATCAGGCGTTTTCACGGTCACCAACGGCGTCTGGACGGTCCCCGTGGAAATCGCCGCCGATGGCACGCCATCGATGGGCGACCCCAACGCCGCCGAAACCTTCAAGCAAGGATTCAACCAGTATCACTCAGCCAAATTGGGCCTTTTCTCTGAGACGACCGGATCCATGCACGAAGTCCTCTTCGGCGGGATTTCCGTGATGTACGTCGATCAGTCGTCTGGAACGCCCCTCCAAGACAATAACGTGCCGTTTGTCAACGACATCACCTCCGTGGTGGTCGACTACGACGGCAACTACTCCCAACACCATCTCGGCTTCTTTCCTGAGTTGACGGACGCGACGGGAGCCCTATTGCGATTTGGCGCCAACGCCGAATTCTTTACCGACGCGGGAATTGAAACCTACGGCAATGGAGTAATCAAACTCGACGCCATCACCGGTGAAACGCGTCTGGGCTACATCTTCGGCGGCCTCATGACAAATGGTCCCCACACGCAGCAAGGGGCCGACTCAGCGGCTTCCAACCGCATCTTTGAAGTCGTGCTGCTGCCTGTGCCTGAGCCTTCGTCGATCGTTCTGGCGGCCGCCGGCGCAACAGCGAGTCTCGCCGCGGCATGTCGCCGCCGTCGAACATAGCACGCTCGTGGCGCCTGCGGAGTGGTGCTAGCGTTACATGATTGGCGATCGCGGGTGCTACCGTGCCCGCTTGCGGCGCACGACACTGCGCCCCGACAATCAATCGACGCGAACGGGTTGTTACCGCCGATACTTGGTCGCGTACCCGGCCGCACCGGCGACGGCAAGCAGTAGCAGTGCAATGCCGGCTGGCTCGGGAACTGCGCCGGCTGCCGGCGATGTCTGAGCGTTCCGCTGCCACAGAAGGAAATCGCGGCCATCGACGACGCCATCGCCGTTTGCGTCGCCGTCGCCGTTGGCGGCGCCAGAGGCAATCCCAAAGCCGCCTTGCCACGACGCCAAGTCAGCGCCGTCGACGTCACCGTCGTCGTCGAAGTCAGCGTCAATCGTCGGCGCGATCGAGTTGACCACCTGGTAGACCCAGCCGTTCCACTTGTTGGTGATGTACAACTCGCCGCCGGGCCCTTGACCGAATCGCACGTCGAGTCGCTCGCTGGGCGCACCAGCCAACAGATAGTCGGGGTCGCTTGTGATGATATCCTGAAGCGTCGTGACAACGCTGGGCGTCGCCGGGTTGTCATCGTCATCAAACAGCACTTCATGGATTGACACCGGCGCAGGAGTGATATTCAGCGGATCGTTGTCTTGTAAGACCGCGTTTTTCACGTCATCGATTGAGACTGAAAACAGGTCGCCCGAGATCGGAAAATCGCCAAAGATATATCGCCCGTCAAGTTCGCTACCGTTGCTGATCAGGTAACCGCCGGCGACGGCGGTCGGCTTGTTCGGACTGTCGTGGCCGAATTGAGCGACGGGATAGGTATACGCGGGGTTGTGCGACGTTTGAAAGTCGAGCGTGCCCTCGTTGTCAGCCCACCCGTAGTTGGCGCCGGGCTGAAGGAGGTTGATTTCTTCGGCCGAGCCTTCACCGATTTCGCCAAGAAAGGCAAACACGTCGCCATCGTACTCGCCAAATGTCAGCGTGTGATTGTTGCGATGGCCATAGGTAAAAATCTCGTCCAATGCGTTGGGATTGCCTACGAACGGGTTGGTCGCGGGAATCGAGTATGGATTGGCGCCGTCCTGCAACGGGTTGATCCGCATGACCGTGCCTTGCGCCGTCTGCAGGTTTTGGCTCTGGGGGTTGAACTGGTAATTGTCGCCCTGGGTGATATACAAGAGGCCGTAGTCTTCGTCGCCCGGCTCGGCAAAGGGGTTAAACGTCGCCCGGCCCGCGGTATGGTCGCCTCGGATCTGCGCAACGCGAAAAAGCTCTCGGCGGGATGCCGCGTTGACGCCATTGGTCTTGCCATCGATTCCAAACGTGGCGTCATATTCATACACGGCGGTGTCGGCGAACGTAGGCGACGAGTCGCCGAGATAGTTGTATGGGCCGCCCGACGTGGGTTTGGTGACGTTCACGTAAGTGTAGAGCTTTCCGTACCCGGGCGAACCTACGTCGTAAAACTCGGGATGAAAAGCGATGCTGACGAGCGACTTGAAGCCGGGAACGCCCGCGCTCATGTACGAACTGCTCGTCGATCCGTCGGCGGCGATCGCGTAAATCTGAGCGTTCTTGAGGTGCGACGTGAATAACCGATCATCGTCGGGTGCAATGCTCATCGATTGAACGACATAGGGGACGACCTGTCCCGCCGAGAGGAGATTCGGAAGCTGGTGAAACCGTCGAATCTCAATAGGAGTCGACGCGACGGGAAAGCTGCCCCCTTTGTCGAGGATCCACTCGCCCAGGCCGTTACGTACGATGGGAACTGGAGCGGCCAGCAGATGAGTCGCGGATCCGACGACCAGTCCCGTTGCCATCCCGATCGAACAGAGGTGCAGTAAAAACAAGAACGCCTTCGTCTTTTGGTATTCAGTCATGAGAGATCCACTCGTTAGAAAAGCCCGTTTCGGCGATGCGGTATCAAGAATCAAGAACATGAAGCAGTTTAGTGGCGCAGTTACGATGCCTGAACCATGTGCGGGATTTCGGGCAACCTTATTATTGATGAATTGCTAAATGACGTCGCCGGCGACGTGGCTGCGAGCAAAGAACAGTGATGGCGCTCCCCACGAGCAGCAGCCAAGCGGCTGGTTCCGGGACGCTGGCAGCTCCGCCGGTTGTCGTGCCGGCAGCACGCTGCCATGCCAGAAAGTCACGTCCGTTCACCTGGCCGTCGCCATCGGCGTCTCCGACGCCACCGGGCATGCCGAAGCTAGACTCCCACTGCTGCAAATCGATGTCGCTGACGGCGCCATCGCCGCTAAAATCGGCGTCAACATACGTCAGCACGAGTTCGACGCCGTTGGCGACCGAGGTCATGAACGCATGCGCGAGCGGTCCCGCCACGCGCACCCCCGCGTCAACGAGATGATCAGCTGCGATGACCGTGAACTGATCCCCGCGTTGCGGAGCGAAGCCCTCGGCCGTCTGAACCACAATGTAGCCGGCTACCACTGCCGCTCCATCCACCTGCAATCCATCGTGCCCAAAGCCCAATCCGCCGGAGGCGTCAAACAGGTCGACTATCAACTGGCCGGTTGACGACTGGCGGTAGTCGCCTTGGATTTCGATGACGCCGGGCAGGTTCGATACGATGTCTCCTTGGACGTCGACAACGCCGGCATTGAGCACCGTCGGCTGCAGGAAACCCTGGTTGGACAGTTCTGGCACGGATTCGATCAGCGACTGCCACCCGCCCACCAAGCCGCTGCCTGCCAGGACGCCGCCCTCACGAACATCCACCTCTCGAGCCGTCACGAGCGTACCGCCATTCAGTCTCAAAATGCCGCCCGAGGAGACGCGCACTCCGTTGTGCGCTTCGAGCGTTGCGGAGGCGTTGACGTTCACTTGCATCGTGCCCGCCGATCCTGCAATCTCCATGGCAAGCACGGTCGCATTGCTGGTCACCCAAGCGTTGCGAAATCCGCCGCGGTAATTGTCCACCTTGGCAAGCCAATTGATCGCCGGCCCCGTGTTCCAATACAGCGAGTCGGGCTCCCCGGGTCGGTTCGTCTGCGTGCCGCCGGTCCAGTTGTCCGCCTCTGCAAACGCCAAATTGCCGGTCTCTAACGACCAATACTTGTATTGCGTGAAGACGCGATTGTAGCCCTGGGCGTTCGAGGCCGTTTGAATGTACGGCTCTTCCAGTACTCCCTCGATTTGCGCTACCGCCGTCAGCGCCGCGACGATATCTGGTCGCGATGACGCTAGGTCGTTCGTTTCGTACGGGTCTGTGGCGATGTCGAACAGTTCATATTCGTTCGTATACATACGGTAGATGACCTTCCAGTCGCCGAGCCGTACCGCATAGCCTGCCTGATTAAGTCCGTCAAAGTTGGTATTGGCCGTCCACACGAGGGCGTCGCTGCGGTATTGCTCGACTTCTTCGCCGCGAATTGCCGCCAACATCGACTGTCCGTCGAGGCCAAACGGCGTGTCAGATCCGGTCACCTCGGCCAACGTGGCGAAAACATCGGCGAAGCTGCCCACATGTTCGCTGTTTTCCGATCCGGGCTGCGTCACTCCGTCCCACCGTGCAACGAAAGGGACGAGCATGCCCGCCTCGTAGGTGTTGGTCTTTTCGCCGCGATACGGTCCGTTGTTATCGAAGAACTCAACGTTCAACAAGGGATTATTGTCCGGCCAGATCGGCCCGTTGTCGCTCGTGAAGATGATAAGCGTGTTATCAGCGATGCTATCCGATCTGTCGCCGTCACCATTCGGATCTTCGATCGCCGCAATCACGTCGCCCACATGCCTATCCAGCGCCGTGACCATTGCCGCATATTGCTTTTCCACGTCCTCCCAATCCTCATCGGCGTAATCGTCGAAGCCGTAGTTATTGAAGGGCTGATGCGGGGTCGAATACGCGATGTATGCGGCAAACGGCTCCGACTGATTCGCGTGCGCGCGAATGTAGTCTACGGCATGCTCATTGGTGATATCCTGGCTAAATCGAACGCTCGCTCCCGGCCCCGGCCATGTGGGGTCGTAGGGGACCTTGTCCAGCTGAAGCCCTCCTGTGCCGTCGCTTTCCCATAAGTAGCGAGCTCGGTAACCGCCGCCCATCGTTCCATAGGCGGTATCGAAACCCTTCTGCGTAGGAATCGCGTCGAAGTCGTAGAGCCCGTCCAGGGTATTGGATGTGTATACGCCGCCGACATGCCACTTACCCCACATGCCAGTCGCATAGCCGGCCTCCTGCAGCATTTGTCCCCATGTGCGATCCTCGATCGTACCGCCGCGCAAACCGTTGGGAGCATCGGTCTGCTCTTTCTTGATGTGCTGCAGTTCAAAACCGGTAAGCAAGGACGCCCGCGACGGCGAGCAAATCGAGGCGCCCGCGTACATTTTGGAGAATCGCGTTCCTTGCGCCGCCAGCTGGTCAATATTGGGCGTCCGGATCGCCGGCAAGCCAGCCGCCGCCCGCGCCAATTGGTAGGTATACCCTACGTCGCCGATGCCGAGATCGTCGGCCATCATAAAAACAATGTTTGGCTTCTGACCCCAGGCCTGCTGCCCCCAGGCCACGACGGGAATCACGACAAATGTCGCTATGGCGCAGCCGAACCGGAATCGGCGAAATCGCGGAATACGCAAATGGCTCATGGGAATCGCGGAGTGCGTGAATGTACGAGCCTGCGCGAACCGGCAATAGAACGCCCACGCAAGAGTTGGCGTCAGGGAGGGCTGTCGGCGGCTGGCTGCAGATCAGTTAGTTATCGTAGTCGCAGAATTCGAAGTTGACCAGTAAAATCGCTGCAAACCCGATGGCGGCCATATTCCGTCTCCGCTGCACAACTAGGGCGAAAGTGAAAAACCGCCGACGATGTCCCAGGCGCCTCGAGACCGACCTAACTCGCCAGCGCAGTGCCTAGGCGACGGTGAGATTCCCAATTCGACACTTGTCGGTGGCCTGTACCCTGGCAGCAAGTCTCCCAATTAATCTTTACCGGCTCAATCGGCGGGATCTGCCGGATATTCAGGACATGGGGCTCCCGGTCGGCGAGCCGAACCTCGTCGCAACCGCCGTTCCAGTTCGTTGCCGACTTCAAGCCATCCAACTATTATGGAATGCGCTGGGATGGCCTGCCGGCTGCTGCAACCTCGCGATTCTACCAACTCGTTGATTCCACTTATGAACCTGAAACCGCCCGTCTCATTCGGAATTCCGCTCAATCTTATCGCGAGGATTCTTACCGGACCTGTAATCTTCGTCTTTGTCATTTCAGGAATGGCGCCGCAGACGCATGCGACCACGGCTCCCAACATTGTGCTGTTGTTTTCCGACGACGCAGGCTACGCCGATTTCGGCTTCTCGAGTCAGCAGCTGGGGCTGACAACGGAGTTTCGCACGCCCAACTTGGACGCATTGGCTTCGAAAAGCGTCGTCGCGACGGCTGCTTACGTGACGTCATCGACATGCGCGGTCAGCCGAGCAGGCATGCTGACCGGCCGATACCAGCAGAGGTTCGGTTTTCACTACAACGCGCTCCCTGCGGATTTGCCCAACGAGGGAGTCCCCGCCAGCGAGAACCTGATTTTTGAGCAAATGAAGTCGATGGGGTACGCCACTGGAGTCATTGGCAAGTGGCATATCGGAGAGCAGGAACAATGGCAGCCCCAGAACCAGGGGGTCGATTATTTCTTCGGCATGCTCGACGGCGCCAACGACTACTTCTACAGCGATTCGACGAACTCAATCTATAGAAACGCTAATCTTGTGAATTGGGGCGTCGAACCGTCGTTCAACAATATTGCGCCGGACCCGGTCCGAGGTCGCGAGTTGACCGATACGTTCGCTGATGAGTCGACGCAGTTTATCGCCAACCATGCCAACGGCTCGGAACCGTTTTTTCTGTACACGGCGTTTAATTCGCCGCATGGACCGTTTCAAGCCAAGTCTGCCGACGTCGCCGAGTTCAATGGCACGTCTCTCAGTTCCACGCGAAAAGTGGCGGCGGGTATGACATTGGCGATGGACCGAGCGGTGGGGTTGATTTTGGACCGGCTGGAGGATCCCAACGGCGACGGCAATAAGGCTGACTCGGTGCTTGACAATACGATCATTGTGTTCGCCAACGACAACGGCGGTGCGAATCCCTCCTATCACAACAACAGCCCGCTGGAGGGGCTCAAAGGCAGCGCCTACGAAGGAGGAATTCGCGTTCCCGCATTTGTCTACGCGCCAGGACTTACGCCGGGAGTTTACGACAAGCAGATTAGCACGCTCGACTTCTTTCCAACCTTTGTCGCAGCGGCTGGCGGCGCGATTCCCGCGAATCTCGACGGAGTCGATCTGATGCCCTACCTGTCGGGGGCCAATACCAACGCTCCCCATGATTACCTGTACACGCACAATCGGCAGAATTTTTCGGCAGTGCAGGATGGCGAGTGGAAATTCGTCAAGCCCGAGGCCAACGACTACTGGCGGCTTTATCACCTCAACCCCGACGGCACAGGCGAGGACGTCGATGTTTCGGCGCTCTATCCCGAGAAGGTCGCCGAACTAACTCGCGCGTTTGTTGATTTTGAAGTGCAAACCGAGAAACCGCTCAATAGCACTGAGACTTACATCCACTTTGGCAATACGTTCGTCTTTCGCAATATTTTTCCGAACACCAGTTGGTCCACCTCGGGCGCGTGGTTAAACGAGGAGGGTCAATCGACCGGCTTGAATCGCGTCGATTCGACATCAAATTTGATCGTCGTTCTGAAACCGGACAACAACGTCGATTATGGGTCAATCGTAAGTTTCGCCCGGGCGGCATCGCATTCACCAACTGCACTCGCTGCGGGGCACCCCGACTTGCCGGGACTTGGCGAAACACTACTCAACGAAGTTCGACTGGAGGGTAGTTTCACAGGCGCAGGGAATCGAACCGCATCGCTCACAGGCAATACATTGATGGTCGCCAACAACCAGGAGGGCCGCGTCGCGCAGATCGGGTTGCACGCAACCGACGATAGCCCCACCGGGAGCTACACCTACAACATCGCCGTCGACGTCGTGCTGTACAACGACTTGCACCTAACGGGCGACGGCACCGCCAACTTTCAATTCACCGGAGACTTCCGTGACTTTTACACGCCTCGATCCCTGATTAAGCAGGGATCGAGTCACGTCAAGCTGACCGGCCAGAGCACGTTTGCAGGCGACTTGCTCGTCGAAGGGGGGCAGGTCGAGGTTGCTGGGGGCGGCATCACCAACGCTCGATACTTGGTCGTCGATACTGGAGCCGAGTATCGACAAACCGGCGGAGACGTTGCCTTCGATACCGTGATCATCTCGCCTGCGGCCACCACAACGCTGACTGGGGGCGTCTTCACGACGAGTGACGTCGTCGGCGATTTGGTCAACAACGGCGCCGTTTTTAAGGCGAGCGACGCGACCAGAATGTTTCTCGTCAACGGCGATCTCACGCTCGCTGCAGGATCTCTGGACCTGGAACTGGGCGGTCTGCAATTTGGCGTCGATTACGATCACTTCGGAGCGGCAGGCTTGTTTACCGCCGGGGCGGATCTGAATGTCAGCTTCACGGACGGTTTCATGCCGACGGCAAACGACCAATTCTGGTTGCTGGACGCCGGTAACTTTGCCGGATCGTTCTCCACCATCAGTCTTCCCGCGCTGGCCGCGGGCTTGAGTTGGGACTCTTCCAATTTGCTCACTACCGGAGTTCTGCGCGTCAGCCAAGCTGGCATACTTCCCGAGGACTTCAATGCCGATCATGCCGTCAATGGCGCCGACTTGAGCGTGTGGGAGACTTCATTTGGCCAGTTAGGCGGCCGCGGCGACGCCGACGCCGATTACCTAGTCGACGGCAGCGACTTTCTGGCGTGGCAGCGTTCGTATGGACAATCGTCGAATTTCGCCGCAACGCCGGAACCGGCGAGTCTGGCGATTGCCGCCGTTCTCGCTGCTTGTGCCGTCGGCTATCGCCGCACCAATTCGAGAAAATCTTCAAACAGATAGTGGCTGTCGTGCGGCCCGGCCGACGCTTCGGGGTGGTATTGCACGCTGAACGCCTCGACGTCGCGGCGACGGACTCCCTCGATCGTGTCGTCGTTCAGGCTGCGGTGGGTCACTTCCAGGCAATCCGGCAGCGTCTCTTCGTCGACCGCGAACCCGTGATTCTGCGATGTGATCTCCACGACGCTGTCGCGCAGCCGCTGCACGGGGTGATTGGCCCCGCGATGACCGAACTTTAGCTTGAACGTCTTGGCCCCGCTGGCCAGCGATAGCAGCTGGTGCCCCAGGCAGATGCCGAAGATGGGCACCTGGCCGATCAGCTCGCGCACCGCCGCCACGGCGTAGGGCACGGCGGCAGGATCTCCCGGACCGTTCGACAGGAACACGCCGTCGGGCGACAGGGCCAGCACGTCGGCGGCGGGCGTCGACGCCGGCACCACGGTCACGCGCGTTCCGGTCGCGACGAGCCGTCGCAGGATGTTGAGCTTGATCCCGAAGTCGTAGGCC
>JAGQOU010000518.1 GCA_020427145.1 Planctomycetales bacterium | reverse complement strand
TCGACGAACCGACCAGCGGCCTCGATCCGATCGGCACGCGTGAGATGAAGGACATGATCCTGCGTCTCAAGCAAGAGGGCAAAACGGTCGTGATGTGCAGCCACCTCCTGGCCGACGTGCAGGACGTATGCGATCGGATTGCGATCTTGCATCAGGGGGAACTCAAGGAGCTAGGGCGCGTCGACGAACTGCTCAAAGTGGCCGACGTGACTCAGATCCGCGCGCGGAACCTCTCGGACGCTTGTCAGTCGGAGATTCGCGAAGTCATCGCCCGCCATCAGGGCGAATTGCTGGGGATGGACAATCCCACCACGACGCTGGAAGAGTTGTTCCTGGAAATCGTTCGCGACAGCGAGGCTCGCCCCGGTCGCAAGGCGGGCGTGCGATAGCTGGCGACTGCGCGGCCACGGCGCCGCAGTTTCGCTGGCCACGCCCTGACTGGCCGCGCCCCGCAGCGATGGACGGGAGCGTCGCGCCGGCCCGCTCCTTCGCCGCTTAAACGCAACTCGCCGCACAAACGCAAAGAGACGCGATGGTTGTCGAACGCGAAATACTTCCTTATCTCCAGTGGCTGTTCGCCGGAGGCGCCGATCAATTCTTCGGCGCACTGCCGCGGTATTTGTTGGTAGGCTTCGCGCTGGCGCTGGCGGCGTTGGTGCTGGGCTACTTGATCGCGGCCGCTCGGCACGGCCTGCTGCGCGGCGGCGACGTCGTCTACACGACGCTCAGCCGGGGCGTCGTCGAGCTCTGGCAAACCTCCGCCCGCCGCGTGTGGGCGTTGGCTACGCTCGCCATGAAAGAGGCGTGGCGGCGACGCGTGCTGGTGGCGCTGGCGGTATTCTTCGTGATTCTGCTGTTCGCCAACTGGTTCTTGAGTACGGACCACCAGGAACCGGGACGCTTGTTCATCAGTTTCGTCCTGACGGCTTCCACCTATCTCGTGCTAGGCGTGGCGCTGCTGCTGAGCGCATTCAGCCTACCGACCGATTTCAAGACCAAGACTATTTATACGGTCGCCACCAAGCCGGTGCGGGCAGGCGAAATCATCCTTGGGCGGATCGTCGGTTTTTCGCTGGTGGGCACGTTGCTGCTGCTGGCTATGGCGGCGCTGAGCTACGTTTTCGTGGTCCGCTCGCTGGATCACACGCACGAGTTGAGCACATCCAATTTGGAACGCGTGCTCGACCCGCGCGGCGAGCTGCTCGGCTATCGCGGCCAGACGAGCAACTCCGGCGACCACCGCCATGAGGTTGAGCTCGACGCCGAGGGACGCGGCCAGGCGTTGGTGATGCACGGCCACTCCCATGCGATCGTGCCCGACGGCGACGGTTACCGCGTCGGATCGCCCGAAGGGTTCTTGCGGGCCCGCGCCCCCTACTACGGCAAATTGCGGTTCATTGATCGCCAGGGCGTCGAAAAAGACTCGGGCATCAGCGTCGGCAACGAATGGGCCTATCGCAGCTTCATCGACGGAAATACGCAGGCCGCCGCCATCTGGACCTTCGACGACGTCACCGAACAGCGGCTGGTCGTCGACGCCGACGACAAGCAGGCTTTGCCGCTCGCGCTGATCGTGCGGGTGTTCCGCACGCATAAGGGAATCATCGGCCGCCCGATTACCGGATCGCTGCAGCTCCGCAATCCGGAAACCGGCGTGGCCAGCGACCCTATCCCGTTTTCGGCCCGCGACCAACAGGTGGACCAGCAGGACATCCCGCGGACCTTGCTCGACAGCGAAACCCGCGAGCCGATCGACCTGATCAAGGACTTGGTCAGCTCCCAGGGACAGCTCGAGGTGCGGGTGCAGTGTCTAGAACGCGGTCAGTACTACGGTTTCGCCCAGGCCGACTGCTACTTGCGTCTGCCCGACGGCTCGGCCGAGTTGAATCTCGGCAAGGTGTTCCTGAGCATCTGGGTGCAGATGGTGATCGTGATCGCCGTGGGCGTGACCGCCAGTACGGTGGTCAACGGCCCGGTGGCGCTGTTCTTCACTGCCGCGTTCATCTTGCTAGGATTCTTCCGCCAAGATTTCCTCGATATCGCGACCGGCAACGTCTACGGCGGCGGTCCGGCCGAGTCGATGCTCCGCATCGCCAACCAATCGAACGTCATGATTTCGCTCGACCCCACTCCGGGAGCCATGCTCGTCCAAGGCTTTGACAAGTACTTGGCGCGGCCGGCGATGTGGGCGGTGGCCCAGGTGCTGCCGGACTTCGCGTCGTTCAGCACGGTCAGTTACGCGGCCGACGGGTACCTAGTGCCGTGGGATCGCGTGCTCCAAGACTTGACGGTCTGCTTGGGCTACGTGATCGGGGCGGTGGTGCTCGGCTTCTTCCTGTTACGCACTCGCGAGGTCGCTCGATGAGCCAGAGCAATTCGTTCTATCGCAAGATTGCGTATCTGCTGGTCGTGGTAATCCTGCTGTTCCCAATCGCGTGGCTGGGGCGCCCGGCGGCCCTTGACGATCTTGGGGGCAAATTAGCCCAATTACGCACCGAGTATAATTTGGGCCAAGCCGATTTGGGCCAGATCGATCCGGCCAGCGAAACGATTCGCTTGGCCACGTTGGGCCTCCGCGGGTTGGCCGTCTCGCTGCTGTGGACGAAGGCCAACCACTACAAGAAGGTCGAAGACTGGACCGCGTTCCGCGCGACGCTGGAACAACTCGCCAAGCTGCAGCCGTACTTCATCGCCGTGTGGCGCTACCAGGCGTGGAATCTGACTTACAACGTGTCGGTCGAACTCGACGACGTGAAAGACCGGTACTACTACGTGCGGCGCGGCATCGAATACCTCAATGACGGCATTAAGTTCAACGCCGACAATCCCACCTTGCTGGCCGATCTTGGTTGGTTCATCGGCAACAAGATCGGACGCGCCGACGAGCGT
>JAGQOU010000031.1 GCA_020427145.1 Planctomycetales bacterium | reverse complement strand
CTGCTCTAACCGACTGAGCTACCGGACCGCGGTGCTCCGTTAGTATATCGCTTGCGGCGCGGCGGGGCAGGTTGCTTTTGCGGCGGGTTTTGGATGCGATTCCCTGCGAGACCGTTGCGACGCGCTCGTGCGCGAACGCCGTGGCAGGACGGCGGCGCCGGCAAGGAGTAGTGCGGCGAGCGTGATGGCGGCGGGCTCGGGAACCGCCGCGGCGTTGGCCGCGCTGGCGGACGGCGCCGAGGGCGCGCCGAATTGGGTTTGCCACACGCCAAGATCGTCGGCAGTCACGGCGCCGTCGCTATTGGCGTCGCCGTTGATTCGCGCGGCGCCCTCCGCCATGCCGAAGCCGCGCTGCCAGGCGAGCAGGTCGGCGCCCGCCACGGAGCCGTCGTCGTCAAAGTCGGCGTTGTCGGCCGCGACGACCTCGGCGGTGAGCAACAGTTGCAGGCTGCCAAGGTCCTGGGCGCCGGGGAGATCTTCGTCGGAGAAGTCGAACGTGTAGACTGCGGCGAACTCCCCAGTGGCAAGCGGGTCGAACGTGGCATTGAACATGCGACTGCCGCCGCCGACGAGGGTCTCGCTCCCCATGAAGGGGGCGATGTCCAGCGAAAATGCGCCGCTGTCGCCGAGCACGTCAATCTGATCGAGATCGAGCCCGGCCGTGTAGCCCGCGTTGCCGAGCAGGTTGTACAGGTCAAACTGAAACGACGTCGCCGCGGCGCCGGGGGCGAGCGCGCCGAAGTCGTAGCTCAGCGTGGTGACCTCGGCGAGCGCGTCGAAGGACGGGCGGGCGTGATCGAGCACGGTGAGCGCGAGGTTGGCCGTGTCGTTGCCGTCCTGGGCCCCGCGGCCGCTGCCGCTGCCGGTGGTGATGTCGAGATTGTCGAAGGCGACCGTCCCGGTAATCAGCCCCGCGGCGGCGGTCGAGGCGTTCAGCCCCACGGTCACGTTACGACTGCCGCTGCCGCCGGTGGCGAAAGCGTTGAAGCGGCCGGTCACGCTGCTGGTCGCGGCGCCGGTGGCGGTGACTTCGTAATAGGTTCCCGCGGAGCCGGACTTGTTGAGCGTGATCACCTGCGAACCGGGGGTCGGCGCCCCGACGAGCACGCGACCCATGTCCACGTCCAGCGTCGTGGCCCCTGCCGCTCCCGCCGTGCCGCCGGCGAGCGCGAGCTGGCTGTCGTTGTTCTGATTGACGAACACCGACCAAACGAACTCGGGGTGATCGATAAACGGATTGCGATTTTTCTGATAGCCGTAGACGGTCTGGTTGCGATACCGCTCGAATTGATCGGGGATTGCCTGGTAATTCCATTCGATAAGGCGCGCGAGATCGCCGAGTCCCTGTGAGGTGGACGGATTGCCGTTGTACAGTTCCAGGTCCTCGGTGGATCCGTCCGAACCGTCGTACCGCACGGCCATGTAGAACTCTTGCCGGGCGATCATGCCCGCGTCGGCGTCGCCGGGGTACCACACGGTGGCTCCCTTGTCGAACACTTGCCCGTAGGGCTGGCCGAATGCGCCGCCGAAGTTGAGATTGCCGCGGTCGCTGTTGACGCTGTTGGTCGAGGGGCGCAGTTGGTGGAGGTCGCTGTTGTCGGGCCCGCTCGAGTCGACGCCGCGCGCCCGGGGCCAGGTGTGCTCGCGGTTCCACGAGACGCCGTTATCCCAGCCGGGAATGCTGCTGCCGATCTTCGACACGTCGAGCGACACGCGGTCGTAAACCAGGATCATCCGCGACGGATTGTTTGGGTCGCGATCGGTGACCTGCAGCAGCGAGCGCAAATCGTCGTACGAGCGCACGGTGTGATTGTCGATAATATTGTGCAGCTGGCTCTTCAGCGTCGCGCCCGTGCCGGTGGCGGAGTTGTAGTAATTGGCTGGCGGATCGTACGCATCGGCGCGGGCGCGGCCTCCTGGAAGAAGGAAACACGCCAACGCGGCGGCCAGGCGGATGATTTTCGACAGCGACGCGGCGGGCATGGGGAGCGTCGTCGGGGCGGGAGTTCTGTAGCGCATCACGCCATGGTAAGCAGACACTGCGGATTTCGCCATGGTTCGGCAAGACTGGAGTTCCGCGGGCGGCGAAATTGCGCAGCGAATCCTGCGCGATCCGCAGCTTGCGGGGCGCCTGCCGGGTTCCTGCCGGCGGGCGAGTCTGGCTATAATCGCTCCTATATCGCCGTAACGCCCCTGTCTCCGCCCCGCCTGTTCGTGCTGTTCGCCGCCATGTCTGCACCGATCCTGGGGATTGATCTGGGGACGACCAACTCGCTGTGTGCGGTCTTTGCCGAGGGTGCTCCGACGCTGGTGCCCAACTCGCTGGGCGAATTCCTCACGCCCTCGGTCGTGGGCGTGCTGGACAACGGCGAGGTGGTCGTCGGCGCGGCCGCCCGCGAGCTGCGCGTCACGCGGCCCGATCGATGCGTCTCGCGGTTCAAGCGGCTGATGGGAAGCGATCACACCGTCGACCTGGCGGGCCATCGGTTCACGCCGCCCGAGCTTTCGAGCCTCGTGCTCAAATCGCTGCGAGAGGACGCCGCGGCGCACCTCGGCGACGAAGCGACCGACGCGGTGATCACCGTGCCGGCGTACTTCAACGACAATCAGCGGAAGGCGACCAAGCTGGCCGGCGAGTTGGCCGGCCTGAAGGTGCGCCGCATCCTCAACGAACCCACCGCCGCGGCGCTCACCTACGGATTTCACGACCGGCAGGCCGAGAAAACCTTGCTGGTACTCGATCTGGGCGGCGGCACGTTCGACGTAACGCTAATGGAGGTGTTCGAGGGGACGCTGGAGATCATCTCGACCGCCGGCGAGAGTTTTCTGGGAGGCGAGGACTTCACCGACCGCTTGGCGGGGTTGATCCTCAAACAACTGGGACTTCAGCTGGAAACCGCCGAGATGCGGCAGCCGCTGTTGGTGGCGCGGTTGCGACAACAGTGCGAGTCGGCGAAGCAGCAGCTCTCCGACGCAGCCGAAGCCGTGGTAGCCGTCCCCGACGCCGAGGGACGCATCGCTGCGGGCGGCAAGACCGTCCGCATTGCCAGCGACGCCTTTGCCAAAGCGGCCCGCCCGTTGCTGGATCGACTCGTGCCGCCGATGCAAAAGGCCCTGCGCGACGCCAACTGCAATCTTGGCAGCGTCGACGACGTGATTCTGGTCGGCGGCGCCACGCGGATGCCGGTGCTGCGTGAATTCGTCGAAGAGTTCTACGGCAAAACGGCGCTGGTGAAACATAATCCCGACGAGGTGGTTTGCCTGGGTGCCGCAATCCAAGCGGCGCTGATCGCCGACGACCGGGCGGTCGACGACATGGTGATGACCGACGTCTGCCCGTTCACGCTGGGGGTGGACACGGCCAAACATATGGGGTCGCAAATCAAGAGCGGTTACTTCACGCCCATCATCCACCGCAACACGACCATTCCCGTGTCGCGCGAGGAGACGTTCTCCACGATTCTCCCCAACCAGCGCGAAGTGACGGTGGAAGTGTACCAGGGCGAGAATCGCAAGGTCGAGAAGAACCTGAAGCTGGGCGAGCTGACTGTCGACGGCATCCCGCCCGGGCCCCCCGGGCAGGAGGTGTTCATCCGCTTTACCTACGATCTGAACGGCATTTTGGAGGTCGAAGCGTACGTCGCCGGCAGCGGTAAGAAGTTCCGCACGGTGCTCACCCAGCACGCCGCCAGCCTGTCGCCGGAGGAGATTCGCGCAGCCACCGAGCGGCTGCAGCAGCTGAAATACTATCCTCGCGAGGACATGGCCAATCAGCGGCTGTTGCGGCTCAGCGAGCGCATCGTCGGCGAAATTGCATCGTTCCACCGGCAACAGCTCGAGGAAGCAATCGACAGCTTCGAGGCGGCGATGAACTCCTCCGATCAGGAGCTGGTGGCGGGCGCCCGCGCGACGTTGGAGTACATTCTCTCGGCGCTGGGGTACTCCGTCCCGCAGGACAAAGGGGACGACCATGGCGAGTGAGCCGGCCCCCGCCCCCCGCCGGCGCGGCCAGGCAGAGTACCTGGTCCGGATGCTACAGCTGCATCCGGCCGCGGCCAGCGACGAGATCATTGCGATTCGCTCGCGGGCGTTGGGGCTGACGCCGAAGAGCCAGCCGGCGACCCGCGCCGGCGACGACCCCGCGACGCGCAGGGCGGCGGCATTGGAAAAGCTGCAGCAGATTCGCCAGAAATGCTGGAGCGCGCCGCCTGAGCAGCTCGTGGCCCAACTCGACGCCCTGCGGGCCGACGATCTGCCCGACGTGCGGGCGGCCAGCCACCGCTTGCGCGTGTTGGCGCGCAATCGCCGACATCTGCCGCGGCTGGTGGAACAGAAAGGGTTCGACGGCGAATTTTTCGTCGCGCTAAAACAGGTGCTCGCCGGGTCGCCGCGTGAAACCAACGTGACGCGCGAGCAAATGGTCGCCCGGTTTCGCAGCGGCGACCTGCGCAAACGCGGTCGCCGGATGATTGCCTTGCTTAAAAGAGAAACGCCCGAGCTCTACGAGCTGGAATCCGCCTGGTTCGAGTCGCTCTTGCGACAGAAGAAGTCGAACGCCTCGCGGGCCGAGCGCAAGAGCGACGTCGTGGTCGCCGACACCTCGTCCGGCGACATACCCTGGTGGGTGTGGTGGGTCGGCATCTCGGTCATTCTCAGAATTATCAGTCACATGTAACGAGCAATCATGGGCGACTCCGCCGATCAACCGAACTGGAAACTGCTGCCGCACAACCCGCAGCGGTTCTTCGAGCTGGCCGACGGGTACGATCGCAAGGACCTCAAGCGGAGTTACAACCGCTGGATTCGCCAGTTCAAGCCGGAAACGCACCCGGCTGAGTTCCAACGAATTCGCGCCGCGTTTGAGTCGCTCGACCAGGATCTGCGGTACGGCGGCGGCATCGGGGCCCCCAGCAGCGCCTTTGCGGCGGCGGACGTCGAGACGTGGCCGACGCCCCAACCCGTCGAAATCTCACGGCCGTCTCAACATTCGACGGCGCCCGTGCTCGCTCTCCACGAGCGAGTCGCGACCGAGTCGCCGGCGGAGTTGTACGCCGAGCTGCGCGACAAACAGCACAAATCGGCGTACGACTACTACGCGCTGGCCGTGCTGTCGGATCTGTGCGAACGCCAGGACGGACTGCGGTTCTTTCGCTGGTTGATCGAAGGCATCGCCAACCATCGCCGCGAGTACGCCCTGCTGCACCTGCTGCAGGCCTACTTCCGCGGACCGGTGGCCGCCGCCGATTTGCCCAAGCTGTTGATCGCCGCCGCGAAAGCGATCGGCAACGACGCCTTTTACCCGGTGACCGAACCGGGCTGGGAGTTGCTGCTGCGCACCGCGCCGTTGGAGACGTTCGTCTCCACGCTGCGCAAATGCGAATCGCAACTCCGCGACGTCAATCTCGCGGGCAAGATGGCGTTCACCATTCGCATGCTCCGCGCCGCCCAATGGAAAGCCGCCGGCGCCCCGCCCGCGGCCGCCGCCTGGACGACCGAAGCCATGGGGTTCATCGAAGGCAATTTCGAGCACATCCCGCCGGAGGCGACCTTCGAGGTCGATCTGCTGTCAATCGTCGCCGAATACCTTGCCGTCCGCCAGGCGTTTGCGGCGCGCAGCCCATTGCACGCGGCGTTGGACCGCACGCTGCAGACGTTCTTTGTCGAAGATCAGGTCGCGGCCGATCGAGCGCTGATTGAGCAGCAGATGCGTCTGACGGCGGAACCGGAGGTCTTACTCGCAGCGTTTCGGATCGACAACGACGAGCCGGAGTTCGCCGCGTTCTACCCAATTTGGGCCTGGACCTGCGACGAAGTCCACGCCCGTCACGTGGAAGCCGAGCAAGAAATCGCCGAGGCCGAGCTGTGGTCGCGGCGCATCCGCGCCCTGTTAGTGCAATTGGAAGCGGCGTCGAAGAAGTCGTCATTGGGGCAAGTCTGGAACCTCTCCGGCTGCGCCTACTTCCTGGCGATGGCGGCCGCGTGCGTCGCCGTCATCGTCCCGTTGGCGATGCACTTCATGACCGAACGGGGCGGCTCGCTTTCCGCGGCGGACATTGCCATCGCGGCCACCCTGACAGTGGTGCTCGGCGTGGCGGTGTTTCTTCCCAAGTGGGGCGCGGTGAGCTTAATCACGCGCGGCTTCCACTGGTTTAGCCTGCGGATGGCAATTCGCAGCTACAACACGCAGTGGCGTCGCGAAGTGTACGAACTGCTGGGGCGCGCGCACCTACCGTTCGTCGTGTACCGACACCTGTTCGCGCAGCACGTCAGCGAACAGCTCTCCTGCTCCGCGTGGATCTCGCAACTCATGGCGCAGGACTACGCATTGGCGCTGTACGCGCTGGCCTTGCGGCACGTCGTGTGAGCGCGGACGCCTGCCCCGTCAAGGGGAACTCGACGCCGCCTTGTTCGCATCGGCCGGTTCAGTTCGCGGCGCTCCGACCGCTTCGTCGATCACCGCTTTCTTGCCAACGGGTACGTCTCCGCCGAAGCCGCTGCCGAGGAACCACTCCGCTGAGATCACATAGAGCTCTTGATCGATCGGCTGGGCCGCATCGGATTGCCGCCCGGCCAGCGGGGCGATGAGCAGCGCCTCGCCAGGGGCCAAACGACACCGCGCGGCGATCGACTGGCGACTGACCAACGGCGCCTGGACGGTCACGTCTTGTCCGGGAATCTTCACTGTGCCGACTTCGTCAACCGTCGACGAGGTCGCCACGCACCCCAGGTCAAGCGTTTCGGCGTCGATCACTTGCGGGTTGACGTCCAAACGCACGCCTTGCGACACCATAGCCACATCGGGCTGAGCGGCGGCGGCGTACTCGCCTTCGACATAGTGGACTCCGATCACGAATGGCTGCTGCCACCGATCGCAAATCATCGCCTGCGTGCCGCTGAACATCGTGACTCTCGGACTCGATCGTAACGACGCACGCGGATCGTTCTGCAATTGGTCAAGTATCTGGTCGCGTTGTTTGGCGGTCGCTACGACTGCCAGGTAGGGCAAATATGTTTGTGAAACAGACTGCGAACTCACCGACAACTCGTTCGCCTGTCCGTCCGCAGAAAATCCGTCGAATGCGGACAAGACCTCCTCGTCCTGCGGCATCGTAAAATGAACCGCCCGGCGCCAATCAATGCCTTGGAGCGACTCCAGCCTCGTTGTGGAAGAACTGTAGGCGGTCACAATCACCTGCCACCCGCCCGATCTGGCGAGCGACGCCAGCAGGCTGGCGAACTCGGCGTGACCGCGCGGCGAGGTCTCAAGCCACAACTTTTGCGGCTCTGCGTCGTCGTAGCGCGCCGACTTGAACCCGAACCCCGGCAGTTTGGCGTACGCCAGGACGCAACCGTACGGGTTACGCTCGCCGTTGACCTCGGCGAGCTTGGCCGCGGCGAGCGCGACGTCGTAGGCGTGCAGGACGGCCGGTTCCGCGGAACCATCGTCGCCCGCTCCCGGCAACGGTGAGGCGAGTCCGTTGTGCAACGGATCGTACTTTGATTTGCCGGCAGCCAAGAATTCATCGAGCGCGGCTTTGTCGTCCGGCCTCGCTGTGGTGTTTGCCGCGTTGGTCAAACCGACAATGGCGAGAGCCGAGATGAGCGCCAGCACGACGGTCGCCGGGACGCGACGCGTTGTCCCGTTGGCGGCCCACGCGGTGATTCGCTCCGCCAAAGGGCCGCCTGGCCGCGCGAAGGCCATGCCCGCCAATCCCATCGCCAAGCCGGGTTCGCGACGAGCAAATCGCAACAGCAACTCGGCGTAGCAGGTTCGGTTGCCCGGCTCGGTGAACTGCCGGACGATCTCGTCGCATGCCAATTCGCGCGTCGCGGTGATGCGACGCGTCGCCAACCATGCGACGGGATTGAACCAGTGGACAGCCTGCACCGCCGTGACCAGCCAGGCCCGCCAAGCGTCGCCGCGACGCAGGTGGGCTGCTTCGTGCAGGAAGATCATCTGCAGTTCGGCGTCGCTGAGTTGCGCGCTCGCGTCGCTCGGCAAGCAGAGCGTCGGCCGCCACGCGCCGAACAGCGCGGGGCCGGCGAGATCGGGCACAAGTTTCACCCGCGGCGTCCGCACGCCGACGAGCTCGCAACACCTGGTCAACAGTTCTGCCACCCGGGGGTCGGCGCACTGCTGGGTCGAACGCAGTCGCCGCGCGAAACGCCGCGACGCGACCAAAGCGCGCAGCGCCACAACAACGGCGCCGATCGCCCAGATGACAATCGCCACTCGGATCAGCAGGTCGCTCCAGTCGATTGCCGCTGCTGCGGGCGCGGGAGTCGGGACGCCGGTTCCCCAGGCGGTTCGCCATTGATACGTGACGGCAGCCGCTGCCGCGTCGGGCGCGTCGGGCGAGAAGCTCACCGCGTCGAGGGACTGCGGCTGGGGCGCAGTGGCCGACGGCAACCAGATGTTGTGCCAACTCCACGAACTGGCCGGTCCAAACGGTAGCAACAGGCGCACTGCCACGAGCGTCCACAACCAGCACCGCCAACGCGGTGCGATCCGCCTTTTGGCCGCGGCATCAATCCCCCACGCCGCGGCCGCCAGCGGCATGGCCAGCGCTGCCGCAACAAGCGTCGCCGCAAACGCCGCACCCAACCATTCCCATCCATTCAGTCCGTTCATGTCCGACCTTCCTTGTCATCGAGGAGGCGACGGATCGCGGCGATCTCGTCGTCAGTGAGCTTTGTCGTCTTCACGAAATGCATCAGGGCCGGGGCCGCGTCGCCGCCGAAGACGCGATCCAGAAATGATCGACTCGCCCGCCGAATGCAATCGCTGCGCCGCACCGCGGCGCTGTAGAGATAGCGTTTACCGTCCTGCTGGAACGACAACGCCTGCTTCTTCACCAATCGATGCAGCATCGTCTTGATCGTGGCCGCCGACCAACAATTCGCCTCAGCGAGCTCGTCGACGACCTGCTGCGCCTCGACCGGCTGGTCGCGCCACACCACGTTCATCACCAGCCATTCGGCGTCCGAGATTGTGAGCGGTTCGGGCATGGCGATTCCTACGCGGGACGTTGCGACGGCGAAGATAGTTTACGTCTGTAAACGGTGTCAATGCGAGTTTGCGAATTACGGCGATCATGCTCACGCGGCGCGCGACGACATCCGACGGCTCACTCCCACGGCTCAAAACGCCCCTCGGCCGCCAGCGCCGCGATGCTGTCGCCGACCGCCGTGGTGAACGCGGCCTTATCGCCCGCGTAGCGCAGCGGCTCGCCGATGAACACGTCGCAGAAGAACGGGACCAGTAGCTTCTCGCCCTTGGGGAGCGCCTTGCCCAGGCCGTGCATGAAGATCGGATAAAACGGCACGTCGGGATGAAGTTTGGCGAGATGGGCCACGCCCGATTTGAACTCGCCCATCCGCTCGGGGTCGCCGCGGCTCCCTTCGGGAAAGAGAATGACAATGTCGCCGCGGGCGAGCGACTCGCTGATCGGCGCCATCGGGTGCTGTTTGCCGCCGCCGCGCTTGGCGTCGCGGTCCAGCGGAATGATGCCGATGATGTTGAGGCTGAACCACTTCCAGAATCGGCTGCGAAAGAAATAGTCGGCCGCTGCCACGGGCCGCAGCTTCGGCAGCATCCCCCAGGGAAACAGCACCATCAGCACCATCGTGTCGAGGTGGCTGTTGTGATTGGCCACCAATACCGCCGGGCCGTCGTTCGGCAGGCGCTCCCGGTTGCGCACATTCAGCCCCAGCACGATGGTGACCACCGGCCGCACGAAGAAATTGAAGAACAGGTATCGCAGAACGCGGTTCACTTGCAGCTAACTCTCGTGTCAGTCGTCTCGCCGTACATGTCGCAGAGCACGCCGGGATTGCCGTCTCACGGATCGAATTCTGCGTACCGCGTGGTGAAAACAACCTCGCTTGCCGGCTGGCAATCCCGACTTACGGCTTTGCGCCGTGGGTTTGGAACAGGAACAGCCAGTACACATAGTGAAAAAACAACGGCGCCGTGTAAATGAGACTGTCAATGCGGTCGAGCATGCCGCCGTGCCCCGGCAGCAGGGCGCCGCTGTCTTTGATGTGCAGATCGCGTTTCATGGCCGAGATGCAGACGTCGCCGATGAAGCCGCCGACGCCGATGATGAGCCCGGCGAGCGCCGCTTGCCGAGGATTCATCGGCGTCAGCCAGGGGCCCATCCCGGTGGCGAGCACGACGGTCGTGGCGACGCCGCCCAAGAAGCCGCCCCACGTCTTGCCTGGGCTCACGCTGGGCAGAATCTTGCGCTGGCCCAGCGTCTTGCCCCAGATGAACTGAAAGATGTCGTTCAACTCGGTCAGCACGACCAGCATCAGCACGAAGCCCGGCCCCGGATTCTCGTTGGGGGCGTCCTTGAGCCGCAGGATCAACAGGAACGCGGCGTGACTAATGCTGAACACCATGGTCATCAGCCCCCAGTGCAGCGTGCCGGCGGCGCGGATGAAGCCGTCGGTCTGGCCGATGCTGACCATTCGCATTGGCAGCAACAGAAACATGTACACGGGGATAAAGATGATGAACATGCCGTACCACTCGCAGTACACCCAGAAGAACTGCAGCGGGATGGCCACATACGCCCAGAACAGCACCCGGCGATCGGCCCGCCGCGTGGGAATGAGCGACAGATACTCTTTGAGCGCCAGAAAGCTGATAAAGGCGTAAAACAGAATCGAAATCGTGCGGCTGGCGACGATCGAAAAACTGAACACCCCGGAAATGATCCACCAGGTGCGCACCCGTTGGGCGACCTCGCTCCAGTCGTTCCCCGGCCGCGTCGCCCGTAGCACGCGCACGGCGATCGACGCCAGCACGAGCGCCGCGAAGATGCCGGCGATGGCGC
>JAGQOU010000517.1 GCA_020427145.1 Planctomycetales bacterium | reverse complement strand
GCCGCGGCGCGCACAGAGAGTCGCCCCCCACCAGCCGGGCCGCTACGCGGCCCGGACTGCCAGCAAGTGCGCGTTTCCCCTCCGGACGGCGTGGCCGACCAATTGCCAGCTGTCGCGCGTTCACGCTGGGGCTAAAAATCCACCAGCAGCCCGAAATCAAAGCCGTGGGCGACGACGGTGGAACTCTGGATTCCTGGGAACGCCGGATCAGGGCCGCCGCCGGCCTGAACGGGCGGCAAATTGCGCGGATCAACCGCCAACCCCGGCGGCAGGTGCGCGGCCGCCTGAGCGACGTCGTCCCAGATGATCACGTTGTAGCCGACTCGCGCCGCCAGATGTTCGGTGAGCTGAACGCCGGCTCCCAGGCGGAATCGCGGAATCACGGTCGTCTTGGAATCCTCGTACCGACCGATGTTGGTCACCGACGACGTGAGCAATCCCCCCGCAGCCGTCGACGTGCCGACGCCCGGCACGGTATTGGTCGTGCTGCCGCTGACCGTCACGGTGCGAGTGTTGTTGCCCACGGCAATCGCCGCCAGGCCGTCGATCCACCATTCCTCGCGCTGCACGCGCCCTTGCAGGCCGAATTCGCCGCCGTGGAAGACATTGCGCGCCGTGAATTGGTCGCTGAGGAGGATGCTCGTCCCCGGCACCAGCGGCGTGGTCGTGCCGGGCAGCACGAGCAGATTTTCGACGATGTTCAGACGGCTGTCGTGTTGGTAGTACCGGTAGCCGCCGAGCACCCAGAGTCCGGAACTACGATCGCTGCACGAGTCGCAGCAGTTCCATAGATTGGCCATCAACGCAGCGCCCGCGCCTTGGAAGTCCGTATGCCCGGTAATGTCCACCCGGCCGGAGAGTTCGTTGGGCACGTCGACTAACTCAACGTCCTGGGCGCCCGCCTGCGTGTTGTAAAACGGGCGCGCGATGATGGCGCCCGTGTCCGGCCCGGCCCCGTATCGGTAGCTGTCTCGACCCGCGTTGAAGTAATCGCCGATGATCGCTACGCGGCCGCACGGATCGAGCGCCACGCCGCCCGACAGGGCGTAGCCGGAGCGCCAGCCGTCGAGAATCGTGTCGTTGCCGGCGAGCACGGTCGTCGACGGATCGTCGAGCCGCCCCGCCTGGTTGAGCGGCGTGCCGGCGGGGCTGGAGGTCACCAGAGCCGGCACGTCGACGCCGGACACTTGCCACAGCAGGTATTCGGCGCTGAACCAGGCTCGTGGTCCGATTTCGCAGCAGCAGTCGTTCATGGCGCCGCAAATCGTGTCGCCGCACTCCACGCTGCTGCCGCAGTTGGTCTCGTTGGCAAAACAAGTCGTCCCCCAGAACGCGGCAACGGCGCTCCACAGGCACGCCTGTGCAATTCGCTGAAAATCCCCCCAAAATCGACGCACGATCAGCCCTCCTGGCCAAAACAAGGTTTGCAACGAAACGAAGCTATGCCGACCGTGCCGTCAAAACCGGCTGCAACGCTCGTATGGAAAAAGGAAGCTGTTAGGGCGGCCCAAAATCTCGTATCGGACGGCGAGCGCCTGTCCGATCGATCTTTTGCAGGAGACCAACGCAGAAATGTTGCGGCGCCAGCACCCGAGTTTGGCCGGCCGCGCGTTTTGCGAGCGTTGACAGCGAATCCGCCGATTGGTAGTTTCGCGTGTTCAAGGCCACGGCTTTGAATGCCCATTGGGGGATTAGCTCAGCTGGGAGA
>JAGQOU010000516.1 GCA_020427145.1 Planctomycetales bacterium | reverse complement strand
AACTGACCGACCCGTGCCAGAAACCCTTTTCTGACGTGACCGAGGGCATCTGGGCCCCGTTGAATCCCGTGCCCTGAGGTCCGCTTCGTTGCGGGGCGGGGAGACGACACACTTATCTCACGACTGAGCCGATGCCGCGGACTCCGATCACTCTTGCATTCACGGGCGGCGAACTCGACATGGGGCCGCTCGACGTGGCGGTGTTCGCCGGCTACGTCGTGACGCTGTTGGCCATTGGCGGCTTCGTCAGCTACCGCCAACGCGGCAGCGACGACCTGTTCCTGGGCGGCCGCTCGATGGGGTGGGGCAACGTCGGCCTGTCGATCTTCGGCACCAACATCGGGCCCAACTTTCTCATTGCCACCTGCGGCGCCGGCTACACCACGGGCATGGTCACCGCCAACTACGAATGGATGGCGTGGATCTTTCTGTTTCTGCTGGGCATGGTCTTCGTGCCGTTTTATCTGTCGACCAAGATCTCCACGATGCCGGAGTTTCTCCGCAAGCGCTTCGGCGACAACTGCTACACGTTCATGACCGTGTACTCGCTGTTCGGCACGGTGGTGCTGTGGATTGGCGGCACGCTGTTCGCCGGCGGCTCGTTGTTGGCGCAGTTGCTCGGCTGGGAAGAATTGACGAGCATCGTCGTGCTGGCCGTCTTGGCGACCAGCTTTACGGTTGCCGGCGGGCTGGCCGCGGTGATGGTCACCGATTCGTTTCAATCGATCCTGATGATTGCCGGCGCCGGGACGCTGTCGTGCATTGCGCTGGCGGAGGTTGGCAGTTTCGCAGCGCTGCAAAACGTGCAGGTCGGCGACGTCCCGCGGGGGCTCACCTGGAAGCTGTTCCAGCCCTCCGGCTCCGCGACGCCGTGGTACGCGTTCGTGCTGGGCTATCCCGTGCTGTCGCTCTGGTTCTGGTGCTCGGACCAGACCATCGTGCAGCGGGCCCTGGGCGCCCGCGACCTGCGAAACAGCCAGGCCGGCACGTTGTTCTGCGGATTCCTGAAGATCCTGCCGCCGTTTATCTTTCTGCTGCCCGGGATTTGCGCCGCGGTGCTGATGCCCGGCATCAAAGACGACAAGCGGGTGTTTCTGCAAATGGTCGACGCGTACCTGGGGCCGGGACTCAAGGGGCTGATCGTCGCCGTGTTGGTGGCCGCGGTGGTGTCGACGCTCAACTCGGGGCTCAACTCGTTTAGCACCGTGTACACGCTCGACGTGCATCAGCGCTGGTTCGCCAGGGATCGGTCCGAGCGCCATGCCAAAACCGTGGGCCGAATCACAACCCTGCTCGCCGGCGTCATGGCGGTGGGAATCGCGATGTATCTGAAGCGGACCCAGGAGTCGGGCGGTCTGAATCTGTTTGATCTGTTCCAGTCGATCATCAGCTACATGGCGCCCCCGGTGTCGGCCGTGTTTGTGCTGGGAGTGTTCTGGAAACGCGCCACCGCGACGGCTGCGCTGGCGACCTTGGTGCTTGGCACGGCGCTCAGCCTGGGGCTGGGGATTGCCAGCTTCAACAACGCGACGTTTCTGTTGGACGCCGACGGCGAGTCCCTGCTGCCTCACTTCTTGCTCCAGTCGTTTGGACTATTCTGTATGTTGCTGGCGCTGATGGTCGTCGTGTCGTTGGCGACCGAGCATCGCGAAACCGAATCGGAACTGCCGACGATGCGCGAAGCTTATCAGGCGGAGCGCGGATTGGGCGCCGTGGGGTGGGCGCTGTGGGGCGCGCTGGCCGTGGTGATGGCGGGGCTCTATCTTTTCTTTCACTGGGTGATGTGACGGCCGCAGACGGCGGGGCTTTGTTCCATGAATCCACAACGCACGCAATTCCTCGTGACGCTGTTGCTTTGGCTCGCCGTCTTGCTGGCGACGCCTGCGGCAGCCGTGGAGATTTGGGTCGCCCCCGCCGGCGACGACGCGGCGTCAGGCACGCGCGAGCAGCCGCTCGCCTCGCCGGCAGTTGCGTTGCGGCGGGCGCGCGACCTGCGGCGGCTCAACGATCCCGCGGTTGCCGAGGGAGTGAGCATCGTTCTCAACGACGGAGTCTATACGCTACGCGAGCCGCTACGAGTGCGGCCCGAGGATTCCGGCGCCGAGGCCAGTCCCACGATCATTCGGGCCGCGGACGGTGCGGCGCCGGTGCTCAGCGGCGGAGTCGCCGTGACGGGGTGGCGGCTGGTTGACGACAATTTGCCAGGGCTGCCGGCCGCGGCCCGCGGACGGGTGTTCGGTGCGCCCCTTCCACGCTTCCAAGGGCGACCGGTCGACATTCGCCAACTGTGGGTGGAGGACCGCAAGGCCGTGCGTGCGCGCGAGCCCGATGCGGGCGTCATGGCGCGCACCAAAGCGTGGAATCACGCTAGCCAAACGTGCCTCGTTGCGGCCGGCGACTTCGCCCTGCCAACGGCCGCCGCCGGCGTGGAGATGACCGTGCTGCAGGGTTGGGAGATCGCCCAACTGCGCGTGCGATCGATGCAGGCGGACGACGACGGCGTGCGGATTGCATTCCAGCAGCCGGAGAGCCGCCTGCAGTTCGAGCACCCCTGGCCGCCGCCGACGCTGGATCCCCGCGGGGCGCCGTATTTCTTGACTGGCGCGGTGGAGTTTCTCGATCAGCCCGGCGAGTGGTTCGTTGATGCGCCCCGCGGCGTGGTCTACTACTGGCCCCGCCCGGGGGAGGATCTCCACCACGACGCGGTGATCGCACCCGCCCTCGAGACCGTCGTGCAGATCGACGGTTCGCTCGATCGGCCCGTCAGCCATGTCGAGTTTCGCGGCGTGACGTTCGCTCACGCCGCCTGGCGCCGTCCCGGCACGCACGGGCACGTGCCGTTGCAGGCGACGATGGCGATGACCGAAGCGTACACGCTACGCCCCAAGGGAACGCCCCAGTGGCGGAGTCTCGACAACCAGGCGTGGCTCACGCGCACTCCCGCCGCGGTATCGGTTGCGGGCGCGCACCATATTCAGTTTCATCGCTGCCGGTTCGAGCACACGGCGGCCGCGGGGCTGGACTTCGTCGCCGGCACGCACGACGACCGCATCGAGGGCTGCACCTTCCACGACATTGGCGGCAACGGCCTGCAACTGGGCAGTTTCCAAACCGGCGCCGAGGAGACTCACTTGCCGTACCTGCCGGCCGACGAGCGAGCCATCTGCACCCGCGAGCGGATCGCCAACAACGTTGTCGCCGAGTGCGGCGCCGAGGACTGGGGCGGCGTCGGCATCTGCGTCGGGTACGCCCGCCACGCGGCGATCGAGCACAACGACGTTTCAGACTGTCCGTACACCGGCATCAGTCTCGGCTGGGGGTGGACGCGCGACGCGAACGCGATGCGCGACAACCGCGTCGTGGCCAATCACGTCCACCGCATCGCCACGCGCATGTCCGACACGGCGGCGATCTACACGCTCTCGGCCCAGCCCGGCACGATCATTCGCGACAACTGCATTCACGACGTCGTGATGAGCCCGTACGTCCACGACGCCGAGCACTGGTTTTACTTGTATCTCGACGAAGGCTCGTCCTGGATCACGGTGCAAAACAACTGGTGCCCCGCCGCACGCTTCCTGGCCAACGCCAACGGCCCGGGGAATGTGTGGATCGATAACGGCCCGCAGGTCGACGAGGCGGTGAAGGCGGCAGCCGGGTTGGAGCCGCAGTACCGCGACTTGCTGGGCGAAAAATGACCGCCGTCCGGGAGGGCGGGCGCCGCCGAGTCAGAGGCGTTGTCGTGCCTGCCGGGCGCCTTGCTCGACCGCGACGCTCCGAGCATCCGGAAATGCATCGAGTCAATTGCGGTTCACACGCGAGGCAACCGTCGTCGTGCTCGATGCGGATTGCGGAGCAACTGTTTCCAGCGGAGACGCGACACGCCTCGAAGATTCTCCCTCTGCAGTTGCCAACGGCGGGCAAGTCTACCGCCGCTCGTTGCGCAAGCCGCCGGGTCCAACCACGGGCGTGGAGGCCTCAGCGCTTTGGAATGCAGCGCAACTCGCCGACGTGGCCGCGGCGGAAAACACCTCCGCAAGTTCGCCTGGATCCAACGCGGCCTCGTACGATGCAACAGTCGCGCCTTGAGAACGCTGTAAGGTCGTGACAGCGTATCGCTTCGCATCGGGGTTGCTTTGAAGGAGCAATACTTCTCTCACGTCAGATGAGAAGCCCCTCGCTTGAATGCCTAATGGCATGATCATAGCGAGCTGTGAACGGCGGCTGTCACTCGCTGACTTCAATGGTGCGGACTTCCTTTAGAGGATGGCCGGCTGGATGTCGCCGCAGTCCGCAGCACTTACGCTATTTCAGAGCAGCGAATACAAGCGGCTTTGTTACATTTGATTGCAGAATCGTCGAAATCCAACAAGACTGAGTCCAATCAGAATCCAAGCAGTGGGTTCGGGGATGTCCGCTGTGGTTGGTAGCGGCGTCGCGGCGCCGTAGTTGGTTTGCCAAACGGCAAGATCCGTTGCGCTGTTGGGATCAGGAGAACCGCCCCTCTGCCAGCGAAGTAAATCAGCTCCATCAACAATTGTATCGCCATTGAAATCCCCGGGCGGGCCTGCCGATATTGTGCCAACGGTAAGCAACGAGTAGCCATGCAAATCACCCGTCGAGAAGTGCTGAAGCTCGTAGTCAACTCCTTGCGTAGCACCAGATATCGGGGACCACCCAACTTCGTCAAGCCAATACCGGATTGTACCAGAGCCCTCTATCACGCCGAGAAACTGAGTCAACGACCCGGCGACATCGCCGAACACCGCTAGCATGCCTCCAGTCGAGATGTTGACGAATCCATCTTTACCAGGGGTAACCGGATCGAGTCGCAAACTCTCGGCAACTGTCACTAATCCGCCGTCAGTGATGTTGAGAGTCCCGCCACCAACATTCTTGGGACCGTAGCCAACGACGAGAAAGTCATTGTCCCATTGAGAACCCGGCCCGGTGATCGTTACCTCGCTGACGGTTTGATCTGAGAACGAGCCGATATACCCGCTCCGAGAGCTCACGCGACCGCCCCCTGCTACATACAGCGAACCGCTACCGCCATAGCCGACGCGAAGGTCTGTGCTGGTCGTCAGTTTGGAACCCAACCCTATGACCGTCGACTCTCTTGCGACTGACTCGATTTGAGCATATTTACATGCGACCTCGCCGCCTCCGTCGACCCAAAGCACGCCGCTGCCGCCACGACCGACAATAAGGTTTTCGCTGCTGGTCAGTTTTGAACCCGAGCCCGTGACCGACACTTCTCCTATCGAGTTTCCCCAGTATCCAAGGTAGATATTACTGCTGCTGACCTCTGCCCCTGCTTCGATGTTGAGCATCCCTCGACCTTTGTTGCCGACAAAAAAGTCTCGGCTGTTGATCCATTTTGATCCCGATCCAGTAATTGTTGCCATGCCCACTGCTTCGGGGCCGTAGCCGAGAAATCCGGAGCCGGCGCTGACTACGCCACCAGCTGCAACTCCAATCGTCCCGTTGCCGTAGCGGCCGACGTCGATGTAATCGCCGATGCTCCAACTTGAGTCGGTTCCGGTGATCGTCGCGGAACCCGTAGCTTCGGCATAGTCGCCGAGGACACCGTAGGGACTTGCGACGTTGATTCCGTCAGCGATGGTCAGCGACCCGTGGCCTTTGTACCCCGCACCGAGGTCGCCTCCGGCTGCCGTCACGATCAAGGCGCCGCCAGACCCAAAACC
>JAGQOU010000515.1 GCA_020427145.1 Planctomycetales bacterium | reverse complement strand
TGCGCTTCGCTTCGTCCCCAGCCACTCGACGGCACAGATCCCCCGGCGGCTCCAAGCGATTTTCGCCGCCGTCATGGCGTGATCAGATCGTGTCGGCGTGCGGTTTTACCGTCGCCGGGTTGATCGGCTACACTACGCACGCCGCGATTGCCTGACGGCGCTGGCGGCGTCCCCGAGTTTCCGCACTTCACCTTGCCTCGAAAGATTCCCATGGCCGACGTCACCATCCGCATGCGCCCCAACGGTCCCTTCCTGGTCGAGGGCGCTTTCACGCTGACCGACTCCGAGGGCAACGCGTTCCCGCTTGATCCGGCCAAGCCCGCCTACGCCCTGTGTCGCTGCGGCCACTCCGCCAACAAGCCCTTCTGCGACGGCGCCCACAAAAGCTGCGACGACTACCAGTCGGATGAAAAGGCGCCCTCGGCCTAGCGCCGTGTCGCGTCGCGGCAACAGCCGTTTCAATCTTCGCAACCGCAAAGCACACCGCCCTCAGCCGGATCGCTACGCGATCCGCCGTCGCGCCGTTGGGCGTTTTCTTGTTCGCCATGCGCTCGGCGGACGGCGTAGCCGTCCGGCTATGGACGAGGTGTTCGTGTGCTTGCCAGGCCGGGGCGCGCGATCTCTTGCTGTCTTGTCGACGCGTTTTCCACCGCCGCGAGAGTTGCCCGTCTGACATTGGCGCCCGCCTGGCGCGCGAAACTCTGCCTGCGCTGCGGGCTTTGCGGCTCATGCGGCGCGGCAGTTGGGCTGTTTTCGCGTCCGGGCTCGCGGCGGTCGTGGCCCCGCTAGCAGCGGCCGTGCTAGAATCCGCCCCCCGCTCGTGACAGCGCCGGCACTCGCGGCGTTCCTTCTGGCGAGCGGCTTCCAGGAATCGCGTTGCACGGAGCCCCCTAGCGTATGAGCACACCAGACGCCGCCACGACCGAATCGACCGCCGCCGACCAGTTTGTTGGCCAGTGGAACCAGTTGATCAGCACGACCAACTGGGAGAAGGGCCGCATCATTTGCCAATGGCGCGAGGCGCTGCTGGCCGATGGCGCCCCGGTGACCGATTATTCCGACGAGGCGTGGGCCCATCTGGTCGGCGGCGTGACCAGCCAGCACGTCGGCCGGCTGCGGCGGGTGTTTCAGCGATTCGGCGACGCGTTCGATCAGTACGAAGGGCTGTACTGGAGCCACTTCCAGGCGGCCATCGATTGGGACGACGCCGAGATGTGGCTTGAAGGCGCCATCCACAACGGGTGGAGCGTCTCGCAAATGCGCGGCAAGCGGTGGGAGACGACCGGCACGCCCGGCGACGCGCCCGCCGAGGACGATGCGGCCGTGGCGAACGGCTTTGCCGCCGAGGGGATCAGCGTCGACGACGGTCGCGGCGAGGGAGACGGGACCGCCGCGACCGCGTCGGTGCAAGAAATCGACGCCCCCGAACCGGCCGCCAAGAGCAAGGACAAGCCGGCCGCCGACGGCGATGACGACGAGGCCCCGTTCGACGACGGCACGACGGCCGAAGAGCCCGGCGAAGGTCCCGGCGACGCGCCCGCCAAAAGCAAGGTCGCCCGCGAGCGGCTGCCGGTGGAGGTGGACGAACTGCCCGACGACCTGGCCGAGGCGTTCGAGCAGTTCAAGCTGGCGATCATCGCCCACCGCCGCGAAGGGTGGAGTGAGACGACCCCCGAGTTGGTGGTGGAGTGCCTCGACGCGCTCAAGCAACTGGCAGAAGCGCCGCTGGATTGATCCGGCGGCAATTCTCCGGCGAGAATGAACCAATCGCGGGAGGTTGCCGCATCGCGCCGCGGTCAATTGGTTAGGCCTTGCCCATGCCACAAGGCATCGGGCGACGTGACGCCGTCGAGGGCGCGGGCGATTTGCGCCGTGCGCTGTAGTGCTTCCTGCAACGGCTTGGCCCACGGGCCGCGAGTGGCGCGCCCCCACGCGGCGGTCGCCAGCGAAACGGCCGGGTCGCCGTCGTCGGCCAGCGGGGCGGCGGGGAGCGCATCGTAGTACGGGCGAAACATCGTCGTGGCGGCGAAGAAGGCGCGCATGCCGACGGTGTCGGCCAGGGCGGCCTGCAGCCGCAGGCAGGCATGTTCGTGTACCTTCTTGTCGGGGGCGTTGACCAGCCCCCAGTCGAGCAGCCGCTCGCACCCCGGCCCTTCGACCAGGGCGTGGCACGTCTCGTGCAGGATCATTTGCGCCAGCGAGTCGTCGGGGTCCAGCGTTTCGGGCGTGCCGATCGTCAGCACGCCGGCCCCGTCCCACGAGGCGTTGACCTCGGCGCTGCGCTCGACGCGCATCCCCATCTGCGCCGCGGCGTGCAGCCACACCAGCGTGAGGGGATCGGCGTAGGTCTTGTCGATCGTGCGCATGGATTGCAATTCGGCGGGCCGTCTGGGGACGACCAACAGGAGCCCCCAGCTGCGCGACATCGAGTACTGGTTCCCTGGGGGCTCCGCTGCGCTGCGTCCCCAGCCACCCGGCCATGCTGCGCGCCTATTCCGCGGCGGCGTATGACTCGGCGTAGTCGAGCGTCCATTGCTCGATCAGTTCGCGGAAGGTCGACATGTCCGCTTCGCTGAGCCGTTGGAAATGGTTCCGCGTGAAGTTCTCTTTGTTGCGAACGGCGCCCTTCGCGGCGACTTCGATCACGTGGTACTCGTTGTACGAGCTCACGGTCAGTTCCAGCCGGCTGAAGAGATTCTCGCGGCGGCCGTCGTTGAGGGACAAGTCGTCGCGGCGGACGGCTCCGCCCCAGCCGCGGTCGCTCACCACCGGCTCGTATTCGAAGCCGGGGAAGTTGTCGGCCAACTGCTTCAGGCAACTCTCGATGTGGTCGCACAGCTCCCGCCGGGCGGCCCCGTGGGCCCGTTTGCACTCCTCCTCGCTCATCGCGCGGGCGGCCTCGGCCCGAGCCTTTTCGTCCTTGGCGGTGCGGCCCCGTTGGGCGGCGCGTTGCAATCGTTCGCGAAAATCCATGGAAGCAAAACACAGTGAGGAAGGGCGGATGCTAGCGAACCATGGTAAGGGAAAGGGCGGCGCGGTGGGAAGGTGGAGGCGAAGGGGGAGGGCGGAAGGCGGAAGG
>JAGQOU010000514.1 GCA_020427145.1 Planctomycetales bacterium | reverse complement strand
CGGTCGCCCCGTCGAGATTGCCGGTCGGCTCGTCGGCCAGCAGCAGTAGCGGCGTGCGAATCAGCGCTCGCGCGATCGCCGCCCGCTGCCGCTCGCCGCCCGAAAGCTGCGCCGGCCGGTGCGTCGCCCGCTCAGCCAGGCCAACCTGGCCCAGCAGCGTTTGCGCCCGCTGGACGTCGGCGGCCGTGGCGGCGCCGTCGGCCAGCAGCGGCACGAGCACGTTTTCCAGCAGCGAGCATTGCGGCAGCAGATGGTGATCCTGAAACACGAAGCCGATGCGGCGGCTGCGAAACGCGGCCAGCTGCGGCTCGGTCATGGCGAACGGCCGCTCGTCGCCCAGCAGATAGTCGCCGGCCGTGGGACGATCGAGCGTCCCCAGCAGCGACAGCAGCGTGCTCTTGCCGCATCCGCTGGGGCCCATGATGGCGACGCTTTCACCCGGCTGCAGCGTCAGCGACGCGTCGGCAAGCACCTCCAGCGGCGCGCCCGCGGCGGTGGGAAACGTCTTCTGCAAATGCTCCGCGATGAGTCCAGCCATGCATCCATTGTGGCGGGCCGGCGGCCGATCGCCAAGCGAGTCCGTCCCGCGAGGGGCGTGAAACGTCGCGCGATTTACAGTTCGGCAGCGGCGTACTGCGCCAGCTGTTCGGCGACTTTCTCGGGAATCGGCATCGAAGTGGGCCGATGGCCGCTGTGCATGCGACAGCAGACGCTCGTCATCCGGCCCTCGGCCACGAGCCGCTCGCCGTGGGTAAAGCGGAACCCGTAGGTCACGCTCCGCTCGCCGATCCGCGCGACGTTCACGGCAATATCGAGGAATTCTTCGCAGTGGGCGGGCGAGCGATACTCGCAAGAGGCCGCGACGCGCGGAAAACTGACAGGATGCCCGTCGAACATCGAGTTGACGCTCAGCCCCAGCGACCGCAGCAATTCGTGCTCGGCCGACTCCATGTAGCAGAAGAACGACGCAAAGTGCATGATCCCCGCCATGTCGGTGTCATGGAACTCAACCATCCGGGTCGTGCGGAATGGTTCAGCCATGGCGAGGGGCCGTCGCGCTAAAACAACAGAACGTCGCGCGGCAGGACGCCAAACGCGACAGGGCAGGCGGGTTGGACAGGTCGCTGCGACGAGCAGGCGGGGCTCGTCAATCAGCCACCGATGTAAGGCATCAGGGCCATGAAGCGGGCCCGCTTAATCGCCTTCGCCACGGCATGCTGGCTGGCGGCCTGGCAGCCGGTTTTGCGGCGGCTGACAATGCGCCCATGGCGGTTGGTCAGCTTGCTCAGCAGGTCGAGGTCCTTGTAGTCGACGAACATGGGGCGCGGACGCACGCCATCAATGCAGACCGGATCCTTCTTTACCGCACGGCTGACTTTTCTGCGAGACATGTACTCAATCCCAGGACACGAAGGTAACACAACAGGGGCTCGCGGACGTCTAAGTCCGCCGAGCCCCTTAGTTTACGAAATTGCCCGAGGCCCGCAAGGCCCCCGACGTCCCTCAGCCGGCAGCCCGCTCGTAGGGCAGGCTCAGCCAGGACTCCGAAGGATTGACCATGGGAACGACGCCATACTCGTATTCAACGATCATCCGGGTCAGCAGGGCCACCGAATCGGCCTGCATGACGTCAAACACCCGGCGGCGACGATTTTCGACGGTCCGCAGGCTGACCCCCAGCTTCTTGGCGATGCTGCGGTTCTTCGTGCCCGCCAGCATCAGGCTCAGCACGTCGCGGTCCTGCGGTCCCAGCTGTCTCAGTCGTTGCTCGATCGCCTGTTGGTGGCGTTGGCGACGCAGCAGCTCATGGCTCCGCTCGATGCCTTCCTGAATCGCCCGCCACAGCTCGTCTTCACGATACGGCTTGTCGATCACCGACACGGCTCCCCGGCGCAGCGAGCGGACCGTCGAGGGGGTGTCCGCATAGGCGGTCAAAACCACGACCGGCAGCACAATCTCTCGCTCGGTGAGCTTCTGGTGCAGTTCCGTCCCGGTCATGCCGGGCATCCGCAGATCGATGACCGCACACCCCGGGCGGTCGCCGTTCACCTCTGCCAGGAACTCTTCGGGAGTTTCGTAGGAACGGACCTGATAGCCGAATGTTTGCACGAGTTCCGCAACGGCGCGGCACGCAGCCGCATCGTCGTCAACAACAGACACAATCGCTTCGGCGCCTCTGTCAGTTTGTGGCATTTCCGTGTCGCACCCTTACTCAAAACGCGATTTAACGGTTGTCGACGGCCGTCCACGCCATCGTCCAAACGCCTGAAATTCAAATTGGCACCGAACCATTCGTGGCCCCCCTTAGGGGAGTTCTGCTCTGCACCCCCCCGGTAGTACTGTTATCGTATGCAGAGGGGGTGCGGGGAGTATCCGCAGTTTCCGAGATATTGTTGTGGAAACCCACAAATCCTGACACGAAATTGCGGGGAAGGTCTAGTGGCGGGGAGCCGCGCCGTAGAACCCGCACAGCGCATCCAAAACAATCCGCAAAACCGCGGCGGATCAAACCATGATTCTCCGCACCGGCCCGCGCCCCCCCTCATGACGCGCCGGGACTTCTTCTTGAACGCCGAGTGACCGCTCCCCCCTGCAACGGACGGGCTACTCGCTGCCTGAATCAACCGCCATCACCTTCCGGACCAGCTCGGCCAGGGAGTCGGCCTCCATCTTCTCAAAGATCTTGCGCCGGTGGTTTTCGACCGTCCGCACGCTCACGTCGAGACGGCGGGCGGTGACCTTGTTGGCGTCGCCGGCGACCATGCATTCCAGCACGCTGCGCTCCTTGTCGGAGAGCGTTGCCAGCTTCTGGCGGATGTCCGCGTGCTCCGCCTCAAGGCGCTGCGTCTCCAGGTCGGTCGCCAAGGCGTCGCGAATCGCCTCCCACAATTCGTTCTCGTTGCAAGGCTTTTCCAGCAGCGTGACTGCGCCGTTGCGCATGGCGCGCACCGTCGTCTGGGTCGATGCGAACGCGGTCATCACGATCACCGGCATGCGCACGCCGCGCCCCAGCAGCTCTTCCTGCAACTCAACCCCGCTCATCCCGACCATGCGCAGATCGGTCACCACGCACGCCGGCCGATGCCCCTGGTAAGCCGCCAGAAAGCCTTCGGCGGAATCATAACCCTGGGCGTCGACTCCCATCGCGGAAACCAACGCGATGACGCTCTTACGCGACATCTCGTCGTCGTCAACGACGTAAACGGCGGCTTGTTCGGTCACGGTACTGGTCGCACTATGCGGGGAAGGTGGAGATGAAACGTACATCCCGGCTCGGGGTCGTTGGACGCATATTGCAATTGAGCACGGTGCGCGGCCGCAATCGACTTGCAAAGCGCCAGCCCCATGCCCATGCCGCTTTCCTTGGTCGTGAAGAAAGCGTCGAACACATGCTTGCTCGCCGCCGGCGCCACGCCGGGCCCCGAGTCGCAAAACGCGACGTCGACGCCTTCTGCCGTGGCCGCCGTCGAAATCTTGAGGCGTCTGTTGCTCTCCTCGACTTCGCCCATCGCCTCATAGGCGTTGAGCATCAGGTTCACCAGAACCTGCTGTAGTTGAACTCGATCGCCTGCCACCAGCGGGAGGTCGGCGCCAAGTTCCAGACTCTGGCGCACCTTCGCCCGCCGGGCTTCGAACGCCGTCATCTCGATCGATTCTTGCAGCACCTCGTTCAAGTCAAGGTGTTCCAGTTTCACTGGGTGCGACTTGGTAAAGTTCCGCAGACGCCGGATGATGCTCACCGTCCGGTTGATCGCCGCTTCGATCTCGCGCGTGCATTCGACGGCCGAGGCGGCGCCCTCCGCCGTCCCCTTCTCCAAATGCCGACGAGCCGCCTCGGCGAACGTGCGCGCCGCGTGCAGCGGCTGGTGGACCTCGTGGGCGATGCCAGCGACCATTTCGCCCATCGTCGCCAGCCGCGAAACATGCGTGAGCAGCGTCTCCTGCTCTCGCAGACGCTCATCAGCCTCGTGCAACGCGGTCACGTCGCGACCGACCGATTGGTATTCCAGCGGGTTACCGGCCGAATCGAAAAACGCCCGGTCGGTGACCTGGATGTGGGCGATCTCGCCGTCGGAACGGTACGTGCGGACGACGTACGTGGTCGACGGGCTTTGCGGCGTCAAACTCGCAATTGCATTGTGAAAGACTTCGCGATCGTCTTCGTGGATCAGGTCGACAAACGATCGATCCAGGAGCTTTTCGCGCGTCTTGCCGTAGTACCGGCAGTAGGCCTCGTTGACGAACGTCCGCGTGCCGTCCGGACGCCAGCGCGTGATGAATTCCGCCTGCGTCTCGACCACGTTGCGATATCGCGTCTCGCTGCGGCGCAATTCCGCATTGGCTTGCGACAGTTCGGCCGTGCGCGCGGCGACCCGGCGTTCCAGATCTTCCCGCAACTCCTGCAATTCGCGGGCGGCAAGCGTCGCTTCGGTCACGTCTTTGGCGATGCCTTCCATCGCCTGATACTGACCGTCAAAACCAAAAACGGGACGCTCTTGAATCTCCACCAGTCGCGGCGTCCCGTCGGCGTGCTTGATTTCCACGACGAGTTTGTGAAACGTCTTGCCGTGTTCCACCGCCTGGTCCACCCGATCAGCGGCGGGGCGTCCGAAACTATCCTGTCCGACCAGGTCTCGCCAGTTCTTGCCGACGATGACATCCGGCGGCATTCCCAGGACGTCGCGCACCGACGGACTGACGTATGTGATCACGCCGTCGGCGTTGTGCGAGTAAATGACGTAGTCGCCCTTGAGCCCCTCGACCAGTCGGCGATACTTCCGCTCGCTCTGTCGCAGCGAAAACTCGGCGTTCACGCGAGCCGTCTCGTCGTGGGCCATCACCTCCAGGCCGAGGCGCTCGCCCCGATCGTCGATCAGGGGGCGTTCGCGCACGGCGAGAAACGCCAACCGTCCGTCGTGACAGCGGGCGACGCATCGTCTCAATCCGTGCGCGCCGCCGCCCAGCAAGCGGTCCGACAAATCCTGCAACTGCATATGCAGCGGGTGATCCAGATCGATGAATTCGCGATACGGCCGGCCGACCATTTCGGTCGGATCGTATCCCAAGATGCTGCGCACCGACGGCGCGATGAACGTGATCCGCTGGTCGGCGTCCAGCTGATAAAAGAGGTACTCGTGCTGCCAAGAGGCCAACCAGCCCTGCACGGAGAGCGCGCCCCCGCCCGCATCAAACGGGGTTTTCCGATCCGATTCGCGCACTGTTTGAGGAGACGTCACAGACTCTCCCTACGTTGAGGAGCGGACGGCATGACAAATTCGCCCCGCAGGGAACAGGCGGCTTACGTGTTCTGCGGGTCCCGCAACCGCTCGTATAGCGTGCGGGTTGCCGTCGCCATCATGCGGTTATTGTACCGGGTTTCCACAGCGAGGCGACCCGAATTGCCCATGGCGGCCGCGGCGGCGCGATCCAGCAGCATCGTCGCCAGCCGTTCGGCGAGATCGGCGGCGTCCAGCGGCCGGTGCAGGAGCCCGCCTCCCGAAGCGGCGATCATCTCCGGAAAGGCTCCATGATCGGGAACCACCACGGGTCGGCCGTTGGCCCAAGCCTCCAAGACCGGCAGCCCCTTGCTCTCCCGATAGACGGTGGGCGTGCTCATCACGGCCAGCGACTGCAAGAACGCAATCTTCTGCGGGCGATCCAGCTCGCCATGATAATGAAACCGGCCCGCCAGGGGCCCGACGTTCGCGCGCCGCTCGACCGTTTTGAAGTAAGCCCGGTCGCCCGCGCCCAGGTAGCCGGCCGCGTGGAGTTCGAAGGGCGGCAGCTCGTTGCGCTGGGCGAGCAATTCGCACGCTTCGACCAGCAGGTGCAACCCTTTGTCGTCGCAAATCCGCGCCAAGTATCCCACGCGCGCAACGCCTTCGTCCGCGGCGGCGGCAGGCGAGTGGCCGTCGAGACTCAGCCCATGGGGGATCACATGCACTTTTTCGCGCGCGACGCTCAGGTAGTCGGTCATGAAATCCGCGAAGTAGCCGTTCATGGCGACAAACGCGTCCACTTCGGCGGCGCGCTCGCGGAGCAGTTGGCGAGCCGTCTCGTAATGCGGCGGACGCAGCTTTTCCAGAAAAATGTCTTCGCCTGAAAGCGAACAGACGACCGGCGGCCCACACCGCTGGGCGATCATGCGGGCCAGCCCCAGCATCATCGAGTTGGAGAGATGCACCACGTCGGGCTGCACCTCGTCCAGGAGCCAATCAACCAGCTTGGCCAATTCCTTATGCTGGTTGCCCTCCTCGCCGCGCAGCATCGAGACGGTCATATCGCCCAGTTTGGCAGGGTCGACGCTCGCCCCGCGGCTGGCCACCGCGCGCAGCAGGGCGGGATGATCGAGCCATCCGTCGAGCCACCGCGGCGTGCGGCGAAAGATTGCAAATTTCTGCTGCAGAAAGGCGTTGATGCCGCCGAAGAACACGCGCGGCTGGCTGACGTCGCGCTCGTCGGTGCGAATCGGCGTGTAGATTGGCGCCAGAATTACGTCCTCGCCCAACTCCAGCAGGGCCGCCGCCAGCGTGTTGTCGTGCAGGCAACTGCCGCAATACATGCCGGCGGCGCCGGCGGCGAGGTAAGCGATGCGCATCAGATACTGAACCGGGGGAATTCGAGCGGGGTGGCTAGGCGACCCGTTCCGGGAAGAATCGCCGCAGCGTGGCGGCGCTCGGCGGCTTGGTCGCCAGCGACACGGCGACCAGCGCAACCGTCGACGCCACGAACATCAACGCCACCGGCATCACATGGTATTCGCCGCCGGCGATGTTGAACGTCACCGTGTAGGTCTCGTCCTCGGCGTACCCCGAGTCGTGGAACAAGTAAATCCACGACGAAATCGCGGCCAGCACCGACGCGTACGCCCCCGCTTTGGTCAATCGCGGCCAGTACAGTGCGGCAAAGACTAACGGAAACAGGCTCGAAAACCCGCTGAAACACCAGACGCCCAGCGTGAACACGCCCCGCGGTTCGCTCAGACTGAACAGGTACGTCAGGGCCACGATCGCCACGATAAACGACCGGGCCAACAACACCACCTGTCGATCGCTCAGGCGGTCCTTACCCGCATAGTGAACCGCAATGTCTTCGGTGAACATCGTTCCCAGGCAGAGAAACTGGCTGTCGAGCGACGACATGATCGCCGCCAACACGCCGGATGTCAGAAATCCCGCCAGCGCCGGGCCGGCAAATTTGCGAACCATCCACGGCAACACCGCGTTCTGATTGGCCGCGATCGCCGGCGGCACCTGGATCAGATCGCTCGTGGCCCACAGCCCGATCAGCACGCAAGGAGCCCACACCAACATGATAAAGATCGGGTGAACCACGACCGGCAGTTTGAAGCTGCCGGCGCTCTTGGCCGTAAGCCAGTGCTGAAATAGATGCGGAAACATGCCCACCGACAGCGGAATCAACATGTAGGTGAAGAACTGCAGCTTGTAGATGTTCTCGCGGGTCAGTTTCTCTTTGGGAACATGGGCGGCGATCTCGCGGAGATTCCCCAGCAGCGAACCCTGATTGCCGATCCGCTCGGCAAGCACCACGAACGTGAC
>JAGQOU010000513.1 GCA_020427145.1 Planctomycetales bacterium | reverse complement strand
CAACTACATCGACCATGTGCAGATCACCGTGGCCGAGGAGGTGGAGGTCGGCAAGCGCGCCGGGTACTACGACAACGCCGGCGTGATGCGCGACATGGTGCAGAATCACTTGCTGCAGCTGATGATGATCACCGCCATGGAGGCCCCGGTGAAATACGCGGCCGACCCCGTGCGCGACGAAAAGGTGAAGGTGCTGCAGGCAATCAAGCAGATGACGCCCGAGGACATTCGCCGCGACACGTTCCGCGGGCAGTACCGCGGCTACACGGGTCACGACGGCGTGAAGGCGACCAGCCGCACGGCCACGTTCACCGCCGCGAAACTGTGCATTCACAACTGGCGGTGGCAGGGCGTGCCGTTCTACCTGCGCAGCGGCAAGGCGATGAGCTGCCGCACGACGCAGATCGTCATCCAATTTCGCCAGCCGCCGCACATGCTGTTCGCCGACGGCCCCCGCACGGCGGCCGACAGCAACCGGCTGGTCATCCAGGTGCAGCCGGCCGAGGGGATTCAACTGCACTTTGAGACCAAGGTGCCCGACGCGGGGATGAAGATCCGGCAGACCGACCTGGACTTCAACTACCAGCGCGAATTCCGCGGCAAGAGCATGCCCGAGGCGTACGAGCGGCTGCTGCTCGACGCGTTGGAAGGGGACGCCAGCCTGTTCGCCCGAGCCGACGAGGCGGAGGCCGCGTGGCAGATCGTCGACCCGATCCTCGCCGAGTGGAAAGCGGGCGACAAGCCGACGCTGTTTATGTACGACCCGGGGTTCTGGGGCCCCGAGGAATGCACGGAGTGGATGGCCGCCCAGGGTCGCGAGTGGTTTGATACCTGCCCGGTGCTGAAGTAGGCTCGACCGAAGGTAGACAGGATAACAGGATTGGCAGGATGAGCAGGATCGAGTGAAGCGGCGTCAACCGTTGTTTGACTGCAAATTGTTCATTCGCCTGCCCCCCCGATCTTGCGCTCACCAACTCTCAGCTTGCATTCTGTCGATCCTGAAAATCCTGTTATCCTGTCCAGTCTGGAAGACTCCATGCCCGAAGAATTCGCCCCCCTGCCCGAGAACATTCGCAGCGTGCAGCCAGGCGGGGGGAAGTGCTATGCGATTGAGCTGGCTTGGGGCCGGTGGCGGCGGTGGTGGCTCAAGACGTTTCGCGGCGGGTACATCCGACGGATGGCCGAGCTGCGCGAGGGTTCCGCCGACGGGGCGCCGCACGGGGTGCTCGACCCGCGCGATCTGAAATATTGCTCGACCCTGTGCACGGCCCGCTGGGCGCCGGAGCATGACCCGTTTCGCTGGCGCGACAATCTGCCGTTCACGCGGTGGGGGCTGGCCGAGCTGCAGCTGATGGGCTATCCGCTCGCCGCCGCGACGATCGCCCTGGCGGCGCTCTGCTGCGGGCCGTGGCGATGGCTGGCGATCGTGCCGGGCGTGATGTTGGGGCTCGTGCTGTGGTTCTTTCGCGACCCGCAGCGGATCGTGCCCCAGTCGCCGGAGGCGATCGTTTCGCCCGCCGACGGCACGATCGCCGAGGTGGTTGAGTTGGACCACTACGATTTTCTCGACGGCCCGGCCGTGCGGATTGGGATCTTTCTGTCGATTTTCAACGTCCACGTGAATCGCGCGCCGCGCGCCGCCACGGTGGTCGCCATGGACTACAAACCGGGCGAATTCCTCAACGCCAT
>JAGQOU010000512.1 GCA_020427145.1 Planctomycetales bacterium | reverse complement strand
TCGTCATCCTCCTCGTCGGCCTCGTCGCGATGGTGGCGCTGCCGATCGCCCGCTATCCCGACATCGCCCCTCCCACGGTGAAGATCTCCGCCGTCTATCCCGGAGCCGACGCGCGCACGATCTCCGAGACCGTCGCCGCGCCCATCGAGCAGGAGGTCAACGGCGTCGAGAACATGCTCTACATGAACTCGGTCTCCTCTGACGACGGCGCCTACTCGCTGACGGTCACGTTCGAGATTGGCACGGACATGGACATGGCGACCGTGCTGGTGCAGAACCGCGTCGCCATTGCCCAACCCAAGCTGCCGGAGGACGTGCGCCGCCAGGGGATCGTTACGAAGAAACAGTCGACCAGTGTCATCCAATACCTGACGCTCACTTCGACCAAGCCCGAGCACGATGCGCTCTTCCTCAGCAACTTCGCCACGCTGCGGCTGAAGGACGCGCTGGCCCGTATCCCGGGCGTCGGCGCCATCACCATTTTCGGGTCCGACGAATACAGCATGCGGATTTGGCTCGATCCGGCCCTGCTGAAAGCGCGGCGACTGACGACTCAGGACGTGCTGAACGCGATCGCCGAGCAAAACGTGCAGGTCGCCGCCGGTCGCATCGGCGAGCCGCCCGCCCCGGACGGCACGGCGTTTCAATTCACGGTGAACACGCAGGGTCGCCTGCGCACGCCCGAGCAGTTTGGCGATTTGATCGTTCGCGCCGAGGGCATCAAGCCGGTCCGCGTGAAAGACATCGCCCGCGTCGAGACCGGCGCCAAGAGCTACAACGTGGCCTCGACGTTTGACGGCCAGCCGACTGCGACGATTGCCGTTTATCAGCTCCCGGGCGCCAACGCGCTGACCGTGGCCGATTCGGTGCGGGCGACGATGGACGAATTGAGCGAGGGGTTTGACGAGGGCATCGAGTACCACATTCCCTTCGACACCACGCGATTCGTCGAGGCGTCGATTACCGAAGTCTACAAGACCTTGTTCGTCGCCGTGCTGTTGGTGGTGGCCGTCATTTACATCTTCTTGCAAGACTGGCGGGCGACGATCATTCCCTGCGCCGCCATACCCGTGTCGCTCATCGGCACGTTTGCCGTGATGGCGATGCTGGGTTTCTCGATCAACATGCTCACGCTCTTCGGCATCGTGCTGGCGATCGGCATCGTCGTGGACGATGCGATAGTCGTGGTCGAAAACACGGCCACGCACCTGGACACTGGGTTGTCGGCCAAGGCGGCGGCTGAAAAGGCGATGGACGAAATCACCGGGCCGGTCATCGCGACCACGCTGGTGCTGCTGGCCGTCTTTATTCCCACCGCGTTCATGGGCGGAATCACAGGACAACTGTATCGACAATTTGCGCTGACGATCTCCGCCGCGGTGGTGATTAGTTCGATCAACGCCCTCACGCTGAGCCCCGCGCTGTGCGGCATGCTGCTGCGAAAAGCGGACGGGCCGCGCGGGCGGTTCTTCGGAGCCTTCAATCGCGTCTTCGACGCCTCGACGGGGGCCTATTCGGGCGGAGCCAAACGGTTGGTTCGCAGCGTGCCGGTGGTGCTGATCGTCTACGCCGCACTCGTCGCGTTAGCGGGCTGGTCGCTCAGCCGATTGCCAACCGGCTTCATTCCGACCGAAGATCAGGGATACGCCCTGGTGAACATTCAACTGCCCGACTCGGCCTCACTCGAGCGTACCGAGGAGGTGATGCGGCGGCTCGACAAGATTATCGGCGAGCAGCCCGGCGTGGCCAATTGGGTGTCGATCACCGGATACTCGATTCTGTCGGGCGCGCGCGCGTCCAACGCCGGCCTTGTCGCCGTGGTGTTCGACCCTTGGGAGGAACGCACCTCCGCCGACTTGCAGCAGGAGGCCATTCTTGGGCGATTGCAGCGACAGTTCTCACAAGTCCAGGAGGCGATCATCTTCTGCTTTATTCCGCCTGCAATCGACGGGCTGGGAGCTGCCGGCGGATTTCAGATGCAGGTGGAGGACCGCCGAGATGCGGGACTGTCGGAATTGGGCGAAGCGACGATGGAGTTGATTTCAACGGCCCAAGGCCAAGCCGGAATCGTCGGACTCAACACCACGTTCCGCGCGTCGTCGCCGCAACTGTTTGCCGATATCGATCGCACGAAGGTGAAGACGCTCGGCGTGCCGCTGACGTCGGTCTTTAGCACCCTGCAGGCGTATCTCGGCTCGGCGTACGTGAACGACTTCAACGCCCTGGGACGCACCTATCAGGTGCGCCTGCAGGCCGATAGTCAGTATCGGGTGTCGCCCAACGACATTCGCCAACTCGACGTCCGCAATGCCGCCGGCGAAATGATTCCCCTGGGCACGTTTGTCGACGTAAAGGAGATCGTCGGTCCGCAGGTGCTGCAGCGTTTCAATCTCTTTCCCACGGCGCAAATCAACGGCAGTCCGGCGCCAGGGTTCAGTTCCGGACAGGCGATGCGCCTGATGGAGAAAGCCGCCGAAAGCCTGCCCGAAGGAATGGGCTTTGAGTGGGCGGGAATGAGCTACCAGGAAGAGAAGCTGATGAAGCCCGACAGCATCGTCAAGTCGCAAGGATTTATCCTCGCGCTGTCGATTGTGTTGGTGTTTTTGGTGCTGGCCTTCCAATACGAAAGCTGGACGAGCCCGGCGGCGGTCATCGCCGTGGTGCCGCTGGCCGCCTTGGGCGTGGTCGCCGTGCTGATGGTCCGCGGCGCCGACAACAACGTCTACACGCAAATCGGCCTGGTGCTGCTGGTCGCGCTGGCCAGCAAGAACGCCATTCTCATTGTCGAGTTTGCGGCCGAACAGCGCCGCCGCGGCGTCGAGTTGCGCCAGGCGGCGGTCGAAGCCGCCCGGCTGCGGTTCCGAGCGATCTTAATGACCGCGTTTTCGTCGATTTTGGGGTTCCTGCCGCTGTTGATCTCCAGCGGCGCCGGGGCCGCCAGCCGGCAAGCGGTGGGTAACGCCGTGGTCGGCGGCATGGCCGCCGCGACCGTGTTTTCGCTGATGCTCACCCCCGTGTTCTTCGTGGTCTTCCGCGGCCTGGGCGAACGAACCCGGCCAGCCGCCAAGACGCCGGCCTAACGCGACCACGGCAAACGGCTCCGCGATCAATGCGAGCGTCTACTTCTGCAAAATCAGTTTGTCGTTTTTCGTGACGATCAGCCGGTAGATCTGGTCGTTGTGAACGATCTCAACCGTGCGTTGGCCTTGAAGCAACTCGGTAGCGGCCAGCCGGCGCGGCGACGCGCCGTCAATGTTGACGGCGGGTTGGTTAGCGGCGTCGGGTTCGCTCATGACTTACAGCCCTCCCCGGCGGCCGCAAAGCGGTGCGCCGTCTCATTCGTTGGCAGCTGCCTGCGTGGCAGGAGCGGCGAGCGCAGCTGAGCCTGCCCGATTTCTTGCAGGGCCGAAGGCGTGGTTCGGCAACTTGAATTGGGCACAACATTCCTCCTGGGTGGGCGATCGACGCGTCCGATGGCAAGGCGTCGGCGGGGCGTTTTTTTCGCATAACGAATTGCGAAAAAACTGAAATCGGCCGTTGACGGCCTCCGATTCGGCATTACCATAAGGCAACTGAGACTCAATATCAAGTCCGTTGGCTTGAATTCAAGTCCCCCGCCAGCCGCGGCATCTTCTTGCCCCTGCCAGCCAAGGCCGCGCCGAACCGCCCAAGAGCGTGCGTCGGCGTGCCGCCACATGGCCTCGATTGCCCTGCACAAGCCTGCAGTCAGCGAACCCTCGCGTCTGCCTCGCTGCAAGTCGGGCAACTCGAATTCTCACACGATTGGTAAGCGACTCATGGGATTAGTACATCACATTTCATCGTCCCTGGTGGTCCTGACGGCGCTCGGCGCCGTGAGCTCCGCCGCCAGCGCGGCAACCCTCGCCACGGCGAGCTACGACAACGACTCCTACATCTACTTTGGCTCGAACAACGCGACGGCCGGTGGGATCACGACCACCGCCGATGTATCGGGCGGCAACATCTACGACGGCGCCGACTTCCTCGGACACCACACGTTTGCAGTCGTCAAGTTCGACGTCAACGGCCTCGCCACGCTCGCCGACGGCGGACCGCAGAAGTTTCTCACGCTCGATTGGCTTCAGGCCGGCGCCGCCGAGGTCGCAGTTAGCGTCGCGCAAGCCGACATCGAAACCAGTTACACGTTCGGTCCGTTCTTTCCCCAGGACGGGAATGAAGAAGCACGGCTGCAATGGTACTTCGACAACATCAAAGGAAACGACGCGAGCTATGGCGGCTACGCAGGCGGGGCGCCGCACGTGGGCGTCATCGCCCTCGGCGGCGCGGGCAGCTACAGCTTGGACGTCACCGCCGTCGTCGACGCCTGGATCGACGGCGCCGCGCCCAACTACGGCTTCGGCCTCTGGGCGGTGAGCTCGGCCGGCGGGATGGGAGCCCCGCAAGATTTTGCGTCGAGCGAGTACGCGGGGCCCGGCGCGTTTCAGGGACCGCGACTCAATTCGCAGCCCGTTCCGGAACCGGCGACCGGGACCATGGCCGTCGTCGCCTGCGGTGCGCTCTTGTGGCGTCGTCGCTCGGTTCGCACCCGTTGCTAACCGAGCCAGCGAAAAGGAGATCGCCCCATGAACGTTTCATTTCCAATTCTGTTGGCGGCCGTTGGCTGTTGCGTACTCGCCCCGGGGGAGTGCGCCGTCGCCTCGGCGACAAGCTTCCAGGAGCCCGCGACATGGTCGCGAGGCGACGCGAACTCGACGTACCAAGAATGGGATTCCGGCGCCTCGGTGTTTCTTAACGCGGAGACGCCGCCCACGAGCGCCCTGGCCGAGCCGAGTCTCGGCGCGGGCCCTTCGCTCGGCGTCGCGGTGCCCGGCTTCACGGCCAGTTCCGGCGGATACTACAGCTTCTCCGGTCCGTACCAGACCGCGGCGACCATCTACAACCACGGCGGAACCTACGGCAACGCCGCGACGTTCGGTTCCATGGACGGGACCCGCGTGCTAATTCAGACGGCCACGACCCTCAATACCGACCTGGACGTTGGCATCGTCGTCGACGCCGTTGAGATTCTCGATCTCGCCGGCGCGACCATTCCCGGCGGCGCCAACGAGGAGTTGCTCCGCACCGAGGAGTTGTTTCGCGGCGAAGTCGAATCGACGTTCGGCATCGTGCCGCAGCAGGAATTGCTGTTCGAGTTTTGGCTGCCCGGCTTCACCGGAGACTTTCAGGTCGTGCTGGGGATGGCGGTTCACAGCAGCTTTCAGCACCTGCGCGTCGACTCAATCATTGAGACCTCGGCGGCCGCTAACGCCGACTTCAACGACGATGGCGCCATCGATGGCAGCGATTTCTTGGTCTGGCAGCGCGGCTTCGGCATGTCGCCGGGGACCGCGGCGCCGGGCGAGGGCGACGCCAACGCCGACCGCCAGGTCGACGGCGCCGACCTCGACGCCTGGCAGCAGCAA
>JAGQOU010000511.1 GCA_020427145.1 Planctomycetales bacterium | reverse complement strand
GCGGGGGGCGTCAGCCCCCTGTTTCTCCGCCGCACGTCGGGTCCATGAACAGAGGGCTCACGCCCTCCGCTCGCCACGTTGCCTTGCCAGCACGGGGCTTTTTCAGCTTCCATGGTCAGAAGATCGGCCACGCGTAATAATTGACCAACCTGCCGCCGGAACTCGGCCGCTCCCGTCACGTCCATGATCGCCCCTTCGAGGCCAAACCCTCATGCGTTATTCGCATTTCGCGTTGCTTGCGTTGCTAACCCTCACGACCGCCGTTCGAGCGGAGGGGCCCGGCCAGGAGGACCTCGACGAGGCCCTGCGGGTCAAGATTACCGCCGAGGACCTGCGCGACTGGAATCGCACGATCGATTTGCTGCAGTCGGCGCTCGACAAGGGGCTCGACGTCGAGAGTTCCGACTTCGCCGAGGAGTTGCTCGCCGAAACGCTCATGCAGCGGGTCTCGCAACTGACCGCGGCGTACGACAGCCAACCGCCGGAGCGGCGGGTCGATCCGCGGATGCAGCAGGTCCGGGGCATGGCCGTATCCGACCTGCGCCGCATCTTGGCGTACGACGAGCCGCCGTCGGTTGCCAAACTGATGCTGGCCAAACTGCTCACCGGCCCGGGCGGCGATCCGCACGAGTCCCGGCGTCTGCTGACCGAGTTTCTCGAGGACGAAGAGGCGCCCGTTGATCAACGCGCCGTGGCGTACGCCATACGAGCCGGGCTGCAGACGCAGCCCGACAAGCAAGCCGCCGACATCGACGCGGCCATCGAGTTGGAGCCCGAAAACCCCAAGTACCTGCTGGCTCGCGCGGCCATGCGCCGACAGCGCAGCGAACTCGACGGCGCATTGACCGACGTGGCCGCCGTGTTGGCGGCGTCGCCCGAGGATATGGGCGCCTATTTGTTGCAGAGCGAGATTCTCACGCAGCAGGGCAAACCCGAGGAGGCTTTGGGCGTGCTCGCCAAGGCGAGCGAGATGATGCCCGATTCGCCGATTCCTGCGCAGCAGCGCGGCGAGATTTATCGCAGCATGGGCGACTTCGAGCATGCGGTCGAAGAGTTCACGATTGTGTTGGACAAGGAGCCCAATTCGCTGCTCACGCGAATCTTCCGTGCGGAGTCGTATCTGGGGCTCGATGAGACCGACCGGGCGATGGCCGACGTCGATGCCGTGCTGGAGAAGCAGCCGGGGCTGGTCGCGGCCTTGCGGCTGCACGCGCAGGTGCTCGCCGCGGAAGACAAAATTGACGAAGCGATCGCCGAGATGGACAAGCTGATCGCCGCCGCGCCCAATCAACCGGAACTGCAAATGCAGCTGGCGCTGTACTGCGTCATCGCCAAGCAGCCGCGGCGGGCGATCGACGCCTACAACGCCGTTCTCGCTGACGAGCCCGATAACTATCTGGCCCGCCGCAATCGGGGCGACGCGTTTCTGACGATTGGCGATCACGCAACCGCCGTCAGCGACTTTGACAAAGCGTTGGAACTGCAGCCGCTTGATCCCTCGCTGCTGAACAATCTCGCCTGGGTGCTGGCCACCTCGCCCGACGACGAGGTGCGCGACGGCGATCGCGCCGTCGATCTGGCCAAGCAGGCGGCCGAGTTGACCGAGTACAAGGCAGCGCACATTCTCAGCACGCTGGCCGCGGCATACGCCGAGGCGGGCGATTTCGTCAAAGCCCGCGAGTGGTCCGAGCAGGCGGTCGAGCTGAGCAGCGCCGCGGACGACGACCAAATCGACGAGCAGCTCGCCGCCGAGCTCGCCAGCTATCAGGCAGGCAAGCCGTGGCGCGAACGGCAGACGATCGAGGGGGACGAGCCGGGTGGCGTCGAGCTGCGCGAAGATGTGGGCGACGACGAAGAGGAGCCGACCAACGTGCCGCCGATCACGCTCCCGCCGACCGAGAGCGCCCCGGGCCAGTCGATTGATTTCTGAGCCGCGCGACGGCAGGGCGACGGGCTCGCTTTCTGGCGGGCGCCGAGGAACCGGACCTGCAATTGTCACTCCCGCCGGTTATGTTGGGCGGGCGTTCCGCCGCGGCCGTGATGCCGCGCGGTTGCCTTGACCGCAGTTGGCGTCTCAACGGGAGTGGCGATGGAAAAGCAGCGATTTCCGCTTCATTGGCAAATTCTCATCGCCATGGTCGCTGCGGCGGCGTTGGGAATTGCGTTGAACGCCGGCGCCGGTCGGCGTCAATCGAAAGCCCCGCTCGACGTGCCCGCTGGGACCCGGCAACCGTTGGGCATGAACGCGCCGGTCGACGCGCCCGCTGGGCGGTTCTGGGCGCTCGACTCGCCGCAACGGGTGCTCATCCAAGTCGACGAGCAGGTCGCCGACCCCGCCGCGGCGCCAGGGGCGGCTCCCAAATTTCGCACGCGCCGTTGGGCCATTGGACCTGAGCACGACGTCGCGGCGCTGGCCAAGGACGTGGGCGAACCGTGGCCGGACGTTCCCGCGCAAATTGACGGCGCCGCTGCGCCGCCGCGCCGCTCGATCCCCACCGTCAAGCAACTCGCGGCCGCCGACCCGACCGCCTACGCGCTGTTTCTCGAGCAGGGGCGATCCACCGCACGCACCGTGGGCGACTATGCCCAACTTCTGGGCGATCTGTTCCTGCGGATGCTGAAGATGGTCTCGGTGCCGCTGATTATCGTGTCGCTGATCTCGGGTGTGACGGGGTTGGGGCACGCCGAGCAGCTGGGGCGGATGTTCGGCCGCACGCTGCTGTACTACGTCAGCACCAGCATGATCGCCATCTGCATTGGACTGGGGATGAGCAATCTCATTCGCCCCGGGATCGGCGGCGCGCAGGCACTGGCGCCCGTGGCGGCCGCCGCCGCTGAGGCGCCGCAGGGGCAGAGTCTCGGCACGGTGCTGTATCAGCAACTGCTGGCGATGATTCCTGAGAACCCTTTTGCGGCCGCGGCCGAGGGGCAGTTCCTTTCGATCATCGCCTTCAGTCTGGCGTTTGGCGTCTGCACGATTCTGGTGGGAGGGCGCGCCGCCGAGCGGATCAATGAGCTGGTCGACGCCGCGTTCCAAGTGATGATGAAGCTGACCATGCTCATCATCGCGTTGGCCCCCGTGGGCGTGTTCTTTCTGATGCTCTCGGCCACCGCGACCGAGGGGTCGGCGATCTTCGGCTCGCTGGGTTGGTACATGCTGACGGTCGCCCAGACTCGACGCCCCCGTTCCGCG
>JAGQOU010000510.1 GCA_020427145.1 Planctomycetales bacterium | reverse complement strand
CCCACGGTGAAGATGCGCACGCCCGTGTCGCGATGCGCCTGCTGGGCGACCGCAATCGGATCGCTTTGCTGATCCTCGCCGTCGGTAAAGATCACCATGGCCTTGTGGGCGTTGAGTTTCGTCAGGAACGATTGGGACGCGACCTCAATCGCCTCGCCCAGCCGCGACCCGCCCCGCCGCACGTTATGGGGACCGACCTCGTCGAGCGATTGCTTGAAGTCGTCGTAGTGCGTGGTCAACGGGATCTGCTGCCGCGCGTCACCGGCAAAGACAACCAGCCCCACGCGGTCGCCGGCCAGCTCGTCCACCACGTCCTTGATCTGCTGCTTCGCTCGCTCCAGCCGATTTGGCGAAGCGTCTTCGGCCAACATCGACCGCGACACGTCGAGCACGAACATCACTTCAACGCCCTTTTGAGGGACCTCGCGCGACACCTTGCCCCAGCGAATATCGAGCAGCGCCAGCACCATCAAGACCATGGCCGTGGTCACCAGCATCGCGCACAAGCCGGTTCGGAACTTGCCTGGCGCGGGGATGACACGATCGATCAGGTTGGCCGTCGCAAAGCGCATCTTCGCCCGGCGGCGAGCCGCGGCTGCAAACACAATGGCAGCGAGCGATAGCGCAGGAAGCCACAGCCAGACGAGCTGATTCGGATTGCCGATTTGAATATCCATGATGATCGAGCGGGGAAAGTCGCCGTCAGGCGAGTTCGCGGAACAGGGTATTGCCAAGAGTCACGCGGGCGGCGAGCAGTCCGAGCGCCACCAGGACCAGCGGGGGAAATTGAAACGCGCCCCAGGGCGTTGATTGAATCGCCAGTTCGCGGTAATCGACGAAATGTTGTTCCTCGATTTTGGTCTTTTCGAGTTGGTCGATTTCACGATAAATCTCCATGAGCGACTCGGTGTCGGTGGCGCGATAGTATTTGCCGCCCGTTGCCGCCGCGATCTCTTTCAGCGCGTCCTCGTCGATGTTCACCTCGGCCCATTCGATCTGTTCGCGACCGGTGAACGGATTGACCATCGGCACGGGCGCCCGGCCGCGCGTGCCGACGCCAATCGTGTAGATCTTCACGTCCATTTTCTTCGCCAGCTCGGCCGCCTGCTGCGGATCGACGTCGCCCGCGTTGTTCTCGCCATCGGTGAGGAGCACCAGCACCTTGCTCTTCACCTTCTTTTCCTGGCGGTCGTCAAGCGAATTGAGTTTCTCCACCGCCAGGCTGATGGCGTCGCCAATGGCGGTGCCGTCTTCAGCACGCTTCGTCACGATGTCTTGATGATTCAATTGCGAAGTCACAAACGCATGGTCCAAAGTCGGCGGCGTCACCGCGTCGGCGTACCCGGCGAAGGTAATCAGCCCCACCAAGTCGCTCACTCGGCCCGACAGGCCGGCCTCCTCCGCGGGGTCGTCGTCCCCTTGGATGAACCGACTCGCAACGTTTTTGATGGCGGTCAATCGATCGACGTGCTTTCCGTCGATCTTGAAATCGAGCGCCCGCATACTCCCCGAGCGGTCCACCACCATCTCGATGGCGATGCCGTCGGCGTCCACCACGGTTTGCTCTCGACCCTCGCGCGGCCGTGCCAGGGCGACGATGATCGTCGTCACCGCGGCGAGCGTCAGGGCCGCGGGCAGCCAAGCCAGCCGTTGCCGCCAGGTGGGACGCAGGTTCAAGAGGGATTGCGTCGAACTGAACGGCACCGCCGCCCGGCGGGCTCCCCGCCACGATCGCCAGGCGACGACCGGCAGCAGCAGGCACAGCGCGAACATCCAAGGATTATGGAACATCTCGCTCCTCCTCTACTGCTTCACAATGCTGGTCGCATTCGAGTACGAACGCCCTGGCGTCCGCGAACGCTTGCTCGCTTTGCTGATTGCCGACCCCGTAGCAAGCAAATTTGATGTCGTCGGCCACCGACACCAGCGACGCGAGCCGCTGGCGAGGCGCTTCGCCCAGCTGAACCGTATTGGCCGCTTCGGTCAGAAACTCAGGACTCGTGCGCGTGCGCGTCGGCACCTCGTATTGCAGTTCGAAGAACTCGCGGACGACGTCCACCAACTCGTTGTAAACCAACTCGGGGTCGGCGGATTCGTCGGCAAGCAATTGTTCCAAGTCGTCGATCTGCCCCAGCGCCCAAGCCGCCGGCGTGGGACCGCGTTTGCGTCTGGCGATCAGCACTGCGGCCAACGCCGACGCCACGGCCGCCCCCGAGCCGCCCAGGGTCCACGCGAGCCAGGAACTGGACGCGTCGTCGGGCACGGCCATGTCAACCGTGTCCTTGATGTCGCGAAACTTGGCCGGATCCGCGCGATCCTCAAGAACACTCGCAACCTGCACCGCGATCGGTTTGCTGCGAATTGTGTCGAATGCGGTTGCGTTCCCATCCGCCGCAACATGCACGTCGAGCGAGGGAATCTCCAGGCGGCCCGTCTTGAGCGTTTCCAGTGTCGCTTTGAGCGTCCACTGGCGATCGCTCGCGTTGTCGGCGGCGGGAACGTCCCGCACCAACTCGCGACCGTGAACCTCGAAATCGCCTAGCTGCTCGGGAAGCCGGGGGAGTTCCACCCGCGTTCCGCGCGGCGCCGTCACCTCCAGCACAAACTGCACGGGGTCGGCAACCTGCGCCAGTTCCTTGTCGACACTGACGGTGATGGCGACCGGGCCCTGCGTCACCACGGACCGCTGCGAGCCTGCCCCCGCTTCCGCTGCCAGCGACGTGACCGCCGCCAGCATGGTCAAAAGCACGCCCGTTGCACAATATTGCTGAATTTTCATCGCCGATTCTCCCTGCGGTGGAAAAATCGCTGGAGCGGTTCGACAAAGTCCTCGCCCGTGTAGACGTGGATCGGGTCAAGGTTGAGGCGGCGAAACAAAGCGTCTCGTTCCTCCATTCTGCTCCGAGCGTGCTGCTCGTAGGCCCGGCGATTGGCCCGGCTGAACGTGTCCAGCATCGTCACCTGTCCGGTTTCGGCGTCGCGTAGACGAATCAAACCCACGTTGGGCATGGTCAGTTCCCGCTCGTCGGCAACCACCACGGGAATAATGTCGTGTTTGCTACGGGCGACTTTGAGCGACCTCTCGTACCCCGTGTCTTGAAAGTCGCTGATCACAAACACCACCGTCCGCCGCGTCATCGTGCGGTTCAGGTGTTCCAGCGCCTTGGTCAGGCTCGTGCCGGCGCCCATCGGCTGGCAGTACAGCAGCTCGCGAATGAGTCGCAGCACGTGACGCTTGCCTTTGCGCGGGGGAACGAACTTCTCGATGCCGTCGGTAAACAACGTCAGGCCGACACGGTCGTTGCCCTTGATCGCCGAGAACGCCAACGTGGCGCTGAGTTCGGTGACCTGCTCACGCTTCGTTTGCCAATGCGATCCCATGCCTTGCGAGGCGCTCTGATCGACGAGCAACATCACCGCCATTTCGCGCTCTTCCCTGAAGAGCTTCACATAGGGATGCCCCGTGCGAGCCGTCACGTTCCAGTCGATCGACCGCACGTCGTCTCCGAATTGGTACGGCCGCACCTCCTCGAATTCGATCCCGCTGCCGCGGAACGCCGAATCCCATTGGCCGGCCAGCAATTCATTGACGATATGCGTCGTATGAATCTCGATGCGGCGGATCTTCTTGATGATTTCGCTGGGAAGCATTCGTCACTACGCAAGAGAGTTCAGTGGAAAGACAATTGGGCGTCGCTCGGCAACCCTACGGGACGGGAATCGCGTCCATGATGGCCCGGACGATATCTTCCGACGTCTTCTCCTCCGCCTCGGCTTCGTAGGTCAGGATCACCCGGTGCCGCAGCACGTCGAGCGCGATTTCCTTGACGTCGGTCGGAAGCACGTGACCCCGGCCGTGGAGAAAGGCGTTCGCCTTCGCAGCCAGGGTGAGATTGATCGTCGCACGCGGCGAGGCGCCGTATTGGATAAATTCTTCCAAAGCCAGCCCGTACGACCTGGGCTCGCGCGTGGCGATGACCAGATCGACGATGTACTCCTGCACCTTGCGGTCGACGTAGATTTGGTCAACCAGCGCGCGGGCGGCCATGATCTCCGCGGGGCTCGTCACGGCCTTGGTGGCGATTTGCGGGCGGGTCGACGCCATCCGCCCGAGTATCGCGAGCTCCTGATCGCGGTTGGGATAGCCCACCACCACCTTGAGCATGAAGCGATCCATCTGCGCTTCGGGCAGCGGATAGGTGCC
>JAGQOU010000509.1 GCA_020427145.1 Planctomycetales bacterium | reverse complement strand
TACACCGTGGTCGAGCCGGGAGCCGTAGTTGCCACGCACGTCACCGAGATCTGCCGCCGCCACGCCGACGAGATCCTCACCCGCGACTCGGTGAAACATCTCGTCGACGAACTCAAGCAGTCGCAACCCACCGTGGTCAGCGAACTGATCCCGGGCGCCATGTCGCTGGCCGAAGTGCAAGCCGTGCTGCAGTTGCTGCTCCGCGAGCAAGTCTCAATCCGCCAGCTGGGGCTGATCCTGGAAACCCTCGGCGACTACGCCGGCCGCACCAAGGACCCGATCCTGTTGGCCGAGTACGTCCGCCACCGCCTGGCGCGGCAGATCTGCACCCGCTATCGCGACGGCGACGGTCGGTTGCACGTGGTGGCCGTCGATCCGGCGCTCGAAGAACGCATTCGCGCCGGCTTCGAACACACCGAACGCGGCCTGTTCGTGCGTATGTCGCCGCAGGCGATCGACGCGACCTGCGCGGCAATCCGCAAGCCGCTGGAGAAGCTCCTGGCCGCCAACCACGCGCCGATCGTGCTCGTGAGCCCGCAGATCCGGGCCGCATTGAAACAGATGACTGAAAACCACCTCTCGCAGCTAGTCGTGCTCAGTTTCAACGAAGTCACCCGCGACACCGAGGTCATGACCGTCGGCCTGGCCAGCGATAGCGCCTAGCCAGCAACGGCACGTTCGGGGCGCCGGCGAGTTCAACCACGCTCGCTCGGCAAGCCGCTCTCAGCAAACTCGACATTCCCAAAACGCTCCAGGATTGGTACATCCCTCCACCGCCTGATCCCCTCCCTCGCCGGAGGGGCTGAATGACAATTGATTCACGCGTTGCCGAGGCCCCCCGCGAGCCACGGACGACGGGCTACGGACAACTTCTCTCATGCAAATCAAAACCTTTCGCGCCAAATCGATGCCGCAGGCGCTCGAATTGGTTCGTACCGAGCTGGGTCCCGCGGCCACGGTGCTGCATGCGCGCGAAGTGAACGCCAGTTTGCTGGGTCGCATGTGGCGGGGGCGCGAGTATGAAATCGCCGCTACGCTCGACCAACGTTCGTCTGCTGCCGAAACGGTCCCGCCGCGAATCTCGCCCGCGGCGGCCGCCTACGCGTCCGAGCAACCGCCGACCCGTCCGCGCCAGGCGACAATCGCCGTCGCCGAGCCCCCGGTGCGCGATCCCGACTTACCCAGTTCGCAACTGGCCGAGTTGGAGGACATGGTCCAACAGTTCCGCGCCCGCTCGCAACCGCCCGTCGCGCCCGCTGAGCCCGCATCCCTCGATTCGCCCGCATCGCTGGTCGACTTGTTCGGCGAACTGATCGATCGCGACGTGGAAGAAGAGGTTGCCCGCGAACTCATCGAACAACTCGCCGGCGGCAATCGCGATTTCGATCAACCCGGCGACCGCGCCGCGCTGAGGCAGCTGATCGAACAACAGATTGCCACCAGCGGCCCCGTGAAGCTGCGACCGGGGCAAACCCGGGTCGTCGCCGTCGTCGGCCCCACGGGAGTGGGCAAAACGACCACCATCGCCAAACTCGCGGCCAACCTCCGCTTGCGCGAAGGCCGCCGCGTCGGGCTCATCACGGTCGACACCTACCGCATCGCCGCGGTCGAACAGTTGCGCACCTACGCCGACATCATCGACTTGCCGTTGGAGGTCGTCGGCACGCCGCGCGAGATGCGCGAGGCAGTCGCACGATTGCAGGGTTACGACGTGGTGTTCATCGACACCGCCGGCCGCAGCCCGCGCGACGAAGTGCAAATTCGCGAGTTGCGGTCGCTGTTGGCCGAAGCAGCCCCCGACGAGGTCCACTTGGTGCTGGCCGCCGGGAGCAGCAGCCGCTCGCTGGTGGCGGCGACGGCGCAATTCGCCCCCGCCGAAGTCACGCATCTGCTGATGACCAAGCTCGACGAGGTCGAAGCCCCCGGCGTCTTGCTGCAGCTGGTTCGTCACACCGACCTGCCGCTGAGCTACGTCACGACGGGACAACACGTCCCCGACGACATTGAGGTCGCCAACGCCGCGGCGCTGGCCGAGTCCCTCGCCGCTGCCTAGTCGCCCACTGCAGACGCCAAGCCGCCGTGAGCCAACCCGCTCCCGCCCATTCCACGATCCCCACAACCGACCGCCTGCACCCGACTCCACGCCGCATGTCCGATCAAGCCGATAACCTCCGCGAACTGGTGCGCGAAGCGCTGGTCACTGTCGACGCCGCCGAAGCGTCCGGC
>JAGQOU010000508.1 GCA_020427145.1 Planctomycetales bacterium | reverse complement strand
ACATTTCGTACATCGACACGCCAAAGGCGAAGATGTCGAGCCGTTTGTCGGTTTGCTTGCGCCGGACCACCTCGGGCGCCATGTAGTTGGGCGTGCCGGTGCGAATGCCCGGCTGCATGAATTCCTTCTTCGCCGGCACTGTCAGGCCAAAGTCGATCAGCTTGAGGCTCGTCGCGTCTTTGGTGCAGACGAAGTTCCGCGGGCACACGTCGCGATGAATGAACCCCGCGTCGTGTACCACCATCAGCGCCTCGCCCGCCTGGCGCATCAGTGTCAGCCGATTGCCGTCCAAGAGCGGGCTGCGGCCCACGATCAGCGAGTTGAGCCCGGGCCCGTCGAGGAATTCCATCACCAGGAACTGCTCGCCCTTGGTCGTGAGGCCGTGGAACAGCGTTTTGACGATCAGCGGATGCTCGAACAGCATCGAGATCTCGCCCTCGCTCGGCCTATTGAGGCCGCGGAAGCGTTGGTCGAGTTGGTCGGTCTTATCCTTGTCGAGCACCTTCAGGCCGACGACCTCGCCGGTGTGGCGGTCGCGGGCCATGTTGAAGTCGCTCATCGTGCCCGAGACGGCCTCGCGGAGGATCTCGAAGCGTTTGGAAACGTCGACCCTGCCCCCCTCCAGCAGCGATTTGAAGAATCCGCCGATGCCCATGGCTGAAAGAACGCGGGGGTGAGGATGGCAAGGAAAGCGGCGGCGGGCAGCGGACGTCGGTCGCAGAACGGTCCGTGGGAACGCGTCGTGGTCGCATCTGGCGAAACCTCCAATCTAGGCAGGACTTGCGGCGACGGCAACTGGGGGGAGTTCGCGGCCAAAGGGGGGCGGAAATCTGCTAAAATTCGCCCAGCCGAGTCCAAACCCTGGGAGTTGCACCGATGACCCGACTCACTCGCCGCGAGGCCGGGGCGACGCTCGCCGCGGCGTTGGCGGCCGGAGCGACGGCCTTGCCGTGCTCCGCGATGGCGCCCCTCGCCCGCACCGGCCGCACGCCCCTGCGGCTGAGTTTGTCTGCGTATTCGCTGCGGAAGTTCTTGGAATACACGCCCGCCGGCGACCCCGACGCCATCGACCTGTTGCGGTTCGCCGACCTGGCGGCCGACTGGGGCTTTGCCGCGGTGGAGCCGACGTCGTACTACTTTCCCGGCGAAGGAGTCGACGATTTTGCGCGCGAGCTGAAGCGGCGGTGCCTGCTGTTGGGGCTGGACGTCTCCGGCGGCGCCATTCGCAACAATTTCACGTTGCCCCCCGGCGCTGAGCTCGACAAGGAGCTGGCCCACGTGGCCCGCTGGGTCGATCTGTACGCCGAGTTGGGCGCCCCCGTGATCCGCGTCTTCGGCGGCCAGCCGCCGCGCAACGTGCCGCTGGACGCGGCCATCGACAACATCGTTGCCAACCTGCAGACGGCGTGCGAGCAAGCGGGCCGCCGCGGCGTGACGCTTGCGCTGGAGAATCACGATTTTCTGACCAACATCGACGTCATTCTCCACATTGTCGAGCGGGTCGACTCGCCCTGGTTCGGCGTCACCTGGGACTCGGGCAACTTCCGCTCCCGCGACCCGTACGCCGACCTGGCACGGCTCGCGCCTTACGCGGTCAACGCCCAGGTGAAGGTCGCCATGTTCGACGACGCGGGTCGCGAGTCGCCGGCCGATTTTGCCCGGTTGATCGACATCCTCCGCACCGCCGACTATCGCGGCTACGTGGTGCTGGAGTACGAAGCGGCGGAGGATCCCTACGCGGCGATTCCGCGGCACGCCGAGCAACTGAGCCAAGCGCTCGCCGCACAGTAGTTATTTTTACCTACAGGGAGTGCGAGGCTCTGCCGAGCCCTGGATTGGTGCGGATGACTAGCTCGG
>JAGQOU010000030.1 GCA_020427145.1 Planctomycetales bacterium | reverse complement strand
GGCTCTGCCGAGCCCGGGACAAGGAGCCAATTTCTGGCTCGGCAGAGCCTCGCACTCCCGTTTGGCAAAAAGCCTCGTACTTGTGGGCCCGGGCGTCGCGACCGACCGGCTGATCTGTTTTGGCCGCGGATTTCTTAGGCATCTCCGCTAGGATGGGTGGTCCCCTGGCTGGCGAGCGGAACGCCAGCGCCAGGGCGGCTTGTCGATCGCGAAAAGTTCGGACCTCATGTCAGCCATCTCCGATTTCTTTGCAAATCACGCCCTGGGCGCCTGGATCACGGTCGCCGCGATCGTCATCCACTTGGCGATCCAACTCACGCTGGCCGTGAAGCTGATTTTGCAGCGGCGCTCCACGGGCGAAAGCCTGGCGTGGCTGATGGTGATTTTCGCGTTTCCCGCGGGCGGCCCGCTGCTGTTCTTCGTGGTTGGCGAGTCGCGTCTCGGCCGGCGGCGCGCACAGCGGTTTATCCAGCTGCAGCCCCCGGTGAAGCGGTGGCTCGCACAGATCCCCGACCGCAGCCAAGTCGATTGGTCGCGCATTGAGGAAAAATACGAACCGATCGCACAGATGTCGTTGCGCACCATCGGCGTGCCAGCGCTGGGGTGCAATCGCCTCGAACTGCTGCCCGACTGGCAGCACGTGTTCGCCGGACTGATTGCCGATATCGAGGCGGCGCGCGAGACCTGCCACCTGGAGTTCTACATTTGGAACAACGGCGGCGAGGCGGATCGCGTCGTCGACGCGCTGGTGCGGGCCGCGGGACGGGGCGTCACGTGCCGCATCCTGGTCGACTCGCTGGGGAGCCACAAGTTCCATCGGAGCGAGCAGGCCGACCGTCTGCGCGCCGCCGGCGTGTTGGTGCGCGATGCGCTGCCCGGCGGTTTGCTGCGGATGCCGTTCGTGCGGATCGATCTGCGGCTGCATCGCAAGATCGTGGTGATCGACGGCGCCATCGCGTACACGGGCAGCCTCAACCTGGTGGATCCGCGGTACTTCAAACGCGACGCCGGCGTGGGGCAATGGGTCGACGCCATGGTGCGCGTCGAGGGCCCCGCGGTCGAGGCGCTGGCCATCACGTTTCTGGCCGACTGGTACGTCGAAAGCGAAGACACGCTGGAGCAGTTGCAGGAGACGGGCGGCGCGAGCTCGCAGCCGTGCCGGGGCGAGGCGGCCGTGCAGGTGTTGCCCTCGGGGCCCGATCTGCCGCCGCACGCGGTCGAGCACGTGTTGATGACGGCCATCTACTCGGCCCGGCGTGAAATCGTGTTGACCACGCCCTACTTCGTCCCCAGCGAACCGCTGACGATGGCCCTGGTGGCGGCCGCACGTCGAGGGGTAAAGGTCATTCTTGTGGCGCCGAAGAAGGTCGACTCCCTGCTGGTGCGCTTCGCCAGCGGCGCCTTCAAGGGCGAACTGCTGGAGGCTGGCGTCCGGATTGCGCTGTTCCACGACGGGCTGCTGCACACCAAGAGCGTCACCGTTGACGGCAGCTACGCGTTGTTCGGCTCCGTGAACCTCGATCCCCGCAGCTTCCGCCTGAACTTCGAGATTCTGTTGGCGGTGTACGATCCCCCCTTCACTCGCGAATTGCGCGCGCTGCAGCAGCAGTACATCGACGGATCGGAACTGATGGACCTCGCGGCCTATCGCGACCGCCCTGCCCTACAGCATGGCGTTGAGAGTTTTGCGCGGCTGTTCGGGCCGTTGCTATAGGCTTGCGGCCGTCTCGTCGCCCCGCGCGGCGCGGCGACGGCGTCGCGCGCAATTGGCACCCACGGCGCCCAAGGCGACGCCAATCAGGATCGCCGACTGCGGCTCGGGTACGCTGGTCGTCGTCGCGCTCGCCCTGTACTGACGCTGCCAGGCGAGAAAGTCCGCGCCGTTGATGGCGCCGTCGTCGTTCGCGTCGCCGGCTCCGTGCGTGCTGACGTTCACCTCGAAGTGCGCGCCAAAGTTGAATTCCCAAGTGAACAGATCGCGCCAGCCGACGTTGCCGTCGCCGTCGAAGTCGCCGGCCGTCAAACCGACGAGTTCCGCCAACTCCGGCACGCTCAGCCGCTCCAGCGGCATCACGCCCAACGGATCGTACGTCGCGTTGATCACGTCGATCGCGGCATTGGCGATGAGGCCCTGGACGTACGCCGAGGGATGAATCGGGTCGGCGAAGATATCGAACTGTCCGCCGAAACTCGGCCCGAGATTCACAGGGTGGCCGAGAATCGAAAACGCCTGGGGATCTTGCAGCCGTTGGTTGACCATGCCGTAGACGTCGACGACCGGCGCGCCGTACTCGGCGCCAAGCTCGCCCAGCGTGTGGGCCCATTCAATCGACAAGTCGGAGTAGGCTTGGAGCCACCGCTCGCGCCGGCCGAGGATATTCGTCGCCGGGAGACCGACGAACGGCACCTGCGCCATGTCTGGCAAGTTGAACATGACGACTTCCATGCCAGCGGCCCGCAAGGTGCTGAGCGTTGTTTCCAAATTGGCCGCGGCGTCGTCGAGCGTCGGCCTCCAGCTCAACCCGAGCGCAATCGGCAGGGACGCCTGGTAGAAGAAATCGTTCCCGCCGATCCACACGAGCGCTAAATCGCCCGCGCCGAAGTTGGCCGCCGCGGTTGTGTGCTGCCCCTGCTCCAGCAGCGCGTCGGTTGTCGCACCGGAGCGAGCGAGATTGGTCCACGGCACGCCCAGTCGGTTGGCCACGTGCTCGGCCGCGACGGGGCTGCGCGCCCCCAGGATGTCGTCAAAAAGACTGTCGCCCAGCGAGACGACGTTGTTGAATTGACCAGCGCACACCACGCCCTGCCAGCACAGCGCCACCAGCGCCGCACCCAGGGCGGTCGACCATCGAGCCATAACGAGTCTTCTCCGGCTAGAGTCCCGTGCGGGGCCGGCATTGTACGCTAATTGCCGTTGTTGAGACAAATCCGCTGGAGAAAATTTGAATTACGACGGCACTGTAAGCGCACCGCACGGCACGGGGTGTCTGGGGACGAAGCGCAGCGGCGCCCGAGGGATTTCGAGCCGAACTCCCCGGGCTCGCAACCTGCTGGCACGCGACCGTGGCTTGCCGCCAAATGTGACCTCGTGAACGCCGCTGCGGTACAATCATCGGCGGCAACAGGCGCGCAGGATCGCATCGGCCGCACCGTAAGCGGAAGACCGGGGAGAAGCACGATGGCCAATCGCGACACGCTGGGCGGAGTGATCCACACCTACCAGCAATACGACCCCAAGCGGTTCCCCAGTCCCACGCAGCCGCCGCCCGATTTGGTCAGCTCGGCCTTTGAACACATGCTGATGTTCGGCGAGCGGCGGGAGCTGACCCCCGAGGAACTCGCCCGGGCGGTGCGCATCGATCCCAGCCAGATCGCCGGTCTGGGGCCCAGCATCGACGCGCTGTTGGCCATGCTGCGCGAACGGAAGCGGAAGATTCTCGAACGCTACGAGACCCGCAAGGTTCGCCGCCGCGCCGAGAAAGCGTATCGCCAGCAGGCCCAGGCGATCAATCCGCCCCGCAAGCACCGCGAACGTTTCCGCCAGGCGGCCGGGCAAGAACAGATTCGCGAGTTGGAACGGCTGTGGTACGCCGCGGGCGACGACCAATCGCCGTTCGCCGGCTCGCTGGTGCAGCTGATCGAGATGCTGGGCGAGAAGTATCAGGTCGAGCAACTGGCCGCCAAGTACGACTTCACCGGGCGCGAGGCGCTGACCGTGCCGCAGGCGATTGCCGTGAAGGAGGAGCTGGAAAAGATCGACGAACTGATCAAACAGCTGGAGGAAGCGCGGGAGACGGCGCAGATCGGCGTGATCGACATGGAAGCGCTCGCGGAGTTCGCCGAGCCGGGCGACGTCGAACAGCTCAGCGCCCTGCAACAGCAGGTGCAAGACTACCTGCGCGAGGCGGCGGAACGGCAGGGTTTGGAGCAGCGCGGCGGCAACTATCAGCTGACGCCCAAGGCGTATCGCATCTTCCAGGCCAAGCTGCTCGAGCGACTGTTCAGCAGCCTGCAGGCTTCGCGCAGCGGCCGGCACTCGGGGCCCGTCGTGGGCGAAGGGGCCGTCGAACTGCAGTCGACCCGGCCGTACGAGTTTGGCGATTCGGTGGCCAACATGGACATTCCCGGCTCGATGGTCAACGCCATGGTGCGGCGCGGCGCCGGCGGCGGACCGCTGCGGCTGCATCAGGACGACATCATCATCCACCGCACGCGCAACAACCCCAAGTGCGCCACCTGCGTGGTGATGGATATGAGCGGCTCAATGCGCTACGACGGCCAGTACATCAACGTGAAGCGGATGGCGCTAACGCTCGAAGGGCTGATCCGCAGCGAGTACCCCGGCGACTACTTGCAGTTCATCGAAATGTACAGCTTCGCCAAGCCGGTCGAGCGGGGGCGGATCATCGAACTGATGCCCAAGCCGGTCACGGTGTACGACCCCGTGGTGCGACTGCGGGCCGACATGAGCCGCGAGGAGGTGAGCGAGCACATGGTGCCGCCGCACTTCACCAACATTCAGCACGGTTTGTCGACGGCCCGACGACTGTTGGCGACGCAAGACACGCCCAACCGGCAGATCGTGCTGATTACCGACGGCTTGCCGACCGCGCACTTCGAGCAGCAGATGCTGTACATGCTGTACCCGCCCGACCCGCGAACCGAGGCGGCCACGATGCGCGAGGGCGCCCTGTGCGGCCGCGACGGGATCACGATCAACCTGTTTTTGCTTCCCAGTTGGTCACAAACCCAGGAGGATGTGCGCTTTGCCCATCGGCTGGCCGAATCGACAACCGGCCGGGTGTTTTTTACCGCGGGGAAGGATTTGGACCGATATGTGGTGTGGGATTATGTGAATCGGCGGCGTGAAATCGTGGGCTGAGACGCCGTGCAATCAAATTGAGTGCGCCTGGCCGCAACCGCGTCGCGGAGCAGTCAAAGTTGCCGCATTTCCCCGAAAGTGACGTTGGGCCGCTTGGTGCGTCTTGCTAGCGTTGGGTAAGCTCTACCTTTCGCGGTCGACCGGACAAGATAAATCTTGCCCGCTCGCCGATAACCCACTAAAGTCCCGCGCAACGCGCCCTCCCCCGATTTCAAGCTGCCGTGGCGGCGGCCCTCCCAGGCAGGATTTTGTATGCTTTTTTCCGACCGCAGACTCGCGTCGTGCGCCCTGCTGGCAGCGTTGCTCGTTCTTGTCACGTTGTCTTCGGCAGCCCCGCTCGCGACGGCCGCTCCTGCGGCCGACTCCGTGATGTCGTCGGCGACGCGCGGGTTCGTGTCGATCGCCGATCTGGCCACGCTCGAAGAGCATTGGCACGCGACACAGTTGGGGCAGTTGATGAAGGACGAATCGATGCGTCCCTTCGTCGAAGACGCCAAACGCCAGATGCAGCGGAAGCTCTCCGGCCTGCGCGACAAACTGGGGATTGAACTCGACGACCTGCGCGACGTCGCCGCCGGCGAAATCGGCATGGGGATGATCGAGCGACAAAACGACCGCGCCGCGGTGGCAGTGACCGTCAACGTGGCGGGTCGCCAGGCTGCCGCCCAGGGCCTGCTCGCCAAGATCGACAGCGAACTGACCAAGCGCAAAGCCACCAAGGCGACCGCCAACGCAGCGGGCGTGGCGCTGACCGTGTACGACGTCCCCCCGCAGCGCGACGGCGACATCCCCCGCACCGCGGTCTTCTTTCTGGTCGACGACCTGCTGTGCGGCGTCGACAATCGGGCGGAAGCCGAAGAAATGATCCGCCGGATCAAGGGGCAAGGGGGCGATGCACTCTCCGACGTGCAGGCCTACCGCGAAACTATGCAACGCTGCTTTGCCGAGGCAAACGGGCTCGTTCCCGAGCTGCGGTGGTTTGCCGATCCGTTTGGCTACGCCCGGGCGGCCCGCTCGCTGCTGAGACCCGGCGCGGAGCGTCCCGGCAAAGACTATGTGGAAATCCTCAACGGCCAAGGCTTCGACGCCATACGGGGCGTCGGCGGGTTCGTGAACCTGACCGTCGCGGGCACGTACGAGGTGCTGCATCGCACGGCGATCTTCGCGCCGCCTATTCCCGGCGAGAAAGACAAGTACCGCCTGGCGATGCGGATGATGCAGTTTCCCAACGGCGGCAAGCTGGAGCCTCAGCCTTGGATTCCGCGCGGGCTGGCGAGCTATCGCACGTTCAATATGGACCTGAAGAATGCGTTTGAGCACGTTGACACGTTGTTCGACGCAATTGCCGGCTATGAGAACGCGTTCGCCGACGTGGTCGAGGGGCTCCGCAAAGATCCCTACGGCCCGCAGGTCGACGTGGAGAACGATTTTGTCGCCCACCTAGGCGATCGCGTGTCGCTGATCACGGACTATCAGGTGCCAATCACCACCAAGAGCGAGCGCTACCTGTTCGCCCTGGAAGTGAAGAACGAAGCGGCGATCGCCGCGGCCATCCAGCGCTTTATGGAAGCCGACCCCAACGCGTTCAAACGCGAGTTCGAGGGACGCATCATCTGGGAGATCGCCGAGCCGCAGAATGACGTGATGGAGTTGCAGATTGACATCGGCGGGCTTGATCCGCTTGGTCCCGCCCCCGGCAGCGGCGACGCCAAACCGCACGCCCCCACCTCGGCGGTGTGCGTCACGGGCGGCCACTTGCTGATCGCCTCGCACTTGGAGTTCATGGAGAAGGTCCTGTCGGTCAACGCCCAGCAGGACGCCCTGTTGGGCTCCGGCGATTTTCACCAGGTCGATGCGGCGCTCAACGGCCTGATCAAAGGCCCGGTCTGCGCCCGTTGCTTCGTCCGCACGGATGAAGCGTATCGTCCCACTTACGAGTTGCTGCGCAAGGGCAAGATGCCGGAGTCCGAGACCCTGCTCGGGCGCCTGCTGAATCGGCTGCTGACGCCCCCCGAAGACGCCGACGAAGGCATTCTGCGGAAGCAGAAGATCGACGGCAAAGCGCTGCCGAATTTCGAGATGGTGCGCCGCTACTTCAGCCCCGCGGGCACCTTGGTGCGGGCCGACGAGGACGGCTGGTTCGTTGTCGGAGCGACGCTCAGCAAGCAGCCGGTGCAGGCCCGAGCAGAGACCGGCACGAGCGCGGTCAGCACGACAGTGCGATAGTCGGCGCGGTCGCCGAACTCACGACGGCCAATCGACCTTGGCCCAGAATGGGTGTTGGCGATCGCCGCGGGTTCGCACGTCCTCGAGCAGCACCTCGCGCGTGGGCGTCACTTCGACGCCGGCGGGCGTGGCGCGGCGGCCGTTGATTTCCACGCGAATCGGCTTGTCGAAGTCCACCATGTCGGGCCCCAGCCACACAGTGGCGCTCGCCGAGGGGACATGGGCCATCACGCGTTGGCTGTTGGGCCGTTTGCCTTTGATTTTCACGGCCCGCGGCTTGCGAGCCTCCCACTCCGAGGCGAAGACCATCAGCTCCTCGGGGTAGTCGCGGCACTCGATCCACCAAAAGTAATTGTCCCAGGGGCGCAGCGCGTCGCACTCAAAATCTTCTGGCGGAGCTCCGCGGCTGCGGCGGCCCATCCAGTCGAACATATGCAGAATCTCGTCCTGAAACGGCTCGTGCCCGCGGCCGAGGTACTCGATCACCGTCGCGTCGAAGCGGTGACGCAGGTATTGGTCGAGCACCGGCGCGTTGTCGCTCATGCGGCGGCCGTCGAGTTCGCCCGCGACAAAATAGAACGGCACATGGGTCGCGTTCTCCCAGTAGTGCCGCACGTAGGTATTGCCGGCCGTGGCGACGATGGGAATGACCCCCGCCCAGAGGTCGGGATGAGCCTGTCCCAAGTCCCAGGCCGCATCGCCGCCGATGTCGTGCCCGGCGAGATAGACGCGATCGCTGTCGGCTGAAAATCGCCGCAACGCGTCGCGCACGCAGGTGAGCACCGCCACGTGTTCGCGGCCCGAGTATTCGTAGGCGAGCTGCTGCGGCTTGAGCCACAGCGGAGCGATGGTGATGTAGCCGTGCCGCATGGCCTGCCCGCTGCGCGGCGGCGCGGGCTGCCCTTCGGCGCTGGCCACCCGGCGGCCGGCCCAGTATTCCAATTCGTCCGTCGGGTCGTTGTACTGCCCGTTGAGCGCTACAATCAGCGGATACCGCCGCGTGGGGTCGTACTCGGGCGGCAACTGCACGTGGTAGCGAAAGTCGCCGTCCTCGGTCAGTCCGGGGGCCCCGATCACAAAGTCGCCGGCGTTTTTCGGATCGACGTACTTTGGGTCGTGCCAGGGCGGAATCATCGTGGCGATGAGCTTGGCGAGCCGGTCGACCGTGGCCGCGTCGTAGCTGCCCAGCGAGTCCAGAATCGCCTGCCGGCCGTTTGCCTGCTGCTCGCGCAGGTAACGCAGCACCGCGTCGCGCACCTTGACCAGTTCCACGGCCCGCGTGAGATTCGTTTCCGCTTCTTCGGGGCCCAACATCCACCCGGTGATCGCCAGAGCGGTTTTCTCCTCCGCCGACAATTCGGGGTCGTCCAACAGTTGCACGAACGGCACGAGACGGCCGACGTTGTTGTGCGTGAGCCCGACAATCACTTCCTCGGCCACCGGGGCGGCGATCCCGCGATTGTCGGGGTCGGCAATCGCGGCGACCACGCGGCGCAACTCGGCGGCGATCCGCGCGATGCGGTTGTCATCGTTTTCATACTCGGTCGCCAACTCGCGCACCTGCTGCAGCGTGGCTCCGGAGACTTCTTGGGCGGGGTAGCTCTCCAACAGGTGGGCGACCAGCTGGTGCTGCCCGGCGGCCTTGCGCAGCTTGATCTCGCGCAGCACGCGCTCGGCGCCCAGTCGGCGCAGCAGCTTGACTTCGTCCTGGAGCGCGGCCTGGTCGGGGAAGTCGGCAACGAGTCGTTCCAACTCCCGACGCGCTTCGTGGTAGCGTTCCCCCTGCGCGTAGAACCGCACCACTTGGAGCCGAGCTTCGACGCTGGATTGATCGACGGCCTGATTGATAATCGCCGTGAGCGTCTCGGCGGGTATCGAACTGGTCGCCAGGCGCATGTCCCACACGATCACCCGCGGTTGGCCGTACAGGCCCTCGACCTTGGCGTAGCGGGGCGTCAGTTCGCTGATGCCCTGCACCACCGCCAAGGGGCCGTCGGAGGCGATCATCTCGTAGATGCGCCGACCGTACTTGTCGAACGGCGTGATGTTGATCGCCGGGCCGACGCTCAGCAGCTTGCCGCCGCCGTGGGCGACGTTCTGCCAGGGCGAGATGCGGATGAGTTGCTCCGGCGCCCCGTCGAGGATCTCTTGCACCTGAAACTTCGGGACAAAGGTGCGGCGCAGCTCGTCGTCGACGATCAGGATCGGCCGCACCGGCACCTGCCCGGCCTGGGGCGGCTGTTTGTCAGGCGTTTCGGCGATGCCGCCCACCTGGTCGAGTTTGCCGACCAGGACGCTGCCGTCCTTCAACAGCAGCTTCTGCGCAGGCGCCCGCCCAGCGCCGCATGCCACCGCGGCAAGCGCCACGGCGGCCAACAATGTGCGACAGCGCAATGTGGGAGCGAGGTGAATCAAAGTGCAGAAACGGCAAGGGGCTGCGCGGAAAGGGGCCCGAGGCTCACGGCCTGCGGGGATTCCGGATCGCGTGGCGAACCGGCTGGCGGCCGCTGGTGCGACGCCGCATTCTCTATTGTTGATCGCCGCGGGAACTCGTCAATTTGCGGGCGGAGCGGCCCGGAAGGCCGCCAATGGCCCCCGAGTCGACAATTGCCGGCCGGGGCGTGCATTGACACGCGCCGCGCGCCCGTCGAAGATTTGCACTCCCCTGTGGGACTATATCGATTGCGCGGCCTGGGCGATCTCGCCGTGGCCGCGCTTGCCGCCGCGCCAGCCCGAGGCCCCGACGATGACGCTCCGCAACACGGTCAAAGCTCTGCTGGGAACCGCGCTGGGGGCGCCCGTGATGATCGCCGTTCTGGTGTGGGTGCGCGTGCTGTTGGGAGCCATGGGCGACGAGGCCGGCAAGGCGGCAGTCGACCGCATTTCGCTGGCCATCGGCGTGGCTTGGCTGGCCGCGGTCGTGGGGTTGGTCGTCGCCCTGGCGTCCGTCTATCTCAGTGCAACGCCCGAGGACGACGGCGAGTCGACAGAGACTGCGGAGGCGACCGCGCCGCGCAAGGGCGCCAGCCGCGCCGGCAAGCCGTCATAGCCCGTTTTCAAATCGCCAAGCGCTATCCAACGGGAGGTTGAGGCTCTGATGAGCCGCAGCTTGCGCGCGTGCCAGGCTCGGCAGAGCCTCGCCCTTGTA
>JAGQOU010000507.1 GCA_020427145.1 Planctomycetales bacterium | reverse complement strand
GATTTATCCAAATCTTTTTTTGGGGAGACGCGGGGAGGGGACCTGCCGCGTCCCATTGTGCGGTGAAGTGTTCCGTCGCAAGGAGACCTTGTTGGCCAAGGAACGTCGTGCGGCAGCGACACTCAAATTCAGCGTGGCGCCGTCTGAGAGGCCGATGCAAACGTCAATTTGCCTGTTCGCGGTGCGCTGTCGTCGCAGGGGCCCGGGCCGCCTGTCGCGTGCGATGCGTCGCGCGGTCAGCGGCGCGCGGCGCAGTCCTTGGGTAATACGCAATGTGAATGGGCTGCAATCAGTCGAGGCGCCGCGGTCGATGGGGCGCACAGCCGGGCAAATCCTTGGCGTGGAGGGGCGTTTAGGGCGCCGATTGTCGCCATTGAGGCCAGGCGCTGCACAGAATCTGCCGTGAGACGCCAGTGCGGAACCGTGAAACGGTCGTCGCGGCGGATTGCGCAAGCGATTTGCCGAGGGCTTGGCCGCAGCGGTCCGCCCCTCGCCCCTCACCCCTCGCCTGTCGAAAACGGACTCCCAAGGTTCGTCCGGACGCACCGCTCAACCCGGGTCCTCCAGAATAGCCCTGCCCGTACGCTGAAGTCGCTAGCGACAAGGACGCGCCCAGCCAGGGAGGGCTGCCGCATTGCCCCTGATTGCCGAGGCCTGCGCCTTACGCGCCGCTCAGCTGAGCTAACGTCGCAGCGATCAGTTCGTCCGTCTTCGGTTCATTCCAGTCCAGCCGACCAAAGCCCGCGACGAGGTCCATCGCACTCGCCGGAGCGTTCGGCGGGTAAGTCCCTGTTGCGACCAATTTACGAATCGCCCGCAGGAGCTGACGTTTCGCTTGATTGTTGGTCGTCTGTTTGGCGGTCTCGTAGTCGTAATTCGGGATTTTCGCCGCGTAACTTGGGTTGCTGCAAGCGCGGTCGTAGGAAAGGCGGTGCTCATGCCGGTAGTGCGTGACTAGGGCGGCGGCCTGCAAGCCTGCGTCGTCGCCCCAGAATGCGGCCTTCAAATAGCCTGAGTAAGGGTGACGACGATCGCAGACTGGGCACCAGATCGCAACCTGTCGGTGCAGGCATTCGTCGCAAAGAATCTGGCCGTCGGCGTTCGTCGAGGTCTGAGGCGTCGCCTCGCGACCGCAATCCAGACAGTTCCCGATCGATCGGTCGCAACAGTCCGGACAAACCGATTCCAAATTGCGCGGCAAGCGACTGGCGAACTGCCAGCGACGACCGCACCGCGGGCACTCATAAGTGATTGAGCCGCCCTCAAAGTTTGATTCACAGTAGCTGCACGCGTTGCGATCCATCTGGGCGACCGCGGCGCCGCCGCATTTTCGACAAAAATCTTCGCGGTCCATCGGATCGTCGTAAAAGTCATTCCTGGCCATGCTCCCCCCGAGGTGGAAACTCTGTCGTCACGGAGTCGCTACGCAACTCATCAAGGCCTTCCTGGCCGCTTTTTGACACGTCCGTGCTCGCCCGTGAGTGCGCGGGCCAGTCGAACGTGGCGGGGCCGCGCAGCAGGCGTCTCAGTTCCCCTGTTCGCGCGTCTCCCTGGGGCGCTCGTACCCGTCATCAATGCCGCTGGGGCCCTCATGGATCGCCCGATTGGCCAGCCGGTCCGCGTCGTCATTGTGACGGTGGCCAGCGTGACCTCGCACCCAGGCGAACTGGACGTCGCGACCGTCCAGCAGGGACAGCACCCACTGCCATAGATCGGCGTTGCGGACGGGTCGATTCCGGCTCGTGCGCCAGTGTCGACGCTGCCATTCGGCGACGCGACCTGCCCGCAGATTGTCGACGACGTAGCGGCTGTCGGAGTGGATGACGACCGCCCGCCAGTCGGGAATCGCGCGGAGGGCGGCAATGACCGCCCACAATTCGGCGCGATTGTTGGTCGACCGGTGCAAACCGGCATACGCGACGTCATACGGCTCATCCTGCTCCGTCGTGCCGATCACGACGTACGCGTAGCCGGCAGGCCCCGGATTGCTCGTCGCGGCGCCATCGGTGTAAACCTCCAGCGGCGGGGGACTGCTGGCGCGAAACCGCGCTTCGATCGCCCGCTGGACCCGAAGGCCGAGATAATAATGAGCCCGACGCCGGGGAACGATGTCCTCGGCGTCGGGCCTCGGCTGCGCCTGCGGCGACAGCCGGTCGCGGGAGGGGGCGGAGCCCCCGTCATCATCCGCCGCGGGCTTCCCTGCCGGAGACTTGGCTTTCCTCAACGCGTTCTGCCACCGGGACTGGGCGCGCTGCCCTGTCTGTCCCAACAACCCTTCGACCGCGACTTCTCGAAAACCATTCTCCGTCAGGATCTCCTTGACCCTCGCGGATGAGACTCGAGTCGCTCTGCCGCCTCGTTGTGCCGCCCAGCCGACCACTGCTTCTCTTGCCGCAGCGTTTGGGTTGGGCCTGTCCCAGGCGTCATTGAGCGACCCGCGCAGGTTGTCCCACATTGCCTCATGCGCCGCGTAGACAACCTTCTTCTCTCGGCGTTGGATTTTCTCCCCTAGGATCGGGATGGGTTCTCCAGCGTCGATGTCATGTACGGCGGCGTCTGCTCGGGGGCGGAGGCCCACGTCAGACAACCGTGCGCACACGTCGTCGAGCGCCTGTTCGGCGTCGACGTCACTGCCGGTCACGGCGACGAAGTTATCGGCGTACCGATACCAGTCTGTTGCCGGCGACTCGGGTGAATTGGCGGACTGGGCCAAGGCCAAGTCCACATGTTCATGCAGCAGAGCGTTGAGCAGCATTGGCGACAGCGGACAGCCCTGCCGCAAACCGATTGCTGCTTTGTCGCGCCCTCCCAACGCCACGCGGCGGATCATGGTCTCCACCTGGGCAATCTCGTCAGCCGCGACCTCGTATTCCGGCGCCGCCCGCAGCAACGTCCCCAGGGCGTGCAGGGCTTGGTCCACGCGCACATGGTCGAACGCTGCGCGAATATCGACGTCGACCACGAACGGCGTGTCGTGACGCATGATGTCGATGACGACGCCTGCCAACATATCGTGACGATCTCGGCCCCGCCGAAAGCCGTAGGACAGCGGCAGAAACTGGGGCTCGATCAGGGGCGTCACGGCAGCCAGCAGCGCCGTGGCGACCGCCGCGTCGGCCAGATTGCAGATCTGCAAGGTGCGAAGGCCGCCTGACGACTTCGGCACGCGGACGGTCCGCATTGGGCCGACGCGATAGGTCCCTTCTGCGACGGATCTGTCGATCTCCCGAGCGAGTGCGCGCAGCTCCCCCGGGGTCAGGTCTTGGACGCGCACGCCTTCAGGTCCTGCGGCGCGGTCGCGCAGTTGTATCTGCCGCAACCAATCGTAGAGATTGCCGTTGCCCAATACCTGACTGACTCGCAGGCGTTGGGGCGCCGAGGTTTGCCGCTGCCGACGGCTGTGTGCGCGGCGGAGATACGCTTGCTCGGCCGTCGTGGGGAATCGTCGCGCGTCGTACGTCATGTCGACATCTCCTCGCCCTGGGCGGCGCAAAACTGGTCCCACGGTCTGGGGTACACCCCTGGCAGTCGCCAGTCCGCCGTCAAATACGCCCGCAGACGCTGCTGCCACCGCCGCGACCAGCACCCAGGGCCGCGGTCGCGGAGATCGACGATCGCCGCGGGGCGCAGCGCCGCCAGCGACGCACTGTCGCAGACGTCCCACTCCGTCCACGCGAGCGGGAGCAACCCAACGCCCGCGTCCGCGCGAATGAGCACGTCCAGGGACTGGACGCGATCCATGCCCGCCTGAGTGATCACGTAGCCGCGCCCGGGGCGCAGCCGCTGAACGGTCGCTTGGCGTAGTTTGGCGCGCTCAGCGCGCGGGAGCCCTCGGCGATCGACGTCGTCGCCCACGACCAGCGGCCAGTCCGGGAGGCACAGCCGAAGCGACATGGCGTGCTCCAGATTGGCCGCGAGCACGCCCACGCGCAGCGACTCCGCGCCCAACCCGTCGACGGGCAGCATGCTCGCCATGGCCCGCCCGCCACGCTGCGCAACCCGCCACGCCAGATTGCCGACGTGACGATGTCGCGGGCGGCGCGTCCAGACGTCGCGGCGCAGGGTCGCCGCCGTCGAGTCGTCCGGTATCCGCGACGCACGTGTCCGCATGTCGCGCACGCCGACCATGAGCGGCCGGCGCACGACGCCGTGCTGCGGCGCCGACAGCCACTGGCCCCCAAACCACGCCGTGAGCCAATCCCGCTCGCTGCGCGTCAGCGACCGCTCCTCCGGCAGAAAACCGATGAGGCGGCTCCTGGCAGCGCCCTTGAGCAAGTAACGCGTCAGCTTATGCTGCGCAAACGAGACCGGCTCCAGCGCAATCACCAGATCCCGGCGGTGCAGCTCGGCAATCCCGCAACCGCCGCCGGCGATCGTCGTCGCGACGTACTGTCGACGAACGACTGGGTCGCCCTGGCGATGCCCGAAGACAAATAGGCCCAGGCTTGGCGTCTGCCGCGCCAAGTGCCTGCGCAAGTCGTGCGCTTCGTCCATCGACTGCGTCACGATCAGCACGCGGGCGTCGGGCCACGCGTGCAGCACCTGGGCGATGAGATGAGCGCGGTTGACGCCGGTTCCGTGCACGACCAATGCGCTGCGTTGTCGGCGCACCGCATCGAGCAGGGCGTAATCGAGCGACTCCTTGCGAAGGCGTGGCGCCGCCCAGGGAGCCGGTGCAGCCAGCTGCGGAACGTCGGTGTAGCCGCAATCCGCCAACACGTCAGCCACCAAGGGCCACAAGCCCGCCGGGACGTACCGCGTCGGCCGGCCGGCGAAATCTTCCTCGTCACATTCCGCCGCGGTCAAGCCATCGCGGTCCGACCATGTCAGATCGAGCGCGGACCTGCACATGACGACGGCTCCCGCGTGATCGATCTCTGGTCGGTGGCCAACGGTGACGAGTTGCTTGAGCAGGACCGATGAAGCGTGCTCAACCGAAACGATGTGCCCCGGCGAGATGCTTCGCGCGTCGTTCAATGTCGATCTCATTCTATTCGTTCGCTTGGCCCGGCAATTGGTGGAATATTCGTGACGTCAGCAATATGGCACGATTCGCCGGACTGCGTGTCCGGCTGGCTTCATTCGCCGCCCAGGAATTTGTTGAGCTGGGCCGCGGCCTCGCGCAACGCACCGGGGTGGAGCTTGACCCGCGGTTTGAACGCACGCGGCGACAGACGTTGGATCTCGTCGATCAAGCGTTGCAGCGATGCCCGTATGTCGCGCGGCGATTGGGTCGACTCGGCTGACGCGCCGCTGCGTTGCGCCGCTCGGCGATACCCGCCAACAAGAGCCTTCGCGGCCACCTCCTTGGCGGCGGCGCCGTCTTCGATCTGCTTGGCGATCTCGGCCTGCCTCACGTTGGAAAGCCCCGCGATTTTGCCCGCGGTGGCGATCGGCAGCTGACCGGCGTTGACCGCCTGCTGTACCGCCATCGGCGTGCGCGCGACGGCGAGCAGCCGGGTGACAGTACGCGTCGAGGTTCCCAAGCTCTTGGCAATTCTCTCCCGTTCTGACTCCGGCACGCGCGAGCGCAGTCCCAACCCTTGCGCCCGCAGGAGTTCGTGCGCGATCCGAACGCGGTCGAGCAGGGTCATTTGCCGCCGTCGAGTGTTGTCGCGCAGGACGAACTGCAGCAGTTCCTCCGCGTCGGCGTCGACGAGGTCGTATCGGACCCAACAGTCCACTTCCTCGTACCCGAGTTGTTCGCAGGCGCGCACGCGCTGATGGCCGCGGAGGATCGTGCCATCCGGCAGGATCTCCGGCGGGCTTTCGAGTCCGTGCTCATGGATGCTTTCGACGAGCTGAGCGAAATCCGCCTCCGGCAGGTCGCCGAAGAGCTCGCTGTTTCGCGCGTACGGGCGCAAGTCGGCGATGAACCAAGTCTCGTAAGCGGGTTCGCCAACTCTTTCAGGCTCGTTATCGTAGTCCTCGGACACAACTCATTTCTCCTCATTTCTGGGGAAATCGAAGGAAGCGTATGGCAGTGCCGCGCCTCTGCTATACGTGCTCTCATCGCCGTCGACCTAGACGCCCGCGTCGCGCAGTTCAGCCTCGGCGGCCGCAATCGCCGCAGCTCTTCGCCGCGATGCTTGCGACGTCGATGTCGACGGCACGACTCGGGCCGTGCCCGTTGCCGCTGCCGTGGTCCGTTCGACGAAGCGCGCGTAGGCCTCCCACGTCGTGTATCGGCGACCGCCAATCGCGATCGATTCCAATTGGACGCCGCGGACCCCGCGCTTCGACCAGCGCCAGACGGTCGGCGTCGATACACTCTGGTGTCGCGCCAATTCGGCAAACGACATTCGCTGCTCGCTCAGCAGACCATCGCGCATAACTCATTCCGCGGGTCAGGTGCAGTTGGACTTCGTTGCACTGACTCTAGGCAATTTGATCCGCGCCGCAGATCCGGGCCTTTTGCGCCGGAGATCCGGCGCATAGGTCCGCGAAGCTGCGCCTACATGATTCCTCGACCGAGTCGAATGGACCGCCCCGCCGCGACAGGACCGCGTATCGGAGGTCGGAGCGGCCTAGCCGGTTGAACCGCTTTTGCGATAGGCGGACAGGCCGGAAGATCATTCGATCACAAGGAAGAAAGCGAGGCGGACGCGACTCGCGCAAATCCCGCAACGTAAAGTCGGGCCCGCTAGAGCGCGTTTGCCGAGGCTCTAGCGCCAATTTCGCAAGCGGGGTAATCTAGCGAACGTCCCTTTGGCAAGGAGGTTTGCGATGGTTCCGTATTCGAAGGAGTTCCGCCGCGAGGTGTTGGCGGCGTGCGACGCGGGCGAGGGGACGCGGGGCGTGGCGTTGCGGTTCGGCGTGAGCGAATCGTGGGTGCGTCGGATCAAACAAGAGCGTCGCGAGACGGGCAAGGCGGCTGCGAAGTTAACGCGTCGCCGGACGCCGAAGTGGGCGCCTTATCGGGATCAGATCGAGCAGCTCGTCGCCGCGCAGCCGGACCTGACGCTCAAAGAATTGCAGACGGCGCTAGCTGCGACGCTGTCGGTGACGACGCTCTGCGTCGCGCTGCGGAAGCTCAAGCTGACGTTCAAAAAAAAGTCTTGAAGGCGGCCGAGCAGGATCGGCCCGACGTGGCGGCAGCGCAGGCCTGGTGGCGCGTACAGCAGGCGGGACTCGATCCGCGCCGGCTGGTGTTCCCACGACGAAACGCGGGTGAAAACCAACATGCTCCGCCCGCGCGGTCGCTCGCGGCAAGGAACGCATTTGGTCGACAAGACGCCGCACGGGCATCGGAAAACGACGACGTTGATTGCCGCTCTGCGGTGCGACGGCCGAGTGGCGCCGTTGGTCGTCGACGGCGCGATCAACGGCCAGTTGTTTCTGGCGTACGTCCGTCAGACGCTCGCCCCCGCGCTGCGCTCCGGGGACGTCGTGGTGATGGACAATCTCTCCGGCCACAAATGCGCCGGCGTGCGCGAAGCCCTGGCGGCGGTCGGTGCGAAGCTGCTGCACCTGCCGCCGTACAGTCCCGACTTCAACCCGATCG
>JAGQOU010000506.1 GCA_020427145.1 Planctomycetales bacterium | reverse complement strand
GCGAGCTTGGCGGCTCAAATCAGGACTCTACAGTTCTCCTGCCAGGGCGCCTCGCGGGGGTGCGCCTCCGCTGGGGGCTCCCGTTGGTCGTCCCCAGCCACCCCATCTGAGCTCAGCCGCCCCGGGGGAGGGTGATTCTTGCGGCTGACAAAGCGCTGAAACCACGCCCTGTCGCACCGCTAGCACCGTAAATTGTTCTCGCCGCGCGAACGCCGCCGCCGCCGCTCGCGTAATCAACTTCCAGAAGGATCGAAATCAAGACGGTGCGCGGCAGGAGGCGCGCACCCAAACTTGCAGCGGCGAGCGCCCAGGAGGCGCGACTCGCGCTGTCATGATCGGTGGAACCGTTCGATGTCAGCGATTCTGTTTCGCGGGATGATCTCTCCCGCCCGCACCGCGGCCTTGACTCTGCAACTCACTTTGCTCGCGACCGGCGCCGCCCCTGCCGTGGCCGACGACCCAGCGGTCGCGTTCGACTTTGCCCGCACCGCGGAGTGCCGCGAACTCGATCCCGCCGAGTTTCCCGAGCTGTACGCCGGCGAAAAGGCGATCGAGTGTACGCTGCGGCTGAGCGTCAACCTGATCTCGGGCAGCGCGAACCGCATCGAAGAGCTGCGGGTCGAAATGACCGACCCCGACCGCCGCCTGCGGGTGCTGAGCTTCTCGCCGCAGACCAAGTTGGAAAGCGAGTACGCCGACAACATCGAGTGGACCAAGACCACCGAGAGCGGGCAATCGCTGGGGATGTCGCTGGGCGGAGAACTGCCGACGCCCGTGGGGGGCGTGATTGCCCACATCACGCCCACGGCCAGCACGGGGCTGACCGAACGCGAGGTGATCACCGAGAAGCAGTGCCGCGTGGCGCCCAAGCAAACGGTGATCGCCGCCGGCACCGTGGACGAGGCGCACGGCGTATTCTTCAAATTGCGACCCTCGCCGCAGAGCACGTTGGAGGGAATGCACGAGTTCACCGTGCGGTTGATCGTGCCGGAGAACTGGCGCGGCGACGCGCTGCGGGTCACCTGCACCGCCACCGGCACGGCCAAGGTGCTGTGGGTGAAGCAGCACAAGACATGGGCTCGCACGGCCGCCGAGACGGCGCTGTACCTGGCCGGCGACGCCCAAGCGCGGCAAGCCGCGCGGCGGTATGTGACGCAGTAGTAGCGGGTAGTGGGTAGTGAGGGAGGTGGTAGTTCACGGCGGGGTGGCTGGGGACGACCAACGGGAGCCCCCAGTGGAAGCGCACCCCCGCGCGGCGCTACGGCACGAGCGCGCGTCATCTCACGGCGCGCGAAACACTAAGCACACCGGCGACGGCACGTCGATCGTTTCGCCCGTCGGCTGCAGTTGGCCGTCGTCGCCGATTTGAAACGCAACGATCGATCCGCTGGTCTGGTTGGCGGCGAGTAGCCATTTGCCGCTGGGGTCCAGTGCAAAGTTGCGCGGCGTTTGGCCGCCGGTCGACATCCGCTGTACCAGCGTTGGCGCCCCGGTCGCTGCGTCGAGGCGGAAGACCACGATCTCGTCGCGACCGCGCAGCGACGCGTACAGCGTCCGGCCGTCGGGATGAACGGCGATCTCCGCCCCGCTGACGCCCGCGCGGTCGGCGCCCTCCGGCATCGTCGCGGTGGTGCGCCGGTTCGTCAGCACGCCCGCCGCCGCGTCGTAGTCGAACTGGTCGATCGTCAGGTCCAACTCGTTGATGACGTACGCGCAGCGCCCGTTGGGATGGAACGCCAAGTGCCGCGGCCCAGCGCCGGGCGCCGATTTCGCAGGCCGCGCGTCGCTCGGCCGGAGGCCCTTCTCCGGCGGGCTGAATCGATAAATCACGATCTGGTCGAGACCCAAGTCCGGGACCAGCGCGAACCGATCCTCGGGCGACAGCACGACCTGGTGGGGATGCGGCGAGGTTTGGCGCGCCGGATCGACGCTCGAGCCGCTGTGTTGCAGCAGCGTCACCGGCGGCCCCAGCACGCCCGCTGGACCCAGAGAAGCGTCCATGGCAATCGGCAACTCGGCGACCGACCCGCCGGAATACGCGGCGGCGAGCACGCGCCGGCCCGACTTGTCGACGCACACGTGGCACGGGCTCGCGCCGCCGGTCGCTTGGCGGTTGAGCAGCGTCAGCGCGCCCGTGTCCGCGTCGATGGCGAACCCGCTGACCGCTCCCGAGGGTTGGCCTTGATACGTTTCCACTTCGTCGCAGCAGTAGAGCAACCGCCCGCTGGGGTGCAGCGCCAGAAACGACGGGTTCTCGACGCCCGTGGCGACCGACAACTTCTCCATGGCGCCGGTGGCGTCGTCGAAGCGCAGCACGTAGATCCCTTCGCTGTCGGTGCCGCGGGTGTACGTGCCGACGTACAGCAACGTCTCTGCGGCGCCGGCGGACGGGCCGAAACACAACCAGCCGTGCATGGAAAACACGACGATCAACAGAACTCGATTCAATGCGAACACTCTATTCCTCGTTGGTGGAGGGCGGCGGCGATTCCGCCCAAAAGGCGTCGCCAAGTCGAGTTATGGCAAATTCATACGAAACGGACGCGAACTTGCCGAGCGCGGAGTCCATGGTGACGAACGTCCCGCCGCCCGGTTGGCCGGGATCGTCCTGATAACCGACGAACAGCCGGCTGTGGTCTGAGCCCGCCGCCACCGGCCAGCCCGCGGCCAGGACTCGCTTGATCTCGATAAACTGCTCGGTCGAAAGTCCTTGCTCGCGCGTCCATCGTCGTATCCAGTGAATCTGCACGTGGTGATCGATCGCTGCGCGCGCCGCGGCCTGCGTTTCTCTCGACGGGCTCAACTCAGGATCAAACCGGTCGGCGTACGGCATGTCTTGCTCCGCACAAATGCCGTACTTCGCAAACCCTCTGAGCAGATCGTGGAAGAATTGCCCTCGGTCGCTCGTGCGGTTGTCGATCACCTGGTTGCAGGCCCAGTTGAGAAACTCCGGACTGAGCGGCTCGCCGCGCTCCGCCTGACGATCCAAGGCAAACTCGATGACGGCGGTTGTGGTGAACACCGAGCAGGTGTTGCGGCGCCCTTGTTTGCGCGGCTTCATACCGTACTCCGCAAGCACGGGCCGCAGGTCGACCTCCGCGGGAAGCGTCTGGGGATCGTCCGCGCGGACAACGTCCGCCTTTGCCGCGCCAGAGCGAGTCGTGTTCTCCGCCCCGACGCACGCCGCCGAGGCAAGTATCACGGCCGTCATTCCACCGCACAACAGAGTCGTTTGCATGGTCGCCTCGCAGTCGGGTCGAATTCCTCCCGGTTGCAACCACTCTATTTCACTTCGGGACCGGACGCTAGGTTTCGCGGAACGGGCCTGCGCGGCGAGGCGGCGGTCAGCGATCGCAACGCGGAGATTCCGCCGGCTCCGACGCCAAAACCCGAGCTGGCTTACACTGACGCCAAGCGAGACGACAGAGCGCACCTTGACAGCAGCCGCGCCTAGCGGGTTAGCTTAACGCTAGCCGCTACTGGTCTTCCCGAGGCGCCTCCCCTGGCGCCTCACACTCCCGGAGAAGCCGTCGTGATTACTCCTTGCCGCAGTGCGTGTCTTGCGTTTCTTGTTGTCCTGGCGACGTCCGCCGCAACGCGGGCCGACGATTGGCCGGCCTGGATGGGACCTCAGCGCGACGACGTGTTGCGCGAGGACGGGCTCATCGAGCAGATCCCCGACGACGGACTGCCCGTGAAGTGGCGCACCCCGATTGCCGGCGGCTATGCCGGTCCGGCTGTGGCCGAGGGGCGCGTCTTCGTGTTCGACTACGAGCGGGAAGAGGGCGATGTGGTCAACAATCCCGGCCAGCGCGCCGAGCTGCAGGGCCGCGAGCGCGTCACCGCGCTCGACGCCGACACCGGCGACCAGTTGTGGCAACACTCGTACGACTGCCCCTACAGCATTTCCTATCCGGCCGGCCCGCGCTGCACGCCCACCGTTCACGACGGGCTGGCGTACACCCTCGGCAGCGAAGGCGACCTGTATTGTTTGCGAGCTGAGAGCGGCGAGGTCGTGTGGCAGGCGAGCTTCAAAGACGACTTCGGCGCCGACGTGCCGCTGTGGGGCTTCTCGGGCCACCCGCTGGTCGACGGCGATTTGTTGTACGTGCTGGTCGGGGGCGACGGGCAGAACGTCGTCGCGCTGAATCGCACCACCGGCGAGGTCGTGTGGAAGGCGCTCGACGGCCCCGCCGGCTACTGCCCGCCGTCGATCATCACCGCCGGCGGCGTGCGGCAGCTGCTGGTGTTCAACCCCGAGGGCGTCTTCGGCCTGAACCCCGCCGACGGAACGCAGTATTGGCGCGTGCCGCTGAAGCCGGCGTATGAGATGTCGATCGCCCGGCCGATGCGCGAGGGAGACCGGCTCTACGCCAGCGCGATTCGCAGCGAAGCGGTGATGATGCAGCTGGGCGCCGACGAGCCGACCGCCGAAGCGCTGTGGCGCGGCAAGGCCAACGAGGCGGTGTTCGCCTCGAACTGCACGCCGCTGATGGTCGACGGGGTGATTTACGGCGCCGACTGCAACGAAGGATCGCTCGTGGCGGTCGACGCCGAGGACGGCTCGCGGCTGTGGTCGACATTCGCAGCGACCAGGCCCGATGAAACCCGCCGGGTGAATCACGGCACCTGCTTCGTCACGCGCATCGGCGCGAGCGACCGCTACCTGCTGATGTCGGAAGTGGGCGATCTGCTCATGGCCCGGCTGACCCGCGAGGCGTTCGAGCCGTTGGGCCGCTTCCACGCACTGGAGCCCACCGGCGAAGCCTTCGGCCGCGCCGTCGTGTGGAGCCACCCCGCCTACGCCAACCGCACGGCGTACATCCGCAACGACAAGGAGATCGTGGCGGTGGATTTGGCGAAGGCGGAGTAGTTGAGCAGCGCGGCGGGAAGTGTCGCCACGAGCGCGGCGCGCTGGGTCGAAGCGCAGGGCAAAGGCGAGCACCGGCGGTGCGGCATTGTGTAGCCAGGGCCGTCAGGACCTGGTTGCCCCGTCGCCCGGAAGCGAAAGCCCCGGCGGGGCGACAGGCGGCGTCCTTCAGGTCGCCCAATCTTGGCGCCGTTTAGTCAGGGAATGCGGGCACGACCGCCTGCAACACGCCCGCCACGGCCAGCGCCGCCGCGACTACTTGCCGTCGTCGGTGATGGGCGCGGATTTGTTTCGCATGGCAACCGTCCCGTCCTGTTCGATGACGGCGGTCACTTTGCCGCTCATGCTCCCGGTGACGTAGTCGTCGACCAGCACCGTTTGTGACTCGCCGTTCCGCTGGAACTGCAAACGCAGTTCATCGTCGCTGCTAAACCATAGCGAGATGCGGCGCAACTCGCCGGGGGGATTCTGGCCAATCTGACCGTTGCAACCGCCGCCTGTCAATCGAACGTCCTGTAGCGCGCCGGGCGAGTTGTTTTGCACGACGACGACGTACCGCGTCGCCAACGCGCCGCCCGCGGCCACGCACAGTGCGGCGACAGGCCAGGCGGCCAGCAGCAGCGCCGCAGGGAGCCAGGGGAAGCGCGTTTGTTCGCGGCGCCGCAGTATGACGTGCCGCGCGATCAGGGCCCCGACGCCGACGAAAAAAGCCGCCGCTCCGACGGTCAAGCAGAAAAGGCCGGCGCCGATCCACCAGGTCCGCTCGGTCGCGGCAAAAGCGCCGAGGATCCCCAGGCCTGCCACGAGCGGCACGGCGCCGCTCAGCAGGGCAATCCGGTAGAGCACCGTCGGGTTACCGAGACTGGAAGAAACCATCGGCTGCTGCGCCGGCCGTAGGCCGGCGGCTCGCTGGGTGTTGCAGCAATTTAGCCGCCGGTCAATGACCGGCGGCTAAAT
>JAGQOU010000029.1 GCA_020427145.1 Planctomycetales bacterium | reverse complement strand
AGAACGTGAAGCCTTCGATCAGGGCCGCGGCGATAATCATCGAAATCTGGATCGTGCCGGCCACCTCGGGCTGACGGGCCATGCTCTCCACGGCGGCGCTGGCGAGCTTGCCAATGCCGTAGGCGGCGCCAATCGTCGTCAGGCCCGCGCCAAAGGCGCCGGAAAAGCTGATCGCCGAACCATCGGCGGCCGCGGCCGGTGCGGCCATTACGACGATCACCGCCAAACTCAACGCAAAAATCTTGGCAAACTGATTCACGTCAACAACTCCTCAGTGGGAAGGTCCCTGAAAACAAGCGACCGCGGTTAGTGGTGATGCACCGCGGCCCCGATGAACAGGGCGGACAAAAATGTAAAAACGTAGGCCTGCAAAAAGGCCACGAACAATTCCAGACAACTAATCAACGCCGAGCCGATGACCGACGCGGCGGCGACGCCGTAAAAGATGTTGCTATTGGCCGCGGCGATCGCCAGACCCATGATCGCCAGCAGCACCATGTGCCCGGCCACCATGTTCGCCAGCAACCGGAAGCCAAGCACGGCATGCTTGATAAACAGCCCGAGCACTTCGATCAGGAACAGCATCGGCACGATGATCACCGCCAACGGCAAGGGCAAGCCCATGCTGGGGACCTGATTTTTCCAGAACCCGATGATGCCGAACCGCTTCGAGCCGGCAATCACCACGGTGGCAAACGTGACCATCGCCAGGGCGAGCGTGACGCTAAAGCTGCTCGTGGGCGCTCCCAGCCAGGGAATCATCCCCAGCAGGTTGCAGAACAGCACGAACATAAAAATCGTCCATAGTAGCGGCACGAATCGGTCGGCGTCGTGCCCGCCGATCGCCGGCTTGGCGATGCCGTCGCGGATGAACAGCAAGAACGCCTCGAACATATTCCACAGCTTGCCGCGTACGACCACGGCGGCCTGCGAACGAGCCGCCAGCTTGCGGAACAGGACCACCAGGACGACGGCCACCAATAGCTCCAGAATCATGAACTTCGAAATGCAGAAGCCGGATTCCGGTTCGTAGTTGTTCTTGAGCGTGCCGAACGGCTGCGGGATCAGCAGCTTGCCGCTGAGTTGTTCGTTGTATTCGGCGATCTTTTCCGCCGACCAGGGCGGAGTCTCTTGCTTGTATAAGGCCACGTCGTCGGCCGAGTGCTTCACATTCTGCCATTCCGCGCGGCGGGCCTCGGCGTCGTCTTTCAGCTCGGCCCAGTCGGCGTTGGCGGAGGCCCTGGCGTCGGCGACGGCTTTCTTCTGGGCCGTTGGCCGGTCTTCGGGCGAGTCGAACTCAGCCTTCGCGGCGGCGACTTTCGCGTCGATCAGCTCTTTCTTAATCGCTTCGCCGGTCTTGCCCAGAAAGAGCTGCCGCTGAAACCATTGCTGGCTGGCCGACTCTTCGAGGAAGCGATCAAACGGCTTGGCGAAGTTGCCCGCCTCGTGCCCCCACGCGTGATACTCCTGTATCAGCGCGTCTTCGGCAGGAATGTCTTGCAGGTCTTTGAGTCGTGCGAGGCCCTCGTACAGGCGATGCGATTCCCAGTCCTGGTAGTCCGGGTCGAGCCGCACGTAGTAGTCCGGAAAGTCGTTGCGACTTTCGCGTTCCGACGGAGCCCACGCCTTCGGGATTTCGAAGTAGTAGGCGTCTTTGATGTGGAGAATGTCGGACATAGCGAGGGGCCGGTGTGCGTCTGGTGAGCCGACGCAGGCGTCAGGCGGGGGACTTGGCGGCGGTGGCGGCCACGGAGGAATCCGGACAGTTGGGCGCGGCAGCGCGAATCAGCCGCACGGTCAACAATGTTTCAGCAACGAGACCGACGAAGTAATGCACCAGGATCATGCCGGCGATTCCCGCGGCCGCCAACGGGCTGTCCGACCGCGTGAATGCGACCAGCACGGCCAGCGGCGCGAGTGTACGAATCAAGATCGCCAGCATGGCCCCGTTGGTCCGCCCGGCGGCAGTTCGCGGCAGCCCGGTCATCAACAGGGCAATCGAACCAGCCGTCCAGATCAAACCCGCTGCGGTAAAGCTGGCGGCGTAGGCCAGCGGACCAGCCGGGCCGCGCGACGCCCACGCTCCCGTCGCGACGGCGACGGTTGCCAACAGAACGCCTAACAGGCCGATGGACTTGAGTACTTGAGCCACAGCGAATGAGCGGTCGCGAACTGCCAGTTGCGAAGGGGCTAGAACGCGGTTGACGAGGTTGAGGCGGGTGAATTTCTGAGTTGACCGGCGCGACATCGGAACCTTCAGCGGACAGACGCTAGTCGTCTCGATTCCGAGGGTCGCTGGGCCGAGTCCGAGTGATGACCAACAGGTAGCTGACGCCGGTCACGAGACCGAACGCCGCGCCCGTGGGAGTCATCCACCGAGTTTCCCAACGATGATCTAGGTAACTTCCTGCAACGGCCGGCAACGCCATGAGCGCCACGACAGCGAAAATTCGCGCCACCCATGACATGGCTGTCGCGATCGCCCGGGCGCCTTGCTCGTCCACGGGACACGCTCCTGGAGCGTTGAGGTCGTGCTACCGTCTCCCCATGGTCCCGATCGCAGCTCGTGCGACGCCAACCGTGTGGAAACCGTAACCTCTTTCATTACAAAGCGTTAATGCTTGCGGCGACCGTCCCGGCAACGAGACAAACGTCGGTCAGTTAGCCGTAACGCCCTGTGGTGGACCAATTTAGTGCCGAAAAAATTGACGGTCAACGGGCGGGTCGGCGAATTCGTGCTTTTTTTCACAAAGTCTGATTTTCAGCCATAAATACTTGCCAGATAATGTCTTGCGCAATGCGACGGGTTGCCTGCGCGATCCTGCTAGCAGACCGCCGCGGACCGTCCTCCGGCCCCATGCTGGCAGAATTGCCGCTCAAGAATTGCGCAGAAACGGAGGTTGAATCGTAACGTGTTGTGGTGAAAGGAGTTGCGAATCGTATTTGCGGGCGGGGAATTGCTAATTTGCGGTTTTGCGTATAGTATGGGTGGTATCGGAACGAGCAAACGCTCGCAGTGGCGATCGCCAATCAACTGCCATGCGTGCGACGCGACGAACGTATACGCGAGACGTACCTGCGTATGCCGAGCGACTGATTGCCATGCAGGCGTGTCTGCACCGGGGTCGGTCGGACGCGGCGCCTCGATCAACGACTTGAAGCCGTCAGGGACGACGGAAGCAGCGGTCGCACCGAGAGAACGAACTCTCGTGCATCGCTGCCGCCACTCCGTCCCTAACGCAAGGCCTCGCGACCTATGACGGCTGCTACTCTGCGGGCCCACACGGCCAAAGATCTCGCCCAAATGGCTCGCGACCGGGGCGTCACGGGTTGGCACTCGATGCGCAAAGAGGAACTGATCCGCGCGCTGGTGCGTGTCGCCCGTCGCCGTTCGCAACCGCAGAATCGCTCGGGCAGTCTCGCCCGCCGCGAGGGTCCCGCACGGGGCGACCGGCCGCGAATCGAAACCAAGAGCAAGGCCCAAATCGCGCGCGATCGCGAGATCGGCAAGCTCCGCGTCCATCTGGCGCAAGCGAAGAATCTGGCCGGCGCTGCCGCCGCCGTCGAGAACGGCGACGGCGAAGACCGACTCGTCGTGATGGTGCGCGATCCGTATTGGTTGCACGCGTACTGGGAACTGAACCAGCGCAGCATCGACCGCGCTCAAGCGGCCCTGGGACAACGGTGGCATGGAGCGCGGCCCATCCTGCGCTTGCTGCGGCTCAATGACGACGGCACCGGCGAAATCGAGCGCGACATCGAAATCCACGGCGGGGTGCGCAACTGGTATGTCGACGTGCAAAATCCCCCGGCCCAGTATCGCATGGAAATCGGCTACGCCACCGAGGACGGCGGTTTCTTCTGCCTCGCGCGCAGCAACACGGTTTCCACGCCGGCCGCCAATGGCACCGAGTCGATTGACGGCAATTGGGCCGACGTCGCCGAGAATGCCGATCGCATCTTCGCCATGAGCGGCGGCTATTCGCCGCACGGCGTCAGCCGGGAGCTGCGCGAGCTGATGGAAGAGCGGCTACAACGTCCGCTCGGCAGCCCGATGCAAACGCGGTACGGCAACGGAGCCGCCGTCGGCGGCGAGAAGTTGCAGTTTGCCGTCGACGCCGACGTGATTGTGTACGGCGCCGCGTCGCGCCACTCGCACGTGACGATGCAGGGCGAACCGGTGCCGCTGCGCGAGGACGGCACCTTTGCCGTCCGGCTGCCGATGCCGGATCGCCGCCAGGTCATCCCCGTCGTGGCCAGTTCGGCCGATGGCGTCGAGCAACGGACCATCATCTTGGCCGTCGAACGCAATACCAAGTCGATGGAGCCGGTGGTGCGCGACGTCACCGATCGCTAGCCACGGGCACGCACCGACGGGATAACGGATCGTTTGACGCCATCCTCTCTCCCCTGGCCCTTGGGGCGCAATCGCCGTAAGGTGAACCGTGCGGACGAGAGTTCCGCGAGCTTTGCCGCTTGGTTCCCCAAGGTCCCACTCCATGACGCCGTCCCCCGGGTCGACCGCGCCCCACGCGGAGCAAAGCGAATCGGATGTCGCCGCCGTTGCCGAGCGACTCGTCGCTCGCTTCAGCTCGCTGTCGGGATGCCTTGTCGCCTACTCCGGCGGCGTGGATAGTGCCGTGGTGGCGAAGGCGGCTTTCCTCGCGCTCGGCGACCGCGCTCTTGCCGTCACCGGGGTGAGCGCCAGTCTTGCGGCAGGCGAATTGGAAGCCGCCCGGCGCGTGGCCGCCGACATTGGCATCGTGCATCGCACGCTCGCGACCGAGGAATTTGCCAGCGACGCCTATCTGGCCAATGCCGCTGACCGCTGTTTTCACTGCAAATCGGAACTGTACACGCGATTGCGCCCGCTGGCCGACGAGTTGGGGCTGGGCGCCATCGTCAACGGCGCCAATGCCGACGATCGGGGCGACTTCCGCCCTGGCATGACGGCTGCCGATCGCCAGGGGGTGACCAGTCCGCTACTGGAGATGGGTATCGACAAGCAGACGGTTCGCCGACTCGCCGCACATTGGCGGTTGGAAGTGGCGGACAAGCCCGCCATGCCCTGCCTGTCGAGCCGCGTGGCCTACGGCGTGTCGATCACGCCGGAGCGGCTGGCACGGATCGATGCCGCCGAGCGGTTGTTGCGCGAGCTGGGATTTTCGACCGTTCGCGTACGGTGCCACGAGCGCGAGTTGGCCCGGCTGGAGGCGCCGCTGGACGAGCTGCCGCGGCTGCTTGACGAGACGGTGCGCAGCCACATCACGCGCGCGTTGCTCGCCTTGGGCTTCACCTATGTCACGGTCGACCTGCAGGGCTTTCGCTCCGGCAGCTTCGCCCCCTTGGTGCCAGTCGAAGCGCTCATCGCCTACGCACGACCGCCCGCACAGCGGCCGCAAGACTGACGAACGTCTATCGGCGCGATCCGGGAGGTCCGATCGGTTCGAGGCCGCGTTCTTGGCGGCGCTGGTTCATCATTTGCATGCCGCTTTCAAACTTGGCCCGCTGATCGGGCGTCGTCCAGTCGAGCATTTTTTTGCGGAACTCGTCCATTTGCTGGGCCGAAGGAGGCGTGCCGCCGCCCGCGCCGGCGCCGGGAGGCCCGCCGCCATTCTTGCGGGCCGCTTCCATCGCGTCGATCCGGCGATCGAGCTCCCGCCTCCGCTGCTCGGGCGTCATCGCCATGAACTTGTCGTATTCGACTTCAAATCGCCGGGCCATGATTGGCATGAACACCGGCGCCATTTGCTCGAACATTCGCCGGCGCTCTTCGTCCGACTTGCCGTCAAATTGTTGCCGCATGACGTCGCGCATCGCGTCGCGGTTCTCGGGCGTCGGCGGCTCTTCAGCCAGCGCTTTGATTTCCGCGACGAAGGGCTCCTCGTCAGTGCGGAAATGCAGATAGGCCCAAGCGAGCACCGCCAGTGCAATCACTCCGCAACCCGCCAGAATTAGTTTCTCATTGCGAGATCCGATCATCTTCTCTCCGTCTGAATGGCTGGATCTTAGCCGAGAATTAGTGATCATCTTCCCTCCCTCTGAACGGTTCGTTCTTAGCCGAGAATCAACGATCGTCGGGCACGATCACCGCGTCGACGTGTCCGTCGAGGTAGGCAAAGTTGCGGGCCCCCTCGTCGCCGGGCGAGCCGTGAAATGAACCGTAGTCGAAGACGATCCAAATCGTGGAGCTGCCGCCGTACGCCAACGGCGAATCGAGCAACTGCTGCCGCGTGCGACCTGCCAGCGCGATCGACGGATATTCGTAACTGAGACCTTCGCGCTCAAACCACGTTTCGTACTCGGACGTCTCGCCGTCAGGCGGTTCGTAGAAATCGGCCGAGCAGTGGAACAATTCGCGATTGCTCTCGCAAAACGGCGCCAACACGTCAAATAACGACGGCAAATTGTTCGGATTGAGCGTCCGCGGCAGCTTGGCCGCCTCGGGAAACTTACCCCGCTCGCCCTGGCGGTCGAGGTACTGCGTCATGGCCAAGCCGATCTGACGCAAATTGTTCGTGCATTCCGTTCGCCGCGCGGAACGCCGCGCCGCTTGCACCGCGGGCAGCAGCAGTCCCACGAGCACGCCAATAATGGCGATCACCACCAGCAACTCGACCAGTGTGAAGCCGGCGGCCGCCCGACGGCGCCGCTGAGTTGGGTTCAGACGCCTGAAACTGCGCACTCGATACATTGTCGTGCCCCGCACCCCCTGCCGCGCGGGAATCGCAACCGCTCCGCGCGACACGATCCCGCAGGAGTCCCAACCCCGCGTCATTCAAATAGTTTCGCACCGCTGGCGAAAAAAGGAAAGTGCGACTTCCCAACAGGGTGAGTTTGGCGACGCCAGCAATCCTCCGACGTGGACTTCGCCGCCGCCGGGGAAAGCTTGCCGCTTCTTTGGGAATTATCCGGCGATGACCAAGGGGCTGAACGCTGCGCGCAGGGCGACTGTCCGCACCGGGCGGTTTCGTTCACTACCAGAACTTCACGTACAACCCGATCGCCACCAGCACGACGATCACCGCAAACGCCTTGGCCCCCGGCGAACTGGTGACGTCCATTTTCTCGTTGACCGGCAGGTCGACCGGTTTCTTGAGCGGATGGATCAGCGTCATCACCGTCAGCACGGCCAGGACAATGAGGAACGTGAGCGACATGCGATCCAGGAACGACCAGTCGGCAATCCCCTTGGTCACAACCGTCACGTTGTCGACTGTCTTTTCGCCGACGGCAAGAATTGGAATGTTCTTCAACACGGGAATCTTCGGGCTGAATTTGAACAAACCGTACAGCAGCGGGCTCAGGATCAGGCCTACCGTGCCGCAGGCGCGGGGCGCTTTGTGGACAAGCAGCCCAAACAGGAAGATCGCCAACACTCCGGGGCTGATAAAGCCCTGGAATTCTTGGATGAAGGTGAAGATGCCGTCAAACGCGGGATCGTCCAAAGCCGGTGCGATCAGGATCGCGATCAGCACAAAAAGCACGACGAACACGCGTCCCAAAGTCACGAGTTCAATTTGCGACGCCTTGCCGCCGCGAATCTTGGCGTACAGGTCCATCGTGGCGATCGTCGACGCCGAGTTCAGCATCGACGCCAGCGAACTCACCACTGCGCCGAAGATCGCGGCGAGCACGAAGCCCTGCAGGCCGTTGCCCTTGGGCAACAGGTTCTTCAGCAGAATCGGAAACGCGGCGTCAAAGTCGCGCAACACGAGCGTCTTCACCGACGAATCGCCGTCGTCGTCCTTTTCGGCGGCATCAAGGAGCTTCTCGTTGAACGCGAACAGTTCGATTGCCGAGAGCGAATCGGCCGGCACGTCCTGGCCAGTGGCCGACGCATTGTGGGCCACGATCTTGCGCACGTCGTCGGTGTGGTCTTCGGCCAGCGTGACCGTGAACTTAAACAGGAACGCCTGGCTCCCGTCTTGTTCGCGCGCCAACTCCTCGCGGTAAGCGATTGACTTGAGCTCGTTGACGTTGCGCGGATCATCGGGATCCGGCTGCAGGACGCTGGAAAGCGATTCGTACAAATCGGGCGCGTAGGTCGCCATTGTCTTGGCGTTCTTGTTGATCGCAGCGCCGCGGAGATCGCCCTGATACAGGTTGTAGGCCAGGATGCCGGGGATCACCACAACGAACGGGATGATCAACTTCAGGAACGCGGCGAAGACAATGCCCTTCTGACCCTCGGCCAGCGACTTGGACCCCAGCGTCCGTTGCGTGATGTACTGATTGAGACCCCAGTAGAAGAAGTTGGGAATCCAGAGCCCCAGGACCAGCGCGCTCCAAGGGATTTCCTTGTCATCGAGCGGCCGCCGCATGTGCAGCTTGCCGTCAGGCAGCGGGCCTTCGTTGAGCGCGTAGAAGCGATCGACGGGGCCGGCGGACTCCAGCTGTTCAACGGTGACCTGCTCATTGCGCCGCGTCTTGATCAACTCTTCGGGGTCGGCTTTGGCCAGGGCGCCGAACGCCAGCCAGGCCACGACCACCCCGCCCAGCACGAGTGCGGCGCCCTGAATCAGGTCGGCCCACGCGCAAGCCTTCAGGCCGCCGGCAAACACGTACCCTGCCGAGAGGAGGCCGATGATCCAGCAGCCGACCGTGATGCTGCCCAGATCGAGCCCCATCACGGCGTAGCCCTGGAAGAAGACGCTAATCACTTTGGCGCCCGAGTAGATCACCGAAGCGGTCGGCACGCCGACCAGGATGATCATCGTGGCAATTGCCATGAACGTGCGGGCGAAGCTGTTGTAGCGGTACTCAAGAAATTCGGGGATCGTGTAGATGCCGCTCTTGAGGAACTTGGGCAAGAAGACGAAGGCAACGACCACCAGCGTGAACGCGGCGAGCCACTCGTAGCTGGCGATGGCCATGCCGAGCCAGTCGGCCGCCTTGCCGGTCATGCCGACGAACTGCTCCGTGGAGATGTTGGCGGCGATCAGCGAGAACCCCACCAGCCACCAGGTGAGCCCGCGGCCGGCGAGAAAATAGTCCTGGGCGCCATGCTCGCTGTGGGTCTCTTCGCCGCGGCTCTTGATCAGGCCGATCGAAATGACCGACACGATAAAGGAGACGAACACGAGAATGTCGATAAGGCCCATGCCGAGTTTCCTTGAGTTGGCCGCCGCAAAACGAGAAGCTCGCCGGACACCAGCGGTCCGTCGGTGCGGCCGAACGGCCGCAGGTTGGGTGCCATAATAAGCTGCCGACCGCCGCGTTGCTACCGGCCCGGACGTGGCAATGGCCAGTTGCGGTCGAAACTCGGGCCTGCCTCGCTAATCAGGCGAGGTTCGCCGCGCAAAGATCACGCAAACTTCCTGAGTGGCATTGTCGCGCGCGAGCGCATACAGAAGGGCCGCTCCTTCGGCACGCCTAAGAATATCAGCCGGCACCGCGCCTGTGGCGCGGGCCCCGGCTGCGAGGGGGTGTGCGATTGAGCCCACGCGAGGGGGCGCGCGGCTCTTTGATTTGTCCTGCTTAGTAGGACAGGATCATGTCCATGCCGAAGACGCTCTGGTCAATGTCTCCGCCGGGCGACCAGTCGTACCGGTATTCCGGACGAATGATCAGGTTGGAGAGCAGGTTGACGTTCACGCCGCCGGTGA
>JAGQOU010000505.1 GCA_020427145.1 Planctomycetales bacterium | reverse complement strand
GGCTCAGTTTGAGGGGGGAAGACCAGTTTTGGCGGTTCTGACGTTGCCCCGCCGCTACCGGTTGGCGCCCTTCCTCAGTGTGCTGACCACTCAGCCAGCGGATGCAAAATTCATCCTTGTCGCATCGTGGGTGTTCTGAAGGACGCAGGTAACGGCGGGGCCTGGGTTCACGCCAGAAGCACAGTCTCAACGGCAAGAGGTGAAATGTCTGCGCTCAAAGAATTGAAACAGCTACTTCTTGTCGCCAGGCTTTTGCGCAGGCTTCTGGGGAGGCTTCCCTGTATTCGCCGTCGGTTTACCGGCTGGCTTTTTTGCATCGCCCATCGTTCTTGACTCCTTCGATCGTGGTGAATCGTCCCGTGGCTGTTGCGCTGGCGCGCTCGCTCTTTGTGACAGCCGCGCTTCCACCAAACGGGAAGCACTTTGCGTGCCGAGCCATGTATGGCGGCAATCGCCCGCGAAATGCTCGTAACCCGGCTGGCATGTCCAAGCGTCGTGTCCAATCCTCGTTCTCAGTGTGCAGCATTTGCACACGGATCGCTCGGAGGCATTGGTAGAAAGGGCGCGTGACGTGACTCGCTTTCGTAGCGTATCGCGAACCGTGTTGAGCGTTTGAATGTGGACGCGCCTGGCCTCAATGGGCGCTAAGGCGAGCGATAAAGTAGCCGGCAACCACCGCCGTGCCGATGACCCCAGCGACGTTCGGCCCCATGGCATGCATCAGCAGAAAGTTCTGCGGATCGGCCTTTTGGCCTTCGACTTGCGAAACGCGGGCGGCCATGGGCACGGCCGACACGCCGGCGGAGCCAATCAGGGGATTAATGGGTCGGCCCGGGGCGATCAAGTTCATGAGTTTCGCAATGAGCACGCCGCACGCTGTAGAAACGGCAAACGCGATGACGCCCATGCCAAGGATCTTCAGCGTGGCGGGCCGCAGGAATGTGTCGCTGTTCATGGTGATCCCGACGCTGCTGCCGAGAAAGATCGTCACCAGATTGATCAGTTCGTTCTGCGCCGCGCTCGCCAGGCGCTCCACGACGCGGCTCTCGCGCAGAATGTTCCCAAGCATCAACATGCTGACGAGCGCCGACGCCGAGGGCACAATCAGGACGCACATAACAAGCGTGACGAACGCAAAGACGAGGCGTTCGCGGCGGCTGACTTTTCGCACTGAACCCATGCGGATGCGCCGCTCGCGACTGGTGGTCAAAATCCGCATGATGGGCGGCTGGATCAGCGGGACCAGAGCCATGTAGGAATAGGCGGCCACGGCGATCGGTCCCACGAGCTGCGGCGCCAGCTTGTTGGCGATGAAGATCGACGTCGGCCCGTCGGCCCCGCCGATGATGCCGATGGCCGCCGACTCCTCCAAGGTGAAGCCCAACTCGTGAGCCGCCAGAAACGTCACGAAGACGCCTCCCTGCGCTGCCGCGCCCAACAGAAGCGTCCGGGGATTGGCAATCAATGGTCCAAAATCAGTGAGGGCGCCGACGCCGAGAAAGATCAGCGGCGGGAAGATCTCCCACTGAATTCCCTTGGAAAGGTAGTAGTAGAGTCCGCCGGGTTCACCGTCATGCGGCTCGTTGAGAACGCCAATCGTGGGCAGGTTCGCCAGCAATGCGCCAAACGCAATGGGCAACAGCAACATCGGCTCGAACTCCCTCGCGGTGGCGAGGTAGGTCAAGACGGCCGCAACCAACCACATGACGACCATCGGCCAAGTGACCTGGTCGAAGGCGGTGGATTCAAAAAGGGTATGAAACATGGCTGCAAATTACTGCCGCGACGCATCCCGCTTGCTGTCATCGGCCGGTTGGGTGCAAAGTCTTGGTCGTATGCGAAGTGTGATGCTGCATGCGCCCCTCAAGCGACCAGGCGAGGTCGCTCTGGCCCTGAATCCGAGCGTGAACGATCCGGTGCGGCGCGTCGATCGTTGCGGCCACCGCTGCAGCAATAACCGCCACGATCTCTTCGGGCTGATCGTCTTCCTCGCGATGCACCGTCACTTTACGACTGCCATCGCCTGACACAATCGCGAACACAAAACTGATCAGGCGACAACACGCCGCGAGAAGCCCAAGCGACACGACGACGACGGTCATCCCCTGCAAGACAAATAGCATCAGGTCGCCTCGCGAGGGCAGCGACGTCGAAGCGCGTGATGCAACCGCAAGTATGTCGTGCATAGAACAGCAGATTTCGGCAACGGGCCGGGGATGCGTCGCAGCCAACTACATGCCCTCGGGCGGCGAGGGCTCGTTTTGCTTGCCCGCCAGGGAACGACCAAATCTTCGCAGGCGTTGCAGCCAATCCCGGGCCCAAACGAACTCGACGCCTAAAATCGCGAGGCCGCAGGCCAGGATCAGCGAACCGGGCCCGGGGAGCGGAATGAGCAGGGCGCCCACGATCAGCGTGGCGCCTCCCAGCAAGGCAATGACCACCTGCTTCGCGAACCTTGCCGCAATCGGCGTGCTGCCTGCCGGCGACTCCGCGGTCGGCGGCGGCAGGCGATCGCGCTGGACGCGTCGATCGACATACAAGGAACTCAGCATGCCAGCTGCGAGAACGGCGCCGATGACGCCCAAAGACGCCGAATTCGGAATCGGAAACACGTGGGCGGCGAGCATCTTGACGCCGACAAAGCCCAGGATGACGACGAGACTCGCCTGGAGATAACGGAAGCGATCCAACATTCCCGCCAGCACGAAATAGAGCGAGCGCAGTCCGAGAATCGCAAAGATGTTGGACGTGAAAACGAGAAACGGATCCCGCGTGACGCCGAACACGGCAGGAATGGAATCGACGGCGAAAACGACATCGGTGGTTTCGACGACGACCAGCGCCAGCAAGAGCGGCGTGGCGGCGAGTCCGTCGACCGTCCGCGTCAAGAATTCCCCGTTTACACCGTCGGTCGAAACCGGGAGCAACCGCTTCACGAGGCGCACGATGGGATTGTGGTCTGGATCGAACTCGTCATCGCGCGAAACGGCGAGTTTCACGGCGGAGACGATCAGCAGTCCGCCGAACACGTACTCCAGCCATGCAAATCGTTCGAGGAGCGCCACGCCGCCAAAAATCATGGCGGCCCGCAGCGCGACTGCGCCCAGAATGCCCCAGAACAGGACGCGATGCTGGCGTGCGGCGGGGATGTTGAAGTACGAGAAGATCAGTGCAATGACAAAAATGTTGTCAACCGACAACGACTTTTCCAGCACGTAAGCCGTCAGGAATTCGAGCGCAGCCTGAGAGCCACTGGCTGCCGCGTAGGCGGACGCGAGGCGGGGCGGGTGCTGCTCATAAAGCCAATAAACGACGCCGGCGAACGCCGCCGCCATGGCGATCCACACGGCTGACCAGGCGGCCGCGGAGCGGATCGTCGGCGCCACGTCGCGGCGATGGAAGACGCCCAAATCGAGCGCCAACATCATGGCCACGAACGCTAAAAACCCGACCCAAACAAACCCATCCATAGCGGCTCCACACGCTCGACGATGACCCACAGACGGGTTCGTCGGCAAGCGATGCAAGTTCCGCGCCGCGGGAGGTACGCGTGGCCCGCGCTATCCAATCGCGCAAATATGTTCAGTCACTGGACACGCTGTTCAGTTTCTGAACTGGCGACAGGTGCCTGTCGGCCGCCCTCGGCGAGCAACTGCAATTTTGCCCGTAGCGTCGTCCGCGAGATGCCTAACAAGCGGCTCGCTTCGACCTGATTGCCGTCGGCGGCGTGCAGGGCCTCGTCGAGCAAGATTCGATCCACCGCCAACAACACCTTGCGGTAAACGTCGTCCTCGTGCTGGTGCAAGAGTCGCGCGACAAATCCGGTCAGATCGAATCGCGTGTCGCGGAGTCGATCGAGGCCGCCGGCGTCGCCGGCCCGGACCGCATCCGGCAGACAGTCGGGGGTGATGACGTCGGACGTGGCGTTGACCAGGGCCGATTTCACGACGCCCTGCAGCTCCCGCACGTTGCCTGGCCAGGAGTAGTCGCTCAGCACGGCGAGCGTTTCCGGCGCGGCGCCCTTCACGTCGCGAAGGATTTCCTTGGCGTGCTGATTGATGAAATACTCGACGAGCGCGGGCAGATCGTCGCGGCGGGCCCGCAGCGGCGGCATTGCGATGGTGTACGTGTTCAGGCGGTAAAATAGGTCCTGGCGAAAGCGACCGGCCGCGACCAATTCCGGCAGGTTCTGATTGGTCGCGGCGATGATGCGAACGTCCGTCTGGATCGTCTCGCTGCCGCCGACGCGCTCGAACCGCTGATCCTGCAACAGGCGCAGGACTTTGGCCTGCGTGGCCGGCGTCATGTCGCCGATCTCGTCCAAAAATACCGTTCCCCCGCTCGCTTGCTCGAACCGCCCGATGCGTTGCCGTTCGGCGCCCGTGAAGGCGCCTCGTTCGTGGCCGAACAGCTCGCTCTCTAGCAGCGTTTCCGGAATGGCGGCGCAGTTGATTGCCATAAACGGGCGGTCGGCGCGAGCGCTGTGCTGGAAGATCGCGCGCGCCGCCAGTTCTTTGCCCGCGCCGCTTTCGCCGAGCAGCAGCACGTTGACGTCCGACGCGGCCACCCGCCCGATGGCCTTGAAGACCTCCTGCATCGCGGCGCTACGGCCGACGATCCAATCGGTCGGCGTGGTCGGGGGAGCGCTGGGGCTGGCGTTGAGCAGCGGCCGGCGAGCGAGCTGGCCGGCTTCAATCGCCTGGGCGACCACCGACCGCAGCGTCGTCAGTTCGAACGGTTTGAGCAGGTAGTCGTACGCGCCGCGCTTGGTTGCCTCGATGGCCGTATCAGTCGTGCCGTGGGCGGTAATCACGACAACCATCAGCCGCGGGTTGATCTGGCGGATGGCACTGAGCGCATCGAGCCCGGACATGTCCGGCAAGCGGACGTCCAGCAGGACCAAGTCGGGGGACGCCTGCCGAATGGCGGCCAGCCCGGCCGCGGCGGTGTCGTATCCTTCGACCTGCACGCCGCCCCCGCCCAGCGCCTTCGCCAGGGAGAAGCGGACGCTCGCTTCATCGTCGATCACGCAAATGCGATGAGAATTCACGAAACTGCCTTCTGCGTTGCGGGACCAATGGCGCCCCGCGGCAAGGCGATGCGAAACACCGCGCCGCCGCCGGGCGAATTCGCCGCCGTGAGCGATCCGCCATGAGATTGGACGATCCGGCGCGAAACTGCCAGTCCCAAGCCAACGCCCGTATCTTTGGTGCTGACGAACGGCTCGA
>JAGQOU010000504.1 GCA_020427145.1 Planctomycetales bacterium | reverse complement strand
TAACGGGCACATGGACCTGAACCATGCGCGTCTGCCAATTCCGCCACTCCGGCTGAGTGAAGAGTGGGCAGGATCGCAAACCGGCGGCGAATTTGCAAGGGGATCATCACAACTGGAGCGATCCGCTGCCGCGTTCGGGCCAATCTCGGAGTTTGTCCTCGCCGGTCAGTACCGGGGCACGCTGGGGTCGATCTCCTGCGACCAGGCGTCGATGCCGCCCACCATGGATTGTGCCTGCGGGAAGCCTTGGGCGCGGAGCCAGTGCGCTACGCGTAGGCTGCGCACGCCCCCGTGGCACATCACGACCACGCGCTGATCCTCGCGGCCTGTGAGCTCGCCTGCGCGGTCGGCGAGCTCCGACATGGGAATCAACTCGGCGCCCTCGACGGCGGCCACAGCGTGCTCGTCCGGCTCGCGGCAGTCCAGCAGCAGCCACGGCTGGCCGTCGGCCGCATCGCGCAGGCGCTGGACCTCCTGACAGGAGATTTCCCAAGGCAGTTCGTTCACGGCGTGCTCATCATCCTTATTTAGATTCAGTGGGGGAGGAAACAACTCTCATCGCGGCAAGTCACGAACGCATGTCCAGCCCTCGCCGCGAGGCGGGGGTTTCTGAGATTTCACAACCGCAGATTTGCGCCTCGCTATCCCCCAGCTTGCGCTGGGGGCTGGGGCGACTGTGGCGGCGGGGGAAGATGGGGGGCGGCGGCGTCACTGCCTTGGGGGCATTCTCCCACAAAAAAACCGCCGCGGAGCTTGGCGGCTCCGCGGCGGTCGTCGTTTCTAGCCAATCAGCAGTCGAAGGAAGCCTCGCTGCTACGGCACCGTGACCACTTCGCTGCCGGCCCGCGTGACGAGCCACAGGTAAGTGTCGGGGTCGATGTCCTGCGAAATCGACTTGCCGTGGGCGTCGCCAAAGCTGTGCTGCACCACGCCAGGATGCTGGCTGCTGGGACCGAACACGCGCGCCACAGTGTTTTCGTGCGGAAATTCGGTCTTGGTCATGTAGACGTACTGCGCCGCAGCATTGTCGCCGCCGTTCTGCTTGGCCTGCAGGCCTTGGTTCAGCGCCAGCAATGGTGCACCATTCGTGCCGGCGGACGCTCCGTTAAACGTCAACCGCGCGGGCTGGCCCGTCGAGTTCGTCGGTACGATCTTTTGCACTTGCACTCCGTTGCCCGGATTGACGGCAACCACGTAGGAGCTCAGCCCGCTCATCCAGGAAGCAACCGATTGCTCTTGGGATTCGGCGAACATGATGGTCGACGAGGTGCCGTCGCGCATCGACTGAAAACCGGTTCCCTTGAGCGACCGTTTGGCGGCCTGCTGCGTGGAGGTTCCGGTCGGCAATTGGCCGAACACGATCACGCCGTTGCCGGCCTGGGCCTTGGGCTTGTTGGCGCCGGAAAAGCTGTCGTACAGCGAGTAGTTTGTGCCACCGGTATCCTTGGCGGCGCCGGTGCCGTCCTGATTGTAATGGGTCGATGGAACAGCGACGTAGTTGCCCACCGCCGGCTTGTTGGCTCCCGTGCCGTAAACATTAGTCTTGACCTCTTCCGCCCCGGGATAGCTGGGGCACACAAAGGCTTCGATCTTCTGCTGATAAACGCCGTTGTTACTCGTCGTGAAAGTACCGCCTGTTGGGAACGTAAGATTGGGTTTGAACGGCCCCACCTTAAGTTGCTGGGAACTGGTCGGCGTCTGGAGATTCCGCACCTGGTTGTACAGCGGGGCGCCTTCCATTTCGGGGAGGATCTGGAACAACCAGCTGTAGCCATCGCCCAGCTGCCAATTCGTCGAGGGGTTGTTCCCCGTAATATCGCTGTTGGCAGTGATCTGCGGTTGCCCCGTCGTGAGCAGCGGCACCGTCGAAGCCAGCGGGAACGACCCGGCGCGATCGGCGTAGTTGTGCAGCGCAAGCCCGATGTTCTTGATGTTGTTCAGGCATGAATTGCGCCGGGCTGCTTCGCGCGCGGCCTGAATCGCCGGTAACAGCAGCGCCACCAGCACGCCGATGATGGCGATCACCACCAGCAGCTCCACGAGGGTAAAACCTCGCGCCCTTGTTTGACGTTCCATGGGGAACCTCCGAGAGAAAGAGAAAAATGAAACGGAAAAAAACGTCCGGCAGCGGGAATAACGAATACGCAACCGGAAAAAACCGACGTGGGGGCAGCCTGGTGCGTCGCGGCGACCTCTGAAGTGAAAACGCCAGACACCCATGACTTCGTCGCAACAAACGCCCAATCTGGACCGCGGCACAACGGTCGCGCAACGATCGCCCGATTGACGATCAGCAACGCGAAATGCACCGCCAGAGAAGATTGCCTCAGGTCCTCTTCCCGCGCAGCGCGGGCGTCCGTTATCGTGTAGTGTAAGGAGTTTAGGGCGATGCTGTCAAATGGGCGGGGCGGGCGGAGTGCGACCGGCGGCGAAAGATCGGGGCCCCCGCGCGGCGGCTCCAACCGCCGCCCCGCCAGATAATCCTCATCGTCGAGAAATACGGCTGCCGCCAACGGCGCCCAATTTGCTGTGCGCCGAATCCCGTAGTTCAACCCGTGCCCCCCGGGGAAAGGATTCCGTCAGCGTGACGCCGCGAGCCACATTGGTGCTGGGCCCCAGCCGGGCGGGTAAGACCCGGTCGCTGCTGAACCGTTACAGCACCCTGTTGGACGTCGCCGGCCGAGGGCGGTGCGTCTGGTTGGCCCCTAATTCGACGGCGGTGGCCGAAGTGCGCGATGCGCTGGCGGTCGGCAGTCGGCTGGAGCCAGGCGTGGGCACGTTCGCCGGCTTTGCTCAACAGCTGCTGGTGGCGGGCCGGGTTCCGGCCAGGGCGCTGGCCCCCGGCGAGTCGCGACGACTGCTCGAGCACGCCATTGCCGAGCTGCGCGCCGCGGGCCAACTGCGGCACTTCGCCCGTGTGGCCGAGACGCCGGGTTTCGTCGCCCAGGCAGGCGTCTTCATTGCCGACGCCAAACGTCGCGACGCCTGGGCCGAGGCACTGCAGAAATCCGCGCGGCAGCAGCGCGAGCGCGAGCTGGCGGCGATCTACGGGGCGTATCAGCGGCTGCTGGCCAAAGCGCGGGCGTTCGACGCCGAGGGGCTGTTTTGGGCCGCCCGGGACGCGGTGAAGCGCGCCCCCGAGTTGCTCGCCGGCATCGACCTGGTGGTGGTCGACGGGTTCAACGACTTCACCGCCGCTCAATACGACATCCTGCAGCGATTGGCCGCGGCAGCGCGCGAGACGTGCATTTCGCTGACCATCGACGCGGCGACCGTCGACGCCACGGCCGCGGCGCGTCCCGACCTGTTTGGCCGCTCGGCCGAGACGCTGCGAACGCTCGGCGAGCGAATGCGTTGTCAGCGCCAGTGGCTGGATCCGCACGAGGAGGCTGCAACCGCCCCCCCCATGTGGCGCCAGGTCGCCGATAAGTTATTCGCCGCGGAACTCACCGAAGGAGTGGCTGGGGACGACCAACGGGAGCCCCCAGCGAAGTATGCGCCCGTGTCGCGCCCTGGGGGCTCCGCTGCGCTGCGTCCCCAGCCACCCCTGTGCGTGTGCGAAGCCGCTTCACGGTCGGTCGGGCGAGGGGCGAGAGAAAGCACTAGCGGAGGCGACGCGTTTTGTTCGCACCCCGTGAGTTTTGTCTGCAAAAAGACGGCCCGCGATTGGGCGACGGATCGCGTAAGTCATTGGCAGGCAAGTGGATGGGGATAATTCGCCCGCGCCGCGGCGCGGAGTTTTGCTCCGAAAAACGCGTTTTGGGGCGCCGAGTGAAGTTGCAAAACTGTCGCCGCGAGTTGTGCGGGGGCGGCAATTCGCGTCGGCGGGCGATGAGGTGAGATGATAGCCGCGAGGCGACTGCCTCGCCGGCGAGTTTGCGAGTTGATTGCTGCTGGGGTGCGAGTCTGGCGGTGCGCCGCCGGCGACCAAGTTTGGTCGCGGCTGTCGTGGGGTGGAGCGTTGGTTGCCTGAGCGCGTAAGTTGCGACGGACGGCGCACTATCAACTGCCGCGATACGTGCTGTACCCAAACGGCGACAGCAGCAGCGGCACGTGGTAGTGCTCGCCGGGGTGATCGATCTCGAACTCCACCGTGACCTGCGGATAGAAGTGGTCGACGCCCTGCGCGGCGAAGTACGCGCCGGTGGCGAAGGTCATGCGATAGCGACCCTTCACCAGCGAGTCCGGCGGCAGCAGGTCGGGGATGCGGCCGTCGTGGTTGGTGACGCCGTGGGCGAGCTCCCGCCACTCGCCGGCGGCGAACGGCTCGGCCAACTCCAACGTGATGGCGACCCCCGCGGCCGGTTGACCCAGGTGCGTGTTGAGAACGTGCGTTGTGAGCGGGCTCATGACAGCGACCGGATTGTTCGAGTTGGCGGCGGGCGCGCTAGCGAGTTTGCGCAGCCGCAGTTGCGTGATCTTCAGTTGCTCTTCGGCGGCGTTGTGCAGCTCCGCATCGCGCGGGTTGTCGAGCCGCTCCTTGAGCAGCGCCAGCATTTCGTCGGCGCCCTTGCCGGTGGCGAACACGATGAAGATAAAGCCGAAGCGGTGGGCATACTGGTGGTTGAGCCGGGCGAGTTCGGCGAGCGTGGCTTCGCTGGCGCCGGACACGCCGGACTGCTCGCCCGTGGCCGTGGCTTTCGTGGAGGCGTACTTGGCCCGCAGCGAGTCGACGTCGCCGATCATCGGGTGCGCGGCAAACGCTTCGAGCCAATCCTCTTCGCCGAGTCGTCGCCAGCATTTCGCCGCCACGGCGTCCAGGGCGTCGTCGTCGACAAACGGCCGCCAGCAGAGCATCGCCTCAACCCACGCGGTCGACGCACAGCAGTCGGTCAGCGCGGCGCGGGCGTCGGTGTCGGACAGGGCGTTGAGAAATGTGGCGGTCGACATGATCGTGCGAGTGTGGCGGAGAACGCAGCGAAATTCAACAGCACGCACACAATCGGAGCAAGTGACCGCAGCCGGGCCGCTACGCGGGCCGCCGAGGACGGATGCAGGATCCAAGAAAACAGTGCGGCGACGGCGACGATCGTTATGGAAGACACCGCAGCGGCGTAGCCCTCCGGCTGCTGGGCTATTTCGAGACGGGGACTGCGACGGGCGGCTTGCGCTGCGGCGCGAGCGATAGGCAGCGGAGGATCTCTTCGCCCGTGGCGGGCAGCGTGAGCGCCGCAGCGGAGGCGGGGGCGACGTAGCTCAGGGCGTTCTTGACCGCCGCCCAGGCCGCGATGCCCATCATCAGCGGCGGCTCGCCCACGGCCTTGCTGCGGCGAATGTTGTGAACGTTGTCGTCGTTGTCCAGCAGCGACAGCTTGAGCGTGCGCGGCACGTCGGTGACCGCGGGGATCTTGTAGGTCGTCGGCGAGTGCGACAGCAGGTTGCCAGCGTCGTCGTACACCAGGCACTCGGCCGTCGCCCAGCCGAGCCCCTGCACGAACCCGCCGAGAATCTGCCCGCGGTCGATGCCGTAGTTGATCGGCCGGCCGATGTCCATCAGCAGGTCGGCCCGCGGCAACGTCAATTCGCCGGTGAAGCGGTCGATCTCCGCTTCCACTACCGCAGCGCCTTGCGTGTAGTAGTAGAAGGGGTTGCCCTGGCCCGTGTCGCGGTTGAAGTCGATGCCGGGGGTGGCGAAGAACCCGCGAGCGCCCAGATCGACCCGTTCGCGCCGAGCGGCGGCGCACAACTCGCCGAACTCGATGCGGTGCTCCGTGCGCCGGACGTCGAACGCCTCGTCGCCCGCGAATTGCACATGCTCTGGCGACGGCGGCAGCCCGGCGGCCTTGTCGGCGAACACGCCGGCGGCAAACTCGGCCAGCCGCGACTTGATTTGCTGGCACGCCTGAACCGCGGCGGCGCCGTTGATGTCGGTGCTCGCCGAGGCGGCGGTTGGCGAGCAATTGTTGTTCTTTTCGGTCGAGGTGGGCATCAGCCGCACCCGCGACGGCGCGATGCCGAACTCCTCGGCCACGATCTGCTGAATCTTCGTGTTGAGTCCCTGACCCATCTCCGTGCCGCCGGTGCTCACCTGCACGGTGCCGTCGGTATACACGTTGACCAGCGCGTTGCCCTGGTTGAGAAACTTGGCGGTGAAGGAGATGCCAAACTTCACGCCCGTCATCGCCAACCCGCGTACGGTCAGTCGCGACGCGGCGTTGTGAGCGGCGATCTCTTCGCGGCGCTGCGCATAGTTGCTCGACTCGGCCAGCGTCGCAAAGATCTCCGGCAGGTGGTTGCGATCGACCACCTGACCGTAGGGCGTCACGTTGCGCGTCCCCACGCCGTAGAGATTGCGGCTGCGCACCTCGTAGGCGTCGATCCCCAGTTGTTGGGCGATCGACTCCAGGACGTTCTCCATCGCCGCCATCGCCTGCGGGCCGCCGAAGCCGCGAAAGGCCGTGTTGGGCGGCAAGTTGGTGAAGCAAACGCGGCCGAGCAACTCGACGTGGGGAATGTAATAGCAATTGTCGGCGTGCAGCAGCGTACGTTCCAGCACCGGCAGCGACAGGTCCATCGCCGCGCCGCCGTTGGAGAAGAACTGAAAACGTATCGCGTGCAGGTTGCCGTCGTCGTCGAAGCCTGCCTCCCAGCGGGTGACGTACTCGTGCCGCTTGCCGGTCGAGCACATGTCGGTGTCTTTGTCGTAGATCACCCGCGCGGGCCGGCCGGTGTGATGCGCGACCAGGGCGACCATCATGGCGGGGATCGCCGCCTGCGTTTCCTTGCCGCCAAACGCGCCGCCCATCCGCTTGCAGATCGCCACCACTTCGTGCTGGCCGACGCCCAACATCTCGGCGACGACGCCCTGAATCTCGGTGGGGTTCTGCGTCGACGAGTGGACGACCATCCGGCCTTCCTCGTCGGGATAGGCAATGGCTGCTTGCGACTCCAGGTAGAACTGCTCCTGTCCGCCCGAACGGAAGGTCCCCGTCAGTCGATGGGGCGCGGCCGCCAGGCCCGCCTCGACGTCGCCCCGCGCGATGCGGCGGACGTCGGTGAGAAAACGCTCCTGGCGGATCGAGTCTTCCAGCTCGAGCATCGGCTCCACGGCTTCGTACTCGATGCGTACGGCGCGTTTCGCTGCGGCGAGCGCGGCGGGCGTCTCTGCGGCGATGACGACCACGGGTTGGCCGACGTACTGCAATTCGTCCGCGGCCAGAAAGGCTTCGTCGACCGTCAGCAAACCGAACAGGTTGTGCCCCGGTATGTCGGCCGCCGAGTAGCACGCGACCACGCCCGGTACGGCAAGCGCCGCGTCGACGTCGACCGTCAGCAGCTTCCCCGCGGCCACCGGACTGCCCGCAAAGCCGACGTGCAGTTCGCCCGCCATCTCGCGCACGTCGTCGAGATAGAGCGCCCGCCCGGTCACGTGCCCGACGGCGCTGTCGTGCGGCAGATTGGACTTTACGTTGCTCATGGGCTTCTGGGAAGGATGGAACTACGACGACACGACGGGCACATCGGCCGGGCGTCGAGGGGCTCGGTTCGCGCGGTTTTCGATGCAGTTCTTAAAGAGGGCGATGCGGAGGGCGAGTTGCAGGCGGGCCCTGGCAGCAGAGCCTCTTAACGTCGTCGTCGTGCTCGTTGTGTCGTCGTGGTTCAATAATTACGCAATCTGCGGCTGTTGGTCGGTTTGATGAAAGAACTTCAGGAACACATTCCGCACCAACTGCCGGCGATACTCAGCCGAGCCGCGCACGTCGCTGATCGGCGTCACTTCGCCCACGGCGATCTCGCCCGCCGCGCGGAACGCGTCCTCGCTCAGTTCGCGGCCTTGCAGGAACGCCTCGGCCTTGGCGGCGCGCACGACCGTTGGCCCCACGCCGCCCAGGGCAATCCAGGCGGATTGAATTGTCTCGCCGGCAAGTCGCAGGCGAATCCCCGCGGTGAAGCCCGAAATGTCCAGGTCGCGCCGCCGCGAAACCTTGTACAGTTTCAGCAAATCGTCCGCCGGCGGCAGCGGGATCCGCACGGCGGTGATCAGCTCGCCGGGACGCAGCTCAAGTTGCTTGTATCCGTGATAGAACTCGCCGATGGGAATCCAGCGAACGCCGTCGCGGCTGGTCGCTTCGATCGCGGCCTCAGTGATGAACAGGAAAGGCAGCGAATCGGCGATGGGCGAGCCGTTGGCGATGTTGCCGGCGATGGTGCCGACGGCGCGAATCTGCGGCCCGCCAAACCGATCCAACACGGCGGCGAACTCGGGCGCCGCGTCGCGCAGCTCGCTGGCCAGCGTCGCCCAGGTCGCGCGGGCGCCGCACACGACGGCGTCCTCCTCGTGCCGCACGAAATCGAGATCGGCGATCCGGTTGAGATCAAGAATGGTCGCCGGCAACTGGCCTGACTTGTTGGCGCGCACGCCCAGGTCCGTGGCGCCCGCGGCAATCACCGCCTCGGGGTGCTTGGCGAGAAACACCAGCGCCGCGTCCAACGTGGCCGGCATGGCGACGCAGTGGTCGCCGTCGTGCAAACGCGCCCGCACTTCGACGTCGTCGGTGGCGAGGCTGGCAAATTCCGCCAGCATCTCCGCCGGAGCATACCGCTTGCCAAGCGCGTCGGCTTCGCAAGCCTCCGCGGCGGCGGCGCCGGCTTCCAGGATTTGCTCGTACCCCGTGCAACGACAGAGATTGCCCGTGAGCCCCAGTCGCCACGCCTCGTCGTCCTGCGGCCGCGACTGCTGCAGCATGCCGGTCATGGCCATCACGAAACCGGGCGTGCAGAATCCGCACTGCGAGCCGTAGCAGTCGACCATCGCCTGCTGAACGCCATTGAGTTGGCCCGGCTCGGCCAAGCCCTCGACGGTCACGACATGGCAGCCGTCGAGCTGAAACAGAAAACGAATGCAGGAGTCGACCGGTTGATAGTCGAGCGTGGCGCCATCGGCGGCCGGTCGCCCGACCAGCACGGTACACGCGCCGCAATCGCCCTCGCTGCAGACGATTTTCGTTCCCACGAGCCCGCAGTCGCGGCGCAGATAGTCTGAGAGCGACCTCAGTGCGTGGCGGTCTGCGACTTCATGTCGCTGTTCATTGATATACAAGACGACCGCATCGCGCATGGCGGGCAGAACCGATATTCGGGGTGGGAAAGGGTGCGATTCGGCCTGTGAACCGCTGCAGCGCTGTTCGCACAACGCTGCGTGTGCCTATAATCCGCGTTTTCGCCGCCAAGCCCTTCATTATTCCCCGGATCGACGAACGTGGTCAAGCGCGATACCGATGCTGACGCTCGCCCCTGGCAGCAGCTTGCCCAGACAGTCCTCGACCGGTGCGATTTGCTGGCCGCCTGCACGGACGAACCGGGCCGCATCACTCGCGTGTTCTGTTCGCCCGCTATGACCCGCGCGCACGCGGCTGCGCAGCCGTGGTTGGAGCAAGCCGGCGCGGCGCCGCGGGTCGACGCCGCGGGCAATCTGCGCGGCAGCTACGTCGCACCGGGCGCCGATGCGACCAAGACGCTCGTGATCGGCTCGCATCTCGATTCGGTGATCGACGCGGGGCGCTACGACGGCGCCTTGGGCGTGATGATCGGGTTGGCCGTCGTCGAGGCGCTGCAACAGCGCAAGACCGCGCTGCCGTGGGCGGTGGAGGTGATCGGGTTTTCCGATGAGGAAGGCGTGCGATTCGGGACGCCGTTTCTGGGCAGTCACGCCGCCGCGGGCACGTTTGAGGAGTCGCTGCTGCTGCGTCGCGACGCCCGCGGCATCACGGTGGCCGATGCTCTGCGGGAGTTCGGCTGCGACCCGGCGGCGATACCGCAATGCGCCCCGGCGCCAGGCTGCGAGCTGGTCGCGTATCTCGAAGCCCACATCGAACAGGGGCCCGCGCTGGAACTGGCCGGGCGGCCGCTCGCCACGGTCGACGCGATTGCAGGGCAATCGCGGCTGGCGTTCACCTGGCGCGGCGAAGGGGGCCACGCCGGCACGGTTCCCATGCGCGGCCGGCGCGATCCGCTGATTGCCGCCAGTCGCTGGGCCCTGGAGGTCCGCCGCGTCGGCCTGGAGATCGCCGGGCTGACCGCCACCGTGGGCCGGGCGACGGTCGACCCCAACGTGCCCAACTGCATTGCTCGGCGAGTGGAAATGTCGCTCGACGTGCGTCACGCCGACGACATGGTCCGCAGCGCCGCCACGAACCAGCTGGTGGAAATCGCCGAAGCGATGGCCCGCGAAGAGGGCGTGGCGATTGCCGTGGAGCACCACCACGATCATGCGGCGATCGCGATGGACGCCCCGTGGAATGCACGCCTGACTGCCGCGTGCGAGGGCCTGGGCGCCCCCGGTGCCGCGCTGACCAGCGGCGCCGGGCACGATGCGGGCGTCATGGCGCGCGTGACGCCGACGGCCATGTTGCTGATTCGCTCGCCCGGCGGCGTGAGCCATCATCCCGACGAAGCGGTCACGCTCACCGACGTGGCAGCGGCAATCGCCGCGCTGACGACCGCGATCGAAGATTTCGCGGCCGCGTCGTGAGAAAAGGATTCTCGCCGGTTCCCCGCGCGGTATCATGCGGGGCGTCGTCGACGAGAAATCGCAAGTCGCGGCGTCGTTTCAACTTCCGCTTCGGATCCCACACTGCCCCCACACTGCAATCGATCGTGAATCCACTCGGCCATACTCGCTGCGTCGTCGCCGCCGACCACGCCCTGATTACCCCCGACACCCATGTGTGGGCCCCGGCGCCAGGTTGGAGCGATGCAACCGCGGCAATCCATATTTCACCTGCGTTGGGCGCACGGTTCACGCAAGCCACGCTCACGCTCAACGAGGGGTGCGTGGGCGACCCGCCCCCCCCGGGGATCGAGCGATTCGTGTACGTGCTGGCCGGCGTCGTGGGGCTGGCCGTGCCCGGGCACGGCGAATTCGAACTGCACCCGGGCCAATTCGCGTTTCTCCCCGCGGGGGTTGATCATCGCTTTGCCGGAATTCACCCGGGACTGGTCAGCGTGTTCGAAAAACAGTATCGGCCGGGCCCCGGCGAGCCGCCGGAACCGCTGGTTGGCAACACGGCCGATATTGCCGACGAACCGTTCATGGGCGACGAGGACGCGCGGCTGCAAACGCTGCTGCCCGATGACGATCGCTTCGACATGGCGTGCAACGTGTTCACCTACGAGCCCGGCGCCGCGCTGCCGCAGGTGGAAGTCCACGTCATGGAGCACGGCCTGCTGATGCTCGACGGGGCGGGGATCTATCGGTTGGGCGAGAAATGGTACCCGGTGGGCGCCGGCGACGTCATTTGGATGCGGGCCTATTGCCCCCAATGGTTCGTGGCGATGGGCAAGGAGCCGGCCCGGTACCTGTACTACAAAAACGTCAATCGCGACGCGTCGGTTGACGTTTGACGGCACGGCGGCACGTGGGAGTGCGAGGCTCTGCCGAGC
>JAGQOU010000503.1 GCA_020427145.1 Planctomycetales bacterium | reverse complement strand
GATCGTCGCATCCACGGCGGACGCGGCGCGGCTCCAGCGCCGGAGGAGCGTCGTCACGTCGACCCCCGACGCCTCCGCGCCGGCAGCAGCCGCGGCCGGCGTTCCCGCTGCCGCCGAGTCGCCGGATCGTGTTGTGTTTTGGCTCGCGGCGTCCGATGAGAGGACGTCGGCCCACGCGTCGCCGCGCAGCGAGAACCACTGCGGCAACGGCGCCCACGCCAGGGCCGAGACGAGCAGGATCGTCGTCGCGGCGACCGTCGCGACCCGCGCGGCGGCTTCCGGGCTGCGCCGCCAGCGGCTCGCCGTCGCGAGCGCGACCGCCGCCACCAGCGCCGTTTGCACCGCACACCACAGGGCGTTTTCCATGCATGTGGCCATCATTCGTCCTCCTTGAGAGCTTGCCGCAAGAGGGCGCGTTCCTCGGCGGTCAGCCGGTTGCGCGCGCCCAGCAGGTTCACCAGCAACTGCTCGCGCGAGCCGAGAAAGACGCGCTTGACCAGATCGGCCACCAACCGCCGCGACACGTCGTCAAACGACCGCCGCGGCCGGTAGCGAAACGGTCGCTCGGCGTTCACCGCTTCGAGAAAACCTTTCTCGACGAGAATCCGCACGAGGTTGGCGATGGTGACATAAGCCCGCGCCAGCCCAGCGTTCTCCAGGGCGTCACGCGCTTCGGCCGCGGTCAGTTCCGCGTCCTTCTGCCAGAAGACGTGCATGACTTCGAGCTCGCGTTCGGTGAGCTCCGGTTGCGGCGGACGTACCATGGGCCGGCTCCTTCCAGCAAGTATCGCTGCGAGTTGATTTCCGTTAACCAAATTTGGTTAACCGAAAATACTCTCGAACGGCCAGCCGCAGCAAGACCACTTTCTGCCGTGCGACCGAGAGCATCGCCGCTTGGCAATGCGCAGCAGCGGAGAACGCCGGACAAGGCAGGTGGCGCCAGCGCGCGTCAGCGCTTCTTCGAGCAGTTGGCCAGCCAGCGGCCCAACCCGTCCTCCGGCGGCGGGACGGCTTCGATCACTTTGGCGACCTCCTCGGCCGTCATGCCGCGGTCGAGCATCTCGCGTTTGAGGTCGACCTCCATACGGCGACGGTGAGCGGAGCTCCACACTCCCGCCACGACGCCCCCGACGGTGATCAAGATCACCGTGAGGCAGCCCAGCGCAATGATCGTCAGGACGAACTTTTGATCGGCGTCGATCCCGTCGAACCAGCCGCCGGTCGTCGGCAAATCAGCGGCCTCTTGAGCGAGCAAGGCAATTCGAGTCCACATGGCTGTTCTCTCCTATGACACGGATGCGTCGCCAAATCGCTCGGCCCCGACAGGCTCCCGATCGCCGGATGGCAGCGAGATCGAGCCGCCGATGCCCACGGCAATCATCACGGCGCCCAAGAGCCAGAGGCTGGCCCGGTAAGGTCTGCTCAACGTATCGACCGCCATCGACACGGTCTGAAAATCCGTGCGCGCGATGATCACCTCGGCGATCTGTCGCCGGGCAAAGTAGTCGGACACGGGCGGCGTGATCGCCAGCAGCGTGCCGCAAATCACCAGGGTCACCGCCATTTCATACCGCAGCCGAATCATCACGCACTGCCTTTCTCGCACTGTCGACGGGAGAGTGCCAAAGCACTGTCATGCTGCCGACTTTGGGAGCGTCGACCATGCACCAGGCATGCAACCGCCGCGATGGCGCAGAACCCTACCATTAGGTGATACTCTGCGGGCGTATGCCAGCCACCCAGGTTGAAAAACGTGTATCGGGTCGGCCCCGTCCGGGCGACCGAGCGACCGAGCATCAGCAACAGGCCGCAAAACGCCCAGAAGTTGCTGGCTAGGAAATAGGGCGTCGGCATGGCGGCCATCGCAATGAGTGTTTCGTAGGCAGGGGGGGACGTACCCGGGAGCTTTTCGCCACGCAGGCGGCGTTCTTGGCGAAATTCCCACCCGCAGAATCGGGTCCGACCCGGCCGGAGGTCGCGGGTTGCCTATTTCTTAGGCGTCGACTGCCCGGCGGCAATTGACCGACGGCTGTAAGCCATTTACCGTGAAGGGGTTGGCAATTTTGTCACCCTTGCCCAGTAGGCGGACCCGTGTCCAAAAAACCGTGGGGCGGCGTGTTCGACGCCCAGACCGATTCCGCTGTCGTCAAGCTCGTTGAGAAGTTCTCCGAGAGTGTGAGCTTCGACGCCCGGCTCTACGCACAGGATGTCGCGGGATCGATCGCGCACGCTCAGATGTTGGGCAGCGTGGGGGTTTTGTCCTCCGACGAGACCGTGCAGATCGTCGCCGGCCTGACCGCCATTGGCAACGAAATCGCCGCTGGCACGTTCGTCTTCCGCCAGGAGCTGGAAGACGTCCACATGAATATCGAGCGGGCGTTGACCGAGCGAATTGGCGACGTGGGCCGCAAACTGCACACGGGCCGCAGCCGCAACGACCAGGTTTCGACCGATTTTCGGCTCTGGATTCGCGAATCGATCGACCGCACCGACGCGTTGCTAGCCAAGCTCCAGCGGGCGTTCGTCGGCCGCTGCGAGCAGGACGCGGGGGTCATTCTGCCCGGATACACGCACATGCAACGGGCTCAGCCGGTGCTGGCGAACCACTACTGGCTGGCCTACACCGAGAAACTGCAGCGCGACCGCGACCGGCTGGCCGACTGCCGCCGCCGGGTGAACCAGCTCCCCCTGGGAACCGCCGCGCTGGCGGGCACCACCGTGCCGATCGACCGCCGGCAGGTGGCCGACGCCCTGGGCTTCGAGGGTCTCGTGGCCAACAGCATCGACAGCTCCAGCGACCGCGACTTCGCCATCGAGTTTGCCTTCACGCTCACCTTGGTCGCCGAGCACCTCAGCACGCTCGCCGAAGAGTGGATCCTGTGGTCGACGGTCGAGTTCCGCTTCCTGCGCCTGCCGCAGGCGTATTGCACGGGCTCGTCGATCATGCCGCAGAAGATCAACCCCGA
>JAGQOU010000502.1 GCA_020427145.1 Planctomycetales bacterium | reverse complement strand
GTGTTGCGGCCCAGGTGCTGGTCGGGGAAAAACATCACGCGGCTGGTACGGGCGAAGGCCCATTCCAATGCCGCCCGGGCGTTGCTGCTGGTGCAGACGATGCCGCCGTGGCGACCGACGAACGCCTTGAGGCTGGCTGCCGAGTTGATGTAGGTGACGGGCGTGATGTCTTCGGTGTCGAGAAGCTCGCCGAGTTGGTCCCAGGCATCCTCGATTTGACGAATCCCGGCCATGTCGGCCATTGAGCACCCCGCGGCCATATCGGGCAGAATCACGCGCACCCGCTGGCCGCCGCGCTCGGCGAGCTTCTCGGGCCGGTTGGCCAGGATGTCGGCCGTCTCGGCCATGAAATGCACGCCGCAGAAGGCGATCATCCGGCAGTCGGCGCTGGCCGCGGCCATTTGGCTGAGCTGGTAGCTGTCGCCGCTGAGGTCGGCCAGGGCGATCACTTCGTCCTGTTGGTAGTGGTGCCCCAGGATCAGCAACTGGGGGCCCAGCTGGTCGCGCACCGCTTGGATTCGCGCATGCAGCTCCTCGTTGCCCAGCGACTTGTAGGGCTGTAGCTCAAACGCGGGGGCAGGTTCAGCGGCGACGGTCATGGCGAACTGGCAGGAACAGGGGGCAACCGACAGGGACCCTCATTATACGCCCCCGGCAGCTAGCAGCCACCGACTCCCCCAAGCCGCAGCAGCGGGGCCCGCACGAAGCGAGATCGCGTCTCCCCCGCGGCGCACGGCTCGGTGGTGAGCCCGTTTGCCCGGAAGAGCCGGGTGGCTGGGGACGTAGCGAAGCGAAGCCCCCAGGAACTCCACGGGGGCTGCCGGCGGTCGCCCGCACCGTGCTAGCGGCGAGCGAAGCTTCTGGGCAAAGTTTGCGGGCGCCGCCGGCCGATAATCACCACGTGGACGTGCGCCGCGGGCCAGTTTCGCTGAGATTGGCCCGCGTGGCGTCGCCGCGCTTTTCCACTCCTTGTTGCGTTTCCTGCCACGATGTGGCCTTGTCGAGCCGCCGCACTCTCCCGAGAGCGGCCCATGGTCTATGAGCGAACTGACGCCGCAACTTGCCGCCGAGGTGGTCGCCGCCTGCACGGCCGGCGCCGAGGAAGCCGCTGGCGCGCTGGGGCGTTCGCTGGACGGCGAGTTCACCTTGGCGGTGGGCGAACCGGGCGCCTATTCCGCCGCCGCCCCGCCGGACGGGTGCGACGGGCCCGGTCTGACGGTCATGTTCTCGTTCGCAGGCGTCGGCGTTGCGGCCTTGCTGCCCGAGTCGTCGGGCCTGCTGCCAGAATGGTACGCCGACCCCGATCCGACCGGGGCGAGCAAGCTCAGCACGCTCGCGCAAGAGCTGAGCATGCTGCTCGTGCCCGACACGTTGATGGCCGACGTGTTCGAAGCGCAGCGCGTTGACAATCTCACTGCGGCGCTCGCAAGGGCGGGCGTGGCCGACGACGCGGCGCTGGTGCCGTTGACGCTTGCCAGCGGCGAGACGACAGCGACGTTGTCGCTGGTGTGGCCGTTGGCGACGCCCGATGCACTCTTTCCGGCTGCGGCCGACGAGCCTGCCGCCGCATCGGCTGCCGAATCTCCCGCGCCCTCGCCGCGGCCACAGGCTGCTGCGGCGTCAAAGGCCCCTGCGCCGCACGCGTCGCCTGAGATTTCGGCCAAGGCGGCGCATACGCAAAGCCTGATGCGCGTGCGGGTGCCGCTGAGCGTTGCGCTGGCCAGCAAGAAGGAAACGGTCCAAGAGATTGTCGAATTGGCGCCGGGCACGATTATCAAGTTCAACAAGTCGTGCGACGAGTTGCTGCACCTGTACGCCGGCGGGCAGCCGATCGCCGAGGGCGAGGCGGTGAAAGTCGGCGAGAAATTCGGCTTTCGCGTCAGCGCAATGCTGATGCCGCAGGAGCGATTCGTGACGATCAAGCTACCCAACCGCGCTGCGGGTTGACCAACTCGCACGGCAGCGCCGCCCGCGGATGGGTGAGCGGGGCTATCTGGCGTCGCCCGCCAACTTGCTCACGGCAAGCCAGTCGTTGATCGCGAAACTCGACCACTGCACGCGCAGACGGTCTTGCTTCTTCTCAATGGACCGGTTGAGTTTGGCCACGAGCGTCGGCTCGTCGTAGGCGTCCTCCAACAATCGGCGGACGCCGTCGCCCAGTTCGTGAACCAACGGTCCGTGCGCGTTGCTGATGCGGCGGATAGCGAATTCGTCAAAGCGAATTGCCGCGCGGGTGACGACTGGCTCGATCACCACGCCAGGCGCTTCGGCCACGGCGTCGAGTCGCAGCGCAATCTCCCCGGCAACGTCCAAATGGACGCGGGCGTCGGCGAGCACTTCCAGCGCGATCAGGTGGACGCCGTATTGGTAGACTTTCGCACGTCCCCAGGCGTCGATCTTCGCGTCGATTTGCATCTCAAACGCCATCCGACCGGGGCCGGCGGGTTCGAGGCGGACGACATTCACTCGCAGCGATTCGGCCGGGTCGACCAAATGGACCTGATAGTGTTTCCAGACGCCGTGCTTGACGGCTCGCTTGCGGCGATGGAGCTTCGTGTGCAGGCCCTTGCCCTCGGTGCGCAGGCCGACGGCAATGTCCTTGGTGGCGCCCCAGTCCTTCTTCTTTTCGTAGGCCGGCGGAATGGCGGCGGCAATGACCTCGGCGACTGTTCTGGCCAGCGGAGAAGGCGGCGCTGGCGCGGCGAGCGACGGCGACTGGGCTCGTGCCGAGGGGCAGGCCAGGCAAGAAAGACCGACGATCGCGGCGGTCAGGAGCGTCGGCGTTCGGAAGGCGCTGAGCATGGCGTTGTTACGCGGCGGCGCTGGGCGGTGGTTCGAACGGTCTTGTTGTTTTTGGCGGCAGGCAGGCGACGCTAGCAGACTGCCCGCCGGCTGCGGCACGCGGCCGCAAGTCGTCGGCCCGAAGCGATCCGAGCCGTCGACAGGCCGCCGAAAACTGACAGGTCAACAAAAAGAACCTGCCCCGGGCCCGAAAGCCCGAGACAGGTCCTCAGAGGGGGATCCTCGCACTCGCAATTGCGAGCGGCTAATTACGCTTAGCGGACGAAGCTAGCGCTGACGACCTTGCGGGGCTGGGCAATCCGAGCCTCGGGGTCGGCGGCGGGCGCCGGCGGAATCGGAGCAGCCTCGGTCGGCATGCTCGCAGCCGGGGCCGCAGCGGGGGCACAGCCACAGCCGGCGGTGCAACCGCAGCTGGCTTCGCAGCAGTCGTCGGCACATCCGCAGGACGCTTCGCAGCAGCAGTCGTTGCCACAGCAGCAGTCATCCGAGCAACCGCACGATGCTTCGCAGCAGCTCTTCTTCTTGCGGCTGAACAGCTTGCTCAGCAGGCACGAACGCTTCTTCTTGCAGCAGCTCTTGGCGGCACATCCGCA
>JAGQOU010000501.1 GCA_020427145.1 Planctomycetales bacterium | reverse complement strand
GCCGACGCGGCGCTGGTGGTGGAAGTTTCGGCCTCGTCGCGAGAAAAAGACGAACGGGTCAAGCTGCCGATCTATGCCGCCGCCGGCATTGAGGAGTTCTGGATCGCCGATCTAGCGAGAGACGCCATCGTGGTGCATCGTCAACCCAAGGGCGGTGCTTACGCCGACGTGCGAGAGATTGCCGGCGACGAGCGCATTGAGCCGCTTGCCGCGCCGGGCTTTGCTGTGAGTCCCGCCGAACTCTTGGCGTGACGTCGCGAAGAACAGGACGCGCCGGCTCGGCAAGGCCACGCTCTCCCGGAACCGTCATCGCTTCTCGCTCGCTCAGCCGCGGCCCGTTTGCGAGCTGTAGGTGCTCTCGAAGATTTTGTCGGCGTTGGCCGTCTCGAAACCGTCGCGACGGTGTTCGCGGCGAATCTCCGCTCGCGGCAGATCGGCGAACTGCGGCAGCACGCGGCGCTCCGCGAATTCGACGTACGAGCCGCTAATGCGGTGCGTTTCCGTGCCGCCGTCGGCAGCGGCGAACTCCGCGTCGACCATCTCGGCCACGGTCGAGCTTTGGATCAGCAGGCCGTCGCCGCTGGTCTTCGCTTCGCCGCCGCTGTCGTTGAGCTTTACGCCGATGCGCTTGAGGAACGTATTGAATGCGGCAATCGTATCCACGCCCGCCGGCAGGTTGTGAACGCTCACGGTAAAGTGATTCAGGTAGTACCGATTGTAGATCACCCAGGCCGCGTATTCGCTTTCCGCGGCCAGTTGCTGGTAGTCCGCCCAGGTCGGGGTGCGCCACAGCGGCGTGTGGAGAAACGCGTCGACCGCGGGGCCGTCGTCCAGGTCGAGCTTGTCGACGGGGTCGGAGGTCACTTCGTCGGTGTAGCTGGTAATAATCCGTTGCGCTTCGTCCGACAGGTCGCCCACCCGCAGTTCGCTGATAAAGATCCGCGGGTAGGCGTTCTCCGGCGGCGCATACCAATGCGCGTTAAGCTTCTTGCCGGGAAAATCGAACCGGTCACGGCGCTCGTAGCCGTAGTGCAAGAAGACCTTCTCCAGCGACGCGATGCCCAGTTGCGGCACGCCCATCGTGCGAAAGGCGATGTGGTCGTTCTCAATGTCCTCGGCCGAGGCGACGTGCCCGGCGGCGATCATCGCCTGCACCACCCGGTCGACGTCGGGCACGCGCTGGCGGTACCGCGACATCAGGCCGTTCATCACAAAGTCGAGAGGCGAAACGTCGGTCGAAGGTGAAGCAGCCATGGCGACTTCCTGGGAGTTCGGAGCGAAGGGACCACCTCCCTTCGATTGTACTACGAGCCTGTAAAAAGAAAGACGCGACGGCATGCGACCCGGGGGAAGCATGCCGTCGCGCGTGATGCGACGTGCGTAAACGGCCGGAAATACGGGACTAGTTCGCCACGGCTTCAACCGGCGCTCGCACAAGCGTGACAGATTCGCGCAAATAAGTGTTCGGCAGCGGCCCGCTGCGGGTGATCGCCAGCCGCTGCTCGAGGAAATCGCACTTGCGCACCACCTTGGCGATGCTGGGCAGCAGGCCGATCAATTCCTGCACCGGTTTGAGATCCTCGGGGCTCGCCTTGCCGGCCGCCATGCCGAGCATCATCGGCGCCATCATTGCCGCCTGGTCGATGAAATCGGCGACCTGACGCACGCTGGCCCCAATGTCGGTGTAGCTGACGGTGCTCACGGGGCCGTCGACTTGCAGGTCGAATCGACTGAAGCTGTCGGCGGCGCCAATGTTTTCGGCATCGCCGCGACGCACGGCCAGGAACTTCTCCGCCCCCGCGGGCGTCGAGGCCAAGATCATCCAGCCGTCCTCAAATCCGATCACCGGCTGCGCCTTGGCCATGGCGAACGCCGCCATCTTCAACTCCTCGAAGCCTTCCAGTCCCTCGGCGTCGACGAGGTCCAATTGCTGAGCCTGCAAAAACGGCACCTCCTTGAGATGGTCCACCGCGCGGTGCAGCAGCTCGCGCAACTTGTCGGGGTTGTTGCACTTGATGGCGGTCACCGAGGCCGATTGGTCCTCGCCCACGGGGAACGTGACCGATACCGACTCGCCGGAGATCGGCTGCAAGATATCTTCGTCCAGGTGGACGCCGATCTGATCCTGAATCTCGGCGAACTTCTCGAGTCCCTCTTCCGCCTCGGGGAATTCACGTTCGACGAACGCCATGATTCCCGCGTAGATCTCGTGCAGGTTGATGCCGGTGGTCAGCGAGTAGGCGGTCGCGTCGGCGGGCACCCACGCCTGCCAGTCGGTAAATGCCTCTTGGCCGGCAAGCGCCTTGCCAAGAATATGGTCCTTGTAGTCAGGCATGAGTCTGCCAAACACGGCCGTGCGATTCTGCAAGCCTTCGGTGTATTCGGAAGTGGCTTCGTAATCGATGATCGCAAACTCGTCGAGCGCCGCATTGAAGACGTCGACGAATCGCTTGGCATCGTCGTTGTTGGGCTGCTGGGCGCGGATGAAATCGGGAATGCCGCGCAGGCGATCGAACAACGCCGCGCCATCAAAAAACACAAACGCGTCCTCGGGCTCGGGCAAATTGCTCAGCGCCTCCACGACCCGCGGATCGGCGTACTTGGTGTCGGGCGAGGGGTCTTCCAGCATCGCCAGGGTCGTGCGAATCATCTCCGCAGAGGTCGAGACAACGATCACGTCGCCCAGGCGGGCCACGGCCGGCTTCAGGGGCATTTGCGGCGGGAACTCGAAGGTCGTCAGCGTCGCCTTGCCGACCGTGTCGACGAC
>JAGQOU010000500.1 GCA_020427145.1 Planctomycetales bacterium | reverse complement strand
GGAGGGCGAGGCTCTGCCGAGCCCCGTCCGCATGCCGGCGCCGGCTCGGCAGAGCCTTGGCCACCCACGAACAGCTCGCACTTGCCAGAACGCCATGTCGCCCGCCACAGACAAATCGAAACCGGTCGCCGTCATCGGCACGGGCCTGCTCGGCTCGGCGCTGGCCGAGCGACTGATGGGCGCCGGGTTCTCGGTGGTCGTTTACAATCGGACGCGCGAGAAGGCGGCGCCGCTTGAGAGACTTGGCGCCCGCTGGTCCGACCGGCCCCTGGCCGAGTGCGACCGGGCCGTCGTCTGTCTCTATCGCACCGAACATGTCGAGTCATTGCTGGAGGCGATGGCCGCCGATCTGCGCTCCGGGCAGACGCTCGTCGACGCCACCACCGGCGACCCGCAACAGACCGAGGCGCTCGGACAACGACTTGTCGAGTTAGGAATTGACTACCTGGAGTCGCCGATCGCCGCGTCCAGCGAACAGACCCGCCGCGGCGAGGCGCTCGCGATGGTCGCTGGCAAGCGCGCCGCATACGATGCCTGCGCCGACCTGTTTGCGGCGATCGCCCCGAAGTCGTTCTACCTGGGAACCTGGGGCAATGCGGCGCGCATGAAACTAGTGAACAACCTCATCCTGGGGCTCAACCGGGCGGCGCTCGCCGAGGGACTGCTGTTCGCCGAGGCGGAAGGGCTTGATCCAGGGGCCGTGTTGGAGGTGCTCAAGTCGAGCAACTCGTATTCGGCGGTGATGGACGTGAAGGGACGTAAGATGGTCGAGCGCGACTTTGCGGTCCAGGCCCGCTTGGCCCAGCACCGTAAGGACGTGGAGATGATTCTCGCCGAGGGACAAGCCACGGGGCGCGTTTGGCCCCTCTCGACGCTGCACCGCGAGTTGCTACTGCTGGCCGAGCGGAGCGACCTGGGCGACGTCGACAACTCGGCGGTGATCGAGGCGATCTCGCGTGCGAGCCGCGAGGCAACATGAGTAGCACAGTCGCCAGGCAAACGCAGTCTTAAACCACGAAGGCGCGACCAACACAACGAGAGTCGGACTTGTTTGCATAACGTCGTGGCGTCGGGGTTCAATTCTTCTTGGCGCCCTGTGCGGTTTTCACAACAAGTCGGCGCAAACGAGACTCCTCATCATGGCAAATCCCACTCGTCGTACTGTTTTGAAAGGGCTCGCCGCGATGGCGCCCGCCACGGTGATCGCGGCGCGCGTGGCGCGGGCCGCAGCCCGCGGCGCGAAACCGCGGTTGGCGCTGATCGGCTGCGGCGTGCGCGGCCGGGCGTACTACGACTACGTCGACTACGTGTGCGACCCCGATGCCGACCGGCTTGCCGCGGCGGCCGCGACCGCCGGCGTTCCCAGCGAGCGGGCCGTCACCGACATGCGTCGCTTGCTGGACGACCCGGCCGTCGACGGCGTGATCATCGCAGCGCCCGACCACTGGCACGCGCCCGCGGCGCTGTTGGCGTTGGCCGCGGGGAAGCACGCGTACGTCGAGAAGCCGTGCTGTCACAATCTGCGCGAAGGACAACTGCTGGTCGCAGCGGCGCAGCGCTCGGGACTCGTCGTGCAGCACGGCACGCAACAGCGCAGCCGCCGGTTCACGGCCGACGCGATTCAAATGTTGCGCGAGGGGGTCATCGGCGACGTGTTGGCCGCCAAGGCGTGGAACGTCCAGATGCGCGACGACATCGGCCACAGGCAACCCAGCGAGCCGCCGCCGGGGGTCGATTACGACCTGTGGGTCGGACCGGCCGAGTTCGTGCCGTTCCAATCGAACCGATTCCACAAGAATTGGCACTGGTGGTACAACTTCGGCACCGGCGACATCGGCAACGACGGCGCCCACGAACTCGACTACGCCCGTTGGGGCTTGGGCGTGAGCGGTTTGCCGTCGCGGGTCGCGGCCTTGGGCGGCAAGTATTTCTTCGACGACGACCAGCAGTATCCTGACACTGCCAACTGCACGATCGAATACGCCGACGCGCAAGCCAACGGCCGCCCCAAGCAGCTCGTCTTCGAAATGCGGCTCTGGTCGAAAAACTACCCCATGAACTGCGACAGCGGCGCCGAGTTTTACGGCACAGACGGGCAAATGTTCCTCAGCAAGCGGGGCAAGCTGCGCGTCATCGACGGCGGCAACAAGGTGGTTCTCGACGAGCGGGCCGAGAAGGAAACCGGCTTCCCCCACGTGGAAAACTTCATCGCCGCGATCCGCGACGGGACGCCGCTCAATGCGCCGATCGAAATCGGGTTGGAGAGCGTGGCCCCCGTGCATTACGCGAACATCGCCCTGCGCACCGGCAGCACGCTGGCCATCGACCCGGCAACCGGCGCGGTGACGGACAACGCGGCGGCCACGGAGTTGCTCGGTCGCAAGTACCGCGACGGCGGCCACTGGGCCGCGCCGCAGGGAGGCGTCAGTTGAACGGAATTCTAAGAACGGCCTTGGTCGTCGTTTCAACCGGTTTGTCCCTTGCCGCGCACGGACAGACCGCTGCGCGAGAAGAGGTCAGCTTCGTACCGCAAACTGACGAAGTGGTCGAAGTACGCATCGGCAACCAACCAGTGGCCGTCTACCACGCCACCGACGACAAGATTACGCGACCCTTCTTTAGCGACCTGCGCACGCTGGACGGACGGCAAGTCACGCGGCGACATCCGCCCGACCCCAAGCGAGATCTCGCGGACCACCCGGAATTCCATCCCGGGTTGTGGATGGCCTTTGGCAACATCAGCGGGGCGGACTACTGGCGCAACAAGGATCGAGTCGTTTACTCGCCCCTCAGCCATCAGCCGGAGCCGCTGGCTCAGGACGGCGAGATTCACGCTCGCTACTCGTATCTTACAGACCGGCGCATCCACATTGTGTGCGAGGAGGACTTTCGCGGAGTGGTCCTTCCCCAGTCCAACGGATGGCTGTTGCTCTGCGATTCGACGTTTACATCCGATGCACCGTGCGAATTCGGCGACCAGGAAGAGATGGGGTTGGGAATACGTCTGGCGACGGAAATGCGCTCCGAGGCCCGCGCTCGCGGCGACATTCCCCCGGGCAACGGGCGAATTCTTGACGCCCAGGGCCGCGTCGGCGCCGACCAGATCTGGGGACAGTCGGCCGCTTGGTGCGATTACAGCGGCCAAGTCAACGGCCAGCCCGCGGGCATTGCGATCTTTTGCCACCCCGACAACTTCCGCCCCAGTTGGTGGCACGCCCGCGACTACGGCCTGCTGGTCGCCAACCCGTTTGGTCGAGCCGCTATGCACCAGGGCGAGCCAAGCCGCGTGACTGTCGGCCCTGACAAGCCGCTGCGGCTGCGGTACGGCGTATGGGTCCACGGTGCGTTGAACGACGAGGCGCGCGATCTGCAACAGGCGTACGATCGCTACGTGCAGGCGGCGAACCAGCTGGACGACGCAGCAAACAGGACGGCCGAATGACCGAGTTGACCCTCGTCGACAAGGTCGTGGTCGTCGCCTACCTGCTGGGCGTCACGGCGCTGGGCGCCTGGGCGGCCCGGCGGGTGAAGGACTCCAGCGACTTCTTCATGCCCCGCCGGTTCGGCAAGGGGATGATGATCTTCAACGCCTTTGGCACCGGCACCGCGGCCGACCAGGCTGTGCCGGTCGCATCGACCACGTTTCAGCACGGGCTGAGCGGAATTTGGTGGCAATGGCTGTGGCTGCCAGCCACCCCGTTCTACTGGCTGATTGCGCCCGTGATGCGGCGACTCCGCGCGACCACGACCGCCGACGCCTACACGCTGCGGTATGATCGCAGCGTCGGCGCCCTGTTTGCGTTGGTGGGAATCGTGGGGCTGTCTGTCAAGATTGGGCTGATGCTCAAGGGCGCTGGCGCCTTGATCGAATCGTCCACCGGCGGCGCTTATTCGGCCGATCGCTCGATCCTGGTCATTACAGTTCTGTTCGTCATCTACGGCACGGCCGGCGGATTGGCGGCCGCGATCATCACCGACTACGTCCAGGGCATCCTCACGCTCGTGTTCTCGTTCATCTTGCTCCCCTTCGTGCTGCACGCGGTGGGAGGACTCGCCGGAGCCAAGGAGACAATTGGCGATCCGCAGATGCTGCGTCTGATGGTGCCCGGCGAAATCGGGCCGTTCTTCGTCGCCATGTACGCCCTCCAGGCGCTCATCGGCATCGTCGCGCAACCGTTCATCATGGGCGTCTGCGCGTCGGGGCGCACAGAGATGGACGGTCGCGTCGGTTTTATGGTCGGCAATCTGGTGAAGCGGCTCTGCACGATGGCGTGGTGCCTCACGGCCCTGGCGGCGGTCGCCTGGTACATGCAGAGCGGCGTCGATATAGAGTCCGTCAAGCCCGACCATGTTTACGGCGACGTGGCAAACGCTTTCTTGCCCAAGGTCATGCCGGGATTGCTGGGCGTGTTCATGGCGGCGCTATTGGCCTCGACCATGAGTTCCTGCGACGCGTTCATGATTTCTTCATCGGGTCTGTTCACCACGAACATCTACCGACCGCTCGCTCCGCAGCGAGGCGAAAAGCATTACCTGTTGGTCGGCCGGGTCGCGTCGCTGCTGGTGGTGGTCGGCGGTTTGTTGTTCGCCTATTGGGTGCCCGACGTGAAGGAAGCGCTCAACATCTGGCTGCGGATCGCCCCGATGATGGGCATTGCATTTTGGCTGGGCCTGTTCTGGCGCCGCACGACCGTCGCCGGCGCCTGGGCCGCGACCGTCACCGGCTTTGCCGCGTGGTGGGCGGCGACCCAGTCATGGTTCATCGAGTGGGCGGCTCAACTGCCGTTTGCCGAGTCGCTCACATTGATGTCGACCGCCGTCGACAAACCCGAGTTGCGGCAGCCGTGGGTCATCTTGTTCTACACCGTCGCGTCGCTGGCCGCGGGCATCGTCGTGAGCCTGCTCACCCAGCCGGTCGCCGACGAAAAACTCGAACGGTTCTACGGCCTCATCCGCACGCCGGTCGCCAACGACGAACCGCCGGCGCACGACTGCCGCCTCCCCGCCGGCGTCGAACCCGCCCTGCGGCGACTGTTGGTCGGCTTTGGCGGCTTGGAAATCCTCCGCCCCTCGCCCACGTCGATCGCCGGCTTCGTCGCGGGCTGCGTCGCGGTCTTCGCACTGGTCGCCGGGTTCTGGTGGATCGTGATGTGACGCGCGCCAGCGCGCATCCTGCACAACGGCAACGTAAGGACTCGCGTCCAGTTTGGCAAACAGCCTGGCGAGTCCCCCAACGCCTGTGATTCGCACCAAGTGCAACCGCAGCATAGCCTAGTCGACGACCTCGTTTTCATAGAAACGCCAAGGCCAGCCTCCGGCGAGTCGCGGCGACCTACGCGTGGAGCGGAGCGCGGACAGCAGGCAAACGCAATCTGCCGAAGTACCGGCGGGAAAACGCCCACTGTGTTTCGGTTCGTTAATTGGCAACATTAAGTCGATGCAACCACTGTCAGTTGGACAAGCGACGAATCGACTACAGTGGGTTTCCCGTGAACAATTTACTGAAGGCGTGATCTGTTGCGGGCGTCGAACCAACGCCAGCTTACTAAGCCTCCAGATGATCGCGTTCGACCGAACCGACCGGTAGTTGCGGTTGCGATCCCTAGACTTGAATTGGCGTGTAATCTCCATTTCGACCGACGTCTGCAACGCTCCGCGGAAAGAGCGCCTGTTTCATGTAGCCATGCGGTCAAAAACTCATACGATCAAACGGATTCAATGCGAAAGAGTCGCATAAAATGCGTTGAACAACGCAATTCCCGCTAATAGAATGGCTTCTGAAATCACGGTGGAACAGAGATTCTCGCTGCATCGCCCGCCGAGGCTGCGGAAGGCCTCATATAAAGCGACTCGCGTAAAGTCGAACTTGTTGAACCTCACCGATTCGAGAAAGCTTTCACTCGGCGATTCATGAACTGCCCAAAATGAAACGAAGCAATCTCGTCACCTGCGTCTCCGCAATCATTTTCGCGTCTGCCGTCAGGACAACGCTTCTGGGTGCTGTTATTGCGACAGAAAACGTGACGCCACTGCCGTGGACGTCCTTAAGCACAGTTCGGATTGGCGGCACGGGCGATGGAACTTTGACTGTCGACGCTGGTAGTCATGTTAGCGACTACTACGTCTATATGGGATACTCCGAGGGTACAACGGGCACGGCAAGAATCACGGGCGTCGGTTCGACATGGAGCACGACTTTCCTTCTCATCGTTGGAAACCAAGGGCATGGAGCGCTCCTCGTGGAAGCGGAAGGAGAGCTATACAGCGGCGCCAGTTTTCTGGGCTCCTCCGTAGGGTCGACAGCTTCTGCGACAGTCACCGGAGTTCGCTCTATTTGGACCAATAGCGGCGATCTTCTCATAGGCAATTTGGGCGAAGCGACGCTTCGCGTTGAGGCGGGTGGCCAAGTTAGCAACGCGACAGGCTCGATTG
>JAGQOU010000499.1 GCA_020427145.1 Planctomycetales bacterium | reverse complement strand
GGCAGGGACATTTGAATTTCTGTTCAGCCTCGAGCCAGTTCGGCGTACACCCCAGGTGCGTGCAGACCGACTTGAGCGCCACAAGCTCTTCCTTGCCGTTGTATTCCGTGTTCACGATCCAGACGCCGTACTGGGGCTTGAACTTTGTCGTCACGGTGCCGACCGGGAAGTCGGAGGGGCTGCCCACCTTAAACTGGCTGGGCGGCTCGCGAAGCACGTTGGGAAAGAAGAATCGCACAGCCAACGCCGTCCACGCCGCGGTGACGAGCCCCAACATCCAGAAACCGACATGGAGGAATCCACGGCGATCCTGCTCGGCCGGAGACGCCTTGGCGGCCGTCTTGGGCTTGGGCTTGGCGTAATCCGGCTTGGCCGGCATCGGCGGAACGGCCAATTTCGCCTTGGCGGTCGCCGCGGCCTTCGGCGACGACTTGGCGGCAGCCGCGTCGGACTTGGAAATCGGTCCGGGGCGGTCCTTTTTGCGGATCGCAGCCAGAATACTAGCGGTGTCGCGAGGCTCGGCCGGCCCGGCAGCGGCCGGCTTGGCCTTCGCCGCGGCAGGCTTTGCCGCTGGGGATTTGGCCGCCGGTTTGGGGGCGGGCTTCGCGGCCGGCTTTTCGGCAGCCGATTTGCCCGACCGCGCCATGGCGAGAATGTCGGAGACATTCGGCCGGTCGGCCGAGCCCGGCTTTGGCACGGGCTTTGCGGGAGATGCGCCCGCGGCGGGCGCTGCGGGAGTTTCGTCAGCGACAGGCTGGGCCGGCGTTTCGCCGGACGAAGCGGCGTCGCCGCCGTCGGATTTGCGTGCGGCCGCCAGCATGTCGGCCACGGACATCTTTTTCTTATCAGCCATCGAATCCGCTCGAATCTGGCAAGATTACAGGAGGGAGCCGGTTGAATCTGCCGACGTAACCGCGGCAACTCGCCCCCGCATGGCGACGGGGAGAGCCTAAAGGCCGTCCAAATAGCAACTTACGTGTACATTGTGACGATTTTCACAATGTCTCTTGTCTAGGTTTACGCTCACCGCAGGTGATTGTCAACCGTATCTGCTGGCGCCGGGCCGCAAAAGCGACGATACCGCACAGCCTCGGACTTGGTACTGGGCACACGCCGCGCGCCACAACCTGGCTGATCCTGACCGCATTCGTGGAGTGACAACCTCGTGGCGCCGTCATCCGCGTTGGGCTGTCATCGGCCATAGAAGTCTACACAAACGATTGCGCTCAGCGAAGAGACCGGTCGTACCAATGGAACCGATTTCGCCCGCGGGTTGATCACGATTCTCGACGCGTTTGTGGTGTGGGATTGGCCCGGCGTGGGCATTTGAGTCTGACTGGTCGCGGCGTGGCGGGTATCTCGCGGCGCGCTTCGCCCGTAGAATCGCCCGTTCCCTGGCCGCAGGGAGTTTCGAAATCTCAGGCGCCCGCTGGCTCATGCCATACCGGACCATGCCGGAGCCGGCCGCAAGTTGCCTATAACACGGCCTGCGCGCTCCACGACGACGACAGACGACATTCGAGGACGAACGAAGATGAAGGTGTTGGTAGTGGGCGGCGGCGGACGCGAGCATGCCCTCGCCTGGAAACTCTCGCAAAGCCCGTCGGTACAGCGCGTGTTCGTCGCCCCCGGCAACGCTGGCACGGCGTTGGATGCCGAGAACGTGGCGATCGCCGACGGCGACATTGCGGCGCAGGTCAAGTTTGCCCAAGACAATGACATCGGCCTGGTCGTCGTCGGCCCCGAGGGACCGCTGGCGGCGGGGGCGGTCGACGCCTTTCTGGCCGCGGGCATCAACGCGTTTGGCCCCAGCAAGCAGGCCGCCGAGTTGGAAGCCAGCAAGGTGTTCTGCAAGAACCTGCTCCGGCACGCCGACGTGCCAACTGCTGACTTTCGCACCTTCAACGACGCGAGCAGCGCCGAAAAGTACATCCAAAGCCGCGACGATCTGCCGGTGGTGGTCAAAGCCGACGGGCTGGCGGCCGGCAAGGGCGT
>JAGQOU010000498.1 GCA_020427145.1 Planctomycetales bacterium | reverse complement strand
TCGAGCGGCGACGACGGCCCGCCGCGAACTCTCAAGGGCCGTGCCCGCCGCGCGTCAAACGCAGGGGCGAACGGCGGCGGCGCATCCCGTTTCCTAGCCGCTCGACGCCCACGTGGGCGCGCCCCCGCGACGACGGGCTTGCGCTGAGTCGCCGAGGAGACGCGAAAATCACCCGACGACCGCCGCCGGCGGCGACTCGCCCGCGAACCGCGCCCAGGTCTCAGGCGGCCGCCGCCCGCCTCGCCACCCGTGGTTTTGCTCGCGGCGCCGGAGCGCCGACCGCAAAGCAAAAACGCGACCGCCGATCTGCGCAGGGAATGCTCGCCAACGCGAACTTTCAATTGCGTTCGCCTATTTGGTTGAACCAGGCGAGTTTTTTGCCTACCCTGGGGAGTAGAGGATGGGGGCTTCGCAGTAAGGATAAAGCAGACGCCCAAGTCGATCGCGCCGTGAGAGCGTCCGCGATTGGCTAGCGATTCCCTCGCTGGCGGCACAATCCGCATGGGCAAAACTTGGCTGAACAAGAACAGCAGAAGAGCAATCAACGATGGCTATGTCTCGAATCTTTCGCATCGCGTCCGCGTTCGTCTTGGCGATTGGGGCGTCTTCGCTCGCACAGGCCAGTATCGTCGTCAACGGAACGTTCGATACCGATTTGTCGGGCTGGTCGACCGCCGTTTCCGGCACGGGCGTCACTTGGCAGTCTCAAGAGGCGCGCGTGGGGCAACCGGGCACGCCGGGCGTCGCAGCGCTGTTCCAATCGTTTTTTATCCCCGCGGGTTCCACCCAACTGACAATCGATTTCGACTACCAGTGGGAAGTCAACGCCCCCGCGCTCGCCGATCTGTTTGAGGTGGAACTTTCCTACCTCGACGCGGCGAATGCGACGCAAACCGTGACGATCCTGAGCGAAAGCAGCGCCGTCGCAGCCTTTGGCCCGCCCGCGACCGCGTTTTCCACAATCGTGTCGCTCCCCGGTTTGAACACCACGACGCCACAAGGCACAATTCTCTTTCGACTGACTGAGCACAACAGCAATGTCGGCACGCGGATTGAGTTGGACAACGTCGTCGTGACCGCCCAGGTCCCTGAGGCGTCGACGCTCGTGATCTGGTCTTCGCTGGCCTGCCTCGGGATGCTGCTGCTGCGGAGACGCGTCAGCACCTAAATCGCCCTCAGCGAGCCGCGCTCCACGGCGCCTCGCAAGTGTTGCTGGCGACGGCGATTGTCTCGGGATCAATCCCTCTCGGCAGTTGCTGCGCGAGCGCCCTTTGAAGCTGCCGTCGTCTCGAAAGCGGCTTGCCGCCGCCCGGACTTCGTCGACGGGCCATGGCGCTCAGGTTTTCAGCGTCTCCAAACCACCGTCGTCGGGCCGGTCGATTTCTTCCTTTTCGCGAACCTGTGCTGGACGCGGAAACGAAGACGACAACTCCTGCAGCGGCCGATTCACGGACCCGTGCAGGTCGGCGCCGCGAAGGGCGCAAGACTGCGCCGGATGGGTTACTTCCCGCTCCTTCTCTAGCCGCACGACGCCAAAGCCGGCGCGTCCCCGCGAAAACGAGCCTGCGTTGGGGCTCCGACGAGATTCGAAAAATACCCGACGTCCGCCACCGGCATCGGACAGGGCCGCAGCACGGCCGCCGGCAGCGGCTCGCCCACGAACCGCCCCCAAATCTCCGGCCGCTGCTCGCGGACGAATTTCAGGTCGAGGCAGAGCGCCACGGCCGGGTTGCCGTTCACCGCTTCGTACTCGCGGTACTCGCCGACCTGCTCAAACCCCATCGCCCGCCGGTACATGCGGGCGTGCCGCGGGTGGACGGCGATCAACAGCTGATCGATCCCGTCCCGCTCGGCGGTCTGCGTCATCAGGCGGGCCAGGTCGCTAAACAGCCCGAAGAACCGGGCCGGTTCGCGGCGCCGATCCGCCAGACACGACACTTCGCCCAGCCGAATTCCGGCCGCCCGCCGGGCGCGGACTTCGTCCGGGTAGACGGCCTCCAGCGGCAGCCCGAGTTCGCCGTCGCGGACCAGGCTGAGCGTGCTGATGACCTCGCCGCGCAGCAGCGCCACGAAGACGTCGGTGCAGGGGTGCAGCTGATGCGGCGTGATCCGCATCGCCGCCGCGGACGGTCCGCAGAGCCCCGCCTGGAGGTAGGACTGATACGCCAGTCCGAAGGCCCCGGCCCGCTCGTGACGGGTCGTGGCAATCTTGATCAGGATGTCGCTGCACTCGCGCGACACCACGCCCGGTAATGCGGCCATGGTCGGTTCTGACATCGTCGCCCTCTACGATGAACTGAGGAAAAGGTGCGGGTAGGACGTCGACTCCGCGCACTGCGCGGCCGCCGGTCGACGCCTGCTCATACGGTGGGAAAAGTGCGGTTTCGACCGTGGTGCGGAGAGGGTGCGCAGCAACAAGCGAAAATCGCGGCAGCCAAAGTCCGTGGGGATGTCGGGCGTCGCCAAAATCGTCGGCCGGCTGGCGCCGCGCGAGTCACCACGCGACGCAAGACCTGGGATCGATTCGAAACGACGACCCGCGCTACGCGGGTGGTCCAATTCGCGCGTTAAGAGGAGGAACTTGAAAAGTGTCGCGGCGGAACGACCCGTCGCCTAGACAACTAATAGTTCACGCCGCTGCGGGCTGTCGTCGCCAGTACTTAATATCCGCAACTGTCGAGCCAAACCTTGCCGGTGGGCGCGATAGCGCCGATTGTGCGGCGCCGGACGTCGTCGCGGACGCCGGGCGGAGCCCGCGGCGACCCTCACTGAGCGGTCCCGAGCAGGCCCACGGCCCGCCGCAACCGCATCCGCGCCGCGGCCAGGTCGTAGCCGGCGTCGTAGTACGTTTGGTTGGCGGCCGCGTCGCGCGCGACAGCGTCGCGCACCTCGGCGCCCACGGCCAGGCCGTTGGCGAACCGCAACCGCGAGACCCGCAGGCTCTCCGCGGTGTGCGCCAGGCTTTGACCCGCGGACTCCAACCGCTGGAGGGCCGTTTGTTCGGCGTTGTACTGATCCTGCACCTGCAGCAGGATCCGACTTCGCAGATCGTCGGCGAGGCGGCGGAGGCTGGCGGCGCGGGACGCCTCGGCCGCTGCGCGACGCCGACTTTGCCCCCCGTCGTAGAGGCTCCAGTCGAGGAGAATGCCGGCGGACGCCACCGCCTGCGGCGATTGGTACCGGTTTTCTTCGTAGTCGCAGCGGCCTTCGGCGAGGATTTGGGGACGACTTTCGGCGCGGGCCGCGTCGGCGGCAAATGCGCGCCCCGCGGCGCTGGCGGCCAGGCTGGCCAGTTCCGGTCGGCGCGCAATCGCCAGCTGCTGCAATTCAGGCAGGTCCCCCGGCAGGGGGGGCACGCTCAATTCCAGCAGGCACACCGGGGCGGCCAGCGGCCGCCCCGTGAGCCGATTGTACTCGCCCCGGGCCGAGGCCAAATCGAGGAGCCGCGCAGCCCGGACTTGTTGCGCTCCCGCGACAGCGGCCAACGCCGCCAGGTAATCCGCTTGGGAGATGTGCTGCTGCTCCAGTCGCTGGGCCGCGTCATTGGCGTGAGCTTCCAGGCTCCTGAGTTGCTCCTGGGCCACGGCGGCGGCGCGCTGGGCCCGCAGGACGCTGATATAAGCTTCCGTGACCGCCATCAGCAGGTCGAGGCGGGCCGTGGCGGCATCCGCGCTGCAAGCGTCGGCCGACGCCGAGGCGCTGTCAATGGCGTTGGCGATCCGCCCGCTGGTGTAGAGCGGGGCGGAGACCCGGGCGGTCGACAACGCCGCGTCCCGCTGCCGGTAGGGGCTCGAAATGGTTCCGGCGGCAAAGGGGTTGTCGATCAGAAAGCTGCGCTCATCGCTACGCAACTCGTAGCCTGCTCGTACGGAAGCCGAGGGGCCGCGGGTCGCGGCGACGGCGTCGGCGTCCAGTTGGGCCGCCACTGCGTCCAGGTTGGCCGCCGCGAGCTGAGCACTCGCCGCCAACGCCTGACCCCAGGCGAGCGTCAAATCGTCGGCCGCCGTGGCCACCGCTGCTCCTGCTAGCCAGCCACAGGCGATGGCGGCGATGCGCAGAAAGGGAGGACCCATGGGAACCGGACCGGGCTGGAACGCGAATCGGGGGACATGCGGCGATCGGGGCGACAAGTTTGGGGCGCGCACGTCGTACTTGGTCGTCCCCCGGGCGTCGCCGCGGCCAGCTAAATCGCGCCAGATGATTCCGCTTTCCTAGTCGCCAAGGTTTACCAAGTCTCCGCAACAAGAAAAGTTGCTCGCCACTCGCCGGGCGCCGACATTGTGCAGTCATCCCGTTGACGAGTGCAAGGAAAGGGGACGCTCGCCTATCCACCGCTAAGTATTTCTCAAAAAACAACTTACGGCGTTTTTTGCTCGATGATCTCGACCGACCAGGAGCCTGCCGGACCGGACAAATTCCCCGAATAATCGCCAGAATTCCCTACGAAGACTTGATTGGAGTGATTATTGTAGGGTTTGCGGGCTACCGCTCTGAACTGCTCTGCGCCTAGCCCGCGCCGTGACAAGGACCGTCACCCACCGCATTGATTCGCGGCCCCTATGATGCATTTTCGCGGCGATGAAATCGCCACCAGTAGGACATCGATGAAGAAGAATCCCGCCAGAAGCCCCCGCCTCCTTGCCATGTTGCTGGTTGCTCTCACTGCAACCTCTGCGTCGGCCAGCGTCCAAATGCAATTCCTCAACGTCAGTCCAGGCGTTGGCGGATTTAAGATGTACAACTACAAGGAGTCGACCGCCAGCGTCGCCTTGTTGCATAACAACGTCAGCGCCGGGGCCATGAACTGGCAAACTGGCGGCGACGACGCAACGTTGCCCGTGTTGCCGCTCGATGGCAGCAACAAGCTCGTCACGTTCTGCATCGAAATTGGGCAGTATGTGACGTCCGCCGCGAAGATGTATGACAAGACCGCGTTGACCAGTGCGCCCGATCCGTATGTGACGGGATACGGCAATTCGCTCACGAAGATCTCGTCGGAGCGAGCCGGCTTGCTGGGCAACTTGGCTGACAAGTACTGGAACAGCGCACTCGACACGGGCGTCGAGAATGCGGCGTTCCAACTCGCCGTCTGGGAAATCGTGCACGAAAGCGCCGCGATGGCCCTGAGCAGCATTGGGGGGATCGGCGGGCTGAACGTCGGCGCCGGTTCGTTCTACGTGGTTGGCGATCGCACGGTGGAAACCGACGCCATCACCCTGGCGAACAGCTGGCTCGCGGGACTTCAAAACGTGGATTTGGATCCGACGAAATCGCTGTACGCTCTCACCAACAAGTGCTACCAGGATCAAATCTTCTACGGCTCGACGCCGACGCCTGATCCCGAGGGCGATCCGGGCACCGTTCCCGAACCGGCGACGGTCATTTCGTGGCTTGGGTTGATGACAACGGTCGGCCTGATCGCACGTCGACGACGGGCGGCCGAGGCGGCTTAGCCTCTTGAATGCTAGAGCCTCTCGACTGCGGACCTGGCAATTTCCCAACTGCCATCCGTCGTCTTGCGCACTCTGATTTGCGGCAGGGCGCCTCCTCATGCGCCCGCGCACTTTGTCGATCCGCTCGCGGCGCTCGCCTACGACTTGACGTCAGGCGTTCTTGCAACGGGCAATCGCGACTCGGGCTTGCTTCGCGGCAGGGCGACCCACGCAATGCAGGCCCAAGAAAAGCAGGCCCCAAAAAAGCCGGCTCGTCCGGTTGGATTCGCAAGTGAATTCGACCTGCTGCCATTGGTGCGATCCCAAGCCCCAGGCGTGGCGTCGACCACGTGCTGGCCAACGCACGTCGCCAGAACTGCCCTGTCGCCAAAGGGCGCATGGTCCGTCCGAGTCGTGCAAAAACTCGCTGGCGTCTCGTTCGACCACGCCAAGATTGGCTCAGTCAAGTTCAGCGCCTTGAAGTTTGCAGCGGAACTGCCCGGCAACGAATAGCCACTCATCCCCACCCAATCAGTCCGGGAATCGATCACCACGGGGCCGAGAATCTCGCCCAGCGCGGAACTGACGTTGCTGTGCATTCGTAAGCAGGGGCCGTTGATGGCTACGCGACTGTCGGGGCAGGCCGTGAGCAGTCCCGCAGCGATCAACGCGAGGCATTGTGATTGTGTCCATGTCGCCACGGTTCCAGCTCCCCGGCGGCTGATGTCAGGCGAACGCAAGCGAAGTCGCGGGCGGACCTGCGCAACGACAAAAACCAACTGCACAAGAGCAAAGATGCGAACGCCTCGTCCGCGCGGACGGGAAAAGACAAGCATTTCCCGATTTGTTTTTGACGGGAGCGCCGGCTGCGGCTGACAAGCGATGGAACGCAGCAGGCGGCTTTTACCGAGCAATCCGCGGATTGAACGTCGCTGTCGTGCGCGAGGCGGATTTTTGAGAGGCGGCGGGGGGCTGACGCCGGAAATCGTCCTCAATCCACTCGTCCTCAATCCACTCGTCCCGCAACATCGCCGTGACAACATCGTCGTGACAACGCCGACGCCTACGACGACGCCGAAGAGAGCGCTCGTCTCGTCCCCGGACGCTGGGCCGGTTGGGAGGATCGCGGGGGGCACAGCGCAGCGGGCGCTGTCGCGCAAGGAGCAAGCGCGAACCTGCCGGCATCTCGACGCGGGGCCGACTGATCACGACGAAGTCGGCTCGTTGTGCGGCCAGCGCCGGCAGCGGATCCTCGCCTCGGCGTGTCCCCCGCAACGATCGCTAGCGCGCGTCGATCGGGCTATCCTCGGCGCTTCGACGGCGCCAAGGCCAACCACAAAAGGGCGACGCCGATCAGACTGAGCGACGCCGATGGGATCTCGGGAATCGCCGTCACGGACGAGGCGCCGAGACCGTAATTGCGCTGCCAGATGAGAAAGTCGGCGCCGTTGCTGGCCGCGTCGAGGTTCGCGTCGGAATTGGGGCTCACGCCATAGTCCTGTTGCCACTGCCCCAGATCGGCGCCGTCGACGACGCCGTCGATGTTGAAATCTCCCGGGTAGGTCGCCGCCAAGACCACGGAATTCGACAAGTAATGGACCTGCCAGGCGAGTCCGGGAGTCAGGCCGGGCAGGCTGAAGGACGTGAAGGTCCCGCTGACGCCGCCAGTGGCCGTCAGAATCTCAAATGCGTCGCCCGGCTGCGGAGCCAGCAGCCCGCCGCCAAGGTCAAACAGCCCCACGGCGAGCGTGCCGGCCAGATCGACCGTGCCGTCGACCGTGAGCGTATCGAACTCGCCGGCGCCTCGGCCCCCCAGCTGCAGCTGCAGCGTCCCCAGCGAACTCTGCTGAAAGCTGCCCGTCACGGCGAGATCGCCGACTCCCGAGCCGGGTTCAATCAAGCCGCCGTTGGTCACGTTCCCGCTCAAATGACCGTCCCCGAAGACGTCGCCCCCCGACCCCACGTCTATCGCGCCGCCGGCCGACAGCGTGGCGCCCTGGTCAAGACTGACCCAGGCTGACCCCGCCCCGCCGACGTGGACGCTGCCCGTGGAATGCCACACGGTCCCGCTGCCGTTGAGCAGCGCGGCGGCCGACTCGTTTTCGCCCATGGCAAGGTAACTGTTGCCGTCAATCTGGAGCGTGCTGCCGGCTTCCAGGTTCAGCTGGATTTGTAGGCTGAAACCGGCGACAACGAGGGCCGTTTCCGAGGGGTTGAGCCCCGCACTGGCCGCCGCGGCGTCGGAGCCGACCAGCAACCGGCTGCCGGCCCCCGCCAAACTGACGGCGCCTTGGCCGCCGGTGATGCTGCTGCCAAGCGACAACGCCCCGGTGAGTTCCAACGACGAGCCCGCCCCGTCGATCGCGACCGTTCCGTTGCCGGCGGAAAGGCCCCCCACCAAACTGTTGATGGCGCTCACTGCACTTCCCTGCGTGATCGTCAGGGAACCGGCGCCGTTGACCGCCACGTCGAGCGCGCCCCCGGCGTCCCAGGGATCGGGCGCCCCGCCGGGATAACTCGGCGAGACGCTCCCGGTGGTCGTGATGGCGGCCGACGCGGCGGACGCGAGGAGGCAGGAGAGCAGCGCGCCCCACAGGCGGCGGCATGGCAGGCAGGGTCGATTCACCGAGGGACTCTCAAATTCAAAGACGTCTACGGAGACATCGGAGGCGCACCCCCTGGCCAGGTGGGCGCACGCGCGACAGCGCTCGATGGACCGCGTCAACAGGGGGATTCCGTCCCAGAGTCTCTATTCTAATTGGCGCCGGCGATTCCCGCGCTGCCTGGGAGCCTTTGATTGGCCGGAATTGCGCGGCCCAGCTTGCGAGCGATGCGGGGCCACAGCCGAGTTTTGGGCGGGGACGGGGCAGGGCAGGGGGCGCACCCGGACAGGCCCCGCTGTGCGAGCGTCGTGGGCCCTCGCAGCTCAGCGAATTCCGTGACGTCGGGGGGCCCCGCCACTCGAAAGACCTGCGGGCCTACGACTGTGTCGGGCCCCAGCCGTGAGCAGCGCGATCACAAGACCCGCCAGCAGCTGCGCCCCGGCAGCGGGTTCCGGAACCGAGCGCATTGCCAGGGGGTCGCCGCGGCCGAAACTCGTTTGCCATTGCATCAAATCACTGCTGCTCAGCGGCAGGGACGATTCGCCGCGCTGCCAGGCCAAAAAATCGGCGCCATCAACCCGACCGTCCGTATTGATGTCTCCGGGCAACCATGTTGGGCGCACGTCCGCGTCATAGTCGGTGAAGTTGCTGACCGTGCCGATCGCCAGCAGGTCGAGTTGAGACGGCTCGCGTCGTCGGCCGGCGGGACGGGCGGTGCTGGACATCAGCGGGCCGACGACGGCGAGATGCGCGGCGCTCGTGGGGATGACCGTTTCGGCGAACTGGCCGCTGACGACGTCAATGTCGCCGTCGGCCGTTTCGCTGTTAAAAAAGGCCCAGCCGACCAGCCCCAACGCA
>JAGQOU010000497.1 GCA_020427145.1 Planctomycetales bacterium | reverse complement strand
CCGCGAGCTGACGAGCTCGCCGGCAATGCGGCGTCCATTCCTCATCGTTGTTGAAGTGCGGCATCGCCCGGCACCGGCCGCCCGCGCGGGCGGCGCGAAGGTGTATCCTTTGATTGCAACGCTGGCACTGGCGAGTTTCACGCCGTGTAATGCGCGATCGTTTCCTCCCAGCGATTGGTGTTCTGCAAGATCAGCTCAATCAGTTCGCGTAGCGCCCCGCCGCCGCCGGGGACGCTGGTCACGTAGTCGGCCGCGGCGCGCACTTCGCTGACCGCGTCGGCCACGGCCACGCCCAAGCCGGCAAAGCGAATCGGCTGCACGTCAGGCAAATCGTCGCCCAGGTACGCCACCTGCTCGGCGGCGAGCCCCAACTCGCGGCAAATCTCCTCGACCACCGGCAGCTTGTCGGCCACGCCCTGGCGCATGAGGTCAACCTCCAAGTCGGCCGCCCGGCGCGACAGGGCGTCGGTCTTTCGCCCCGTGACGATGCCCAGCCGCCCGCCGGCGCGTTGCCACAGCTTGCCGCCCAGCCCGTCGCGAATATGGAACCGCAATGTCTGCACGCCGCGATCGTCCAGAATCACGCTGCCGTCAGTCAAAACGCCATCCACGTCCGTCAGGATGAGCTGAATCGGAACGCAACGGGCAGCAAGATTCATGCGCGACTCATCACTCATCTGTAGGGTGCGTAAAATGCAACGCGCTGATTCTGTGTGCCAGCTCGCGACGGGTAGCGCTGCGCCCCACCCGCCGTACCGGGAAAATCAATCCGTCTCGGGCAGTTCGTCGCCCCACTCGAAATCAAACTCCAACGCCTCGGGATACAGCCGCACGATGGGCGGCCCGTCATCCGCAAAGCGATGGTCGGCGTCGGTTTCTTTCTGCTCGGGCAACATGCCCACCACGTCGGTGACATCAATCATGCCAAGGGGTCTCCGTTGCCGGTCGACGACCGGCAGTTCGCTGAATTTACGGGAAGCCAGGATGTCCAGCGCCGCCGTCATGCGGTCGCCGGTGGTGACAGTCGCGGGTCCGTGAACCATCACGACGCCAATCGGGGCGTCGAGCGCCGCATCGTCGCGGCGTTCGATCAGCCGGGCCAGGTCGCTGTCGGTGAACAATCCGCTCAGTCGCTCTTCACGGTCGACCAACATGATGGCCCCGCTGCGGCGCCCGGGGCGCGTGCAGCTGACCAGCACCTCGCGAATTGTCAGCCAGTCTTGCGACACCCGGCACTCGTCGAGGGTTCGCATGTGGTCGTCCACGGCGCTGAGCTTCAGCCCCAACGCCCCGCCCGGGTGATACCGGGCGAAATCCTCGGCGCGGAACCCCTGCAACCGACTCACCGTCAGCGCCAGCGCGTCGCCCAGTGCAAGCATCACGGCCGTGCTGGTGCTGGGCGCCAGGCCCAACGAACACGCCTCTTCCAACCGTCCCAGCGGCAACACCAAATCCGCGGCGCGGGCCAGCGTGCTGCCGTGGTGAGCGGTCAGGGCGATGATCGTCACCCCGGCAGAGCGCAAAGCGGGCAGCAGTTGCAACACCTCGCTCGTCTCGCCGCTCTGCGAGAGCACCAGCACCGCGTCGTCGGCGTGAACCCGGCCCAAGTCGCCGTGAAAGGCCTCGGCCGGGTGCAGGAAATGAGCCCGGGTGCCCACCGACGCGAACGTGGCGGTGAGCTTGGCCCCAATGTGTCCCGCTTTGCCGATGCCGGTGACGATCAGACTCCCGCGGAGCTTGCACAACAGCCGGACCGCGTCGGCAAACGCGCCGTCGAGTTGCAGCGCAATCGCAGCCAACGCGGCCGCCTCGGCCTGAATGACCTCGCGCCCGTGGGACAGGATTTCGTCGGTGGAGGCCAACGGCGTCGGCGACGCCGCCTCGAATTGCCGCAGTGGCGCGGCCGCATCCCTGCTCATCGAACCGTCTTCCGTGACGTGCGTAGTGAGAGGTAGTGAAGGGCCGCGGATTGTAGCGAAGCGCCGCGGCGCGAGCAATGCGAAGGAGGCGTCGACCGCCACGAATTCACCCGGGAGGGCGAAGCCCTGCTGAGCCCGCGCGACGCGGAGCTCGACAGAGCCGCGCCCTGCCGCATGCCGCAGCGCCAAGGGGCGTCGGCGGCGCATAAAAAAGGCTCCCGAAAAAGCACACGTCCCAGGGGGGCAAAGGACGTGGAAACTTTTCCGGGAGCGATTGGTCGCAGGTACGCTTGCGAAGCGGACGGCGGCGACGCCTGGGAGGTGCGTCGAGTCGCTGTCAAATTGTGTCGTAGCGGGGAGTTGGCTTCCGTGCTGACTCTGACCGCTGCGAGGATCGGCAACGGAAGCACGGCCCCCGTCATCAATCCAGTTCTCACGCTGGTGCAGTAAATCCTTTTACTTCAGCGTGGGGTGCGATTTGTAGGGGCCGGGATAACTCGCGGCAAGAGCACTTTGGCAACAGCGAGCGAAACTTTTTTTGAACGGCGTTTTTATTGGATCGCGGTTCGAAGAGTCGCAAACGTGCTTGGGCGTCCTTGCCTCGTCGTCGTTTGGTTTGTTTCGTGCGGCGGACGTGCGTCCGTCGTGTGGGGCGGAGAATAGGGGGATCGCTACGGTGGGTCAACAGCGATTTGAACGCTTCGTGAAAAAGTTTTTCGATGCCGTAAAGAGCGCGCTCGGTGCGCCGAAACGCACGCTCGTTCCCGTGCCGATTCCCGTCGCCAAGCGAGCGCAGTGGGTGGGGGAACCGTGCGATGCAAGACGGAAAATGTGGGGGTGAACGACGCTCGCGTGCTAGCAAGCGGCGTGCTGTTCATTCCGTCGTCAACACCCACCACAGCGTTAGCGCCATCGACAAAGAGGTCATGGCCGACCAAATCGCCGCACCGGCCCAGTGCACCCAGGTTCGCTCGATCTTGTCTGCGCGATCGCGCAACAAACAAATCGACAGTGCGCCCAACAGTAGGATTGCCACGGTCATTTGCGAGAATGCGTAGAACGCCCAGCCGTTGGCAAGCTGGTAGATCACGCCCATGCCAAAGTGCTGCAAGACGGACCACGCTCCAGCCACGGCGCGCAAGTGGTAGAACCTCTTCCAGCGAGCATCGCGCAACCTGCACAAGGCCAGCCAGAGACAAAGGCCAATGACGGACCCTTGCGTGACCAACACTGTCGCGTGTTGCATCAGAACGAACGAACGCAGGTGATAGGGATCGTCGACGCGGACAAATCGCAGCCCCAATTGATAGGACGCGTAGCCCACTGCGCTCGCGGCAACGATGATCGCGAGGCCGTCGCCAGGCTCGACAGGAAACGGCGTCCCGAAACGCACTCGCCGAACGAAGCCCTCGATGGCCAAACAAAACCCCACGGCATAGATCGGACAGAGCAACGCACCGGCCGCTTCAAACCGGTTGCCAGATGGTTCTCCCTCGTTACTCGTCGCAACCAGCAGCAGGCAGGTTGCGGCGCTCCACAGAAAAAAATGCCAAACCCGCAGTCGCCATCGGAGCGGACGGGTAACTTCCGCGGTGATGAAGTGATCGCCCGGCGGCAACGAATCGGTTCCGTCACCAGGGCCGGACGGCGCATCTGATCGGCGTTCCTCCGCGTCCATCTGCGGTTCCTGATTCTTGACTGCGCCGGCTTCAGTGCCGGCGTCGGACTTCAACGACGGCGTCGTCGCCGACGCCGCTAACGCGGCGAGTTGGTGAGCGGACCGTTACCGTTCGATGTCGCCCAAGAGTTTGGCGACGTCGGTCCAGAATGCCGCGATATCGAACGCCAGTTCCGCATACTGGGGCGACGCGTATTTGCCGTCCAGTTGCGGCTGGATCTCGAATCGGCCGTTGCGATTCACCAGGAAATCGATCTGCTGCTCGCGGGGGTCGACAATCCAGTACTCGGGGACGCCGAACTCCGCGTAAAGCTGCTGTTTGTCGACGCGATCGCGGCGGGCGCCGCTGTCCGAGAGAATCTCGATCACCAGGTCAGGCGCGCCTTCGATGCACTTGCGGACAATCGCACGCCGCTCTTTGGTGATGTACAGCAGGTCGGGCTGCAGGATGGTGTGATCGGCAAACTGCACGTCGGCGGGGGCGGCGAGTGCAAAACCGCCTGACTGCTCTGCGATGCCAAGCAACCAACGGCTAAGCAACATGGAAATCATCTGATGGCTGGGGCGCGGCGATGGCGACATGACAAGTCTCCCGCGGATCAGTTCAACCGATTCACCCTCGGGCAGCTTCCAAAAATCGGCGGCCCGATGCGGCCCCAGCGCCAGCGCCGGCGTATACGGCGGCAGCATGTCGTAGGGAGTTGCGGCGGTGCTCATAAATTCGTCTCCGAGGCGGACAGGTGCGTCGCGTCGCCGAGGGGCATTATAGTCGCTCCGGCAGGTCGAGCCAAAACCGCGGCGTTTGCGGCGAAGTTGCGAGGATCTCGTCGCCGTGGAGCGGTTCAGAGGGATTGAGGCGAGCCTCCGCCATCCCCATGAGCTCGCTGCCCAACCGAAACGACCTGGGGGGCGATGGAATGAACGAGGATGCAAGCGCTCACCGCGAATGGAAGATCATTACAAGGAGCAAGCAACCCTCGTACACAAGCTCGACGACCATCCCGCCGACCCAGATCGCAATGCCTGTCCAATGAAACCACGGCCTTCTCGCCCCGGCTTTGCGATCCCCGACAACTGCAACTCCTAACAAGGTGAGAAGGACGGCGGAGTACCCCAGCTCCATGAAATACATTTTGATCGGGTTGTCAGCGTAAGCGAGCAGGCCCTTCAATTCACGGGTCGGAAAGAAAGCAAACGCCACAATGGACAAAGAGACGAGAGCGAGAACAGCGTAAAGGACGCGCCACCACTTGGAGAACTTGGCTCGCAAGTTCACGAAGCAAATGACCAGAGCTATCAGCACTGACACGAAGGGTCCCCACCGGACCACTGGGTTCTCGCCAGTCGTTCCACTGGAGACTTCAAAACAAACGACGGCCAGAATCGAAATAAACGCTTGACTGGCAAAGAGCAGCCCAAGACCGACGCCGGGCTGTACCAAGGATGGAGAGGGGCCGCGCATTCGCCGGTACAGGTACTCGCCGGCCCAGCACCAGGCAATCGCCTGCAAGATATGCCGAACCGCCAAATGAAAGCCAATCAGGCTGTTAAGCGGCTGCCTGGCAAATGCGAAATGATAGACCGTGAGCCATATCGCGACGGATGCGGCCCAGAAAAGCAGCCGACCACGAGTGAAGCGCCATTCTGTTTCGTCCAGAAGAGCAGCACGAGATTCATCGACCATAAGTATTCGCACCAACTTGAAGTGGCATTGTCGAAACCGCTTCTGCGCAGCGAAAAGCAAGTATTCGACTTTGCTTTTATCATAGTTGGACGACGGAATGATAGGGAGCGTTCGCCCTGGTCGATGCCCGCATTTTTGGGCTCGCACGCCGCCCCCTGGGTTGGCTGCTCCCCCTCCGGGAGAGGGAGCAAGCGGACAAGGGCTCACGTCCCGCCGCTCGCCTGGGACGCTGCGTCAATTCGAGGCGAAGCGGTCCTGCAGGCTTTGCACCTGCATCTCTTCGTTGCGGAGCGCTTCCATCGCGTTGACCGCGGCGATCACCGCTTCCATCGTGGTGAGGCACGGCACGCGGGCTTGCACCGCGGCGGCGCGGATGCGGCCTTCGTCGGTCCGGGCACCTTTGCCGCGAGGGGTGTTCATCACCAGCGCCACTTTGCCGTCGGTGAGAAAGTCGATGAGATTCGGGTGCCCCTCGCGGATCTTCTTGACCCGCTGCGTCGGAATGCCGGCCGCTTCCAGCAGTTTCGCGGTGCCCTCGGTGGCCAGCAGGCTGTAACCCATGTCGTGCAGCTTGCGGGCCGGTTCGACGATGCTCGCCTTGCCGCGCTCGGCGACGCTGATAAACACGTTCCCCTCGCGCGGCAGCACGGTGCCCGCGGCGAGTTGGCTCTTGGCAAACGCCATGCTGAACCGCTTGCTGGTGCCCATCACCTCGCCCGTGCTGCGCATCTC
>JAGQOU010000496.1 GCA_020427145.1 Planctomycetales bacterium | reverse complement strand
TGGGACACGCACCAGGACAATTTCGACAAGGTGGCCGAACTGTGCGGGCAGGTCGACCAGCCGGCGGCGCAGCTCATTGCCGATCTCAAGCAGCGCGGTATGCTCGATCGCACGTTGGTCGTGTGGATGGGCGAGTTTGGGCGCACGCCGCGGGTCAACCCGCGTGCCGGCCGCGATCACTACCCGCGGGCGTTCAACGTGGCCCTGGCCGGCGGCGGCGTGCGCGGCGGGCAAGTGATTGGCGCCACCGACGCCGCGGGCGTCGAGGTGGCCGACCGCCCCGTGCAGGTGGTCGACCTGTTCCGCAGCGTTTACCACGCGCTGGGCATCGACCCCGACCACGAGAACATGAGTTCGATTGGCCGCCCCATCAAAGTCGTCGACGGCGGCGAGGTGGTGAGCGAACTGTTCGCGTGACCCGCCGCCTGCGCGACTTCGCGCCGCATCGGCGCCACGTTCCAACGTCGCCATGGGGACTGCAATAGCCCGCGGCGCAAGCCGCGGGTTGGCGCGACTCTGCGTTGTGCGCCGCAGTGGCCCCGGCTCGCGCCAGGATTAGTGGCTGTCCGTGACCACGATCTTCACTCGCGTCGATGCGGACTCTTCGTCGTCGCTGAGATCGATTCGTTCGCGAATAAACGCTTCGACCCGCTCGCGCTGCTCGGCCGCTGGTCGCAGACGAATGTTGCCGTCGAAGCGGCGCAAGCACAGCGTCTCGGCATCGTTTTCAAGCCACGATACGTCATGGAAATGCCGCCAAGGAATCTCGTGTTCGCTATAGGCGATGCCGCTATCCCGCAGCGCGTACAACCCCCAATGTCGTCGAACGAGCGTTGCGACAACCAGGGTTGCAATGGACGTGACGCCAAAGAGTATCGTTTGCGCCGCTGAAACGTAACGAAATCCGGTCCATTCGCCGTTGCTGGCGCCGGTGGCAACGTCGTGAACCATGGACGACGTCCATGCGAGCAGTACTCCAACCATTGCGATGCCAAGGACAATCTGGCGGCGTTTCGAGCCGCGGCCGATGACGGCCAAACCTGCAGCCGGTACGAGGAAATGAATGCCGGGGTCGTTGCCGAAGTTCTTGGCATCGCGCCGCAACGCAAGCCACCAAGTAAACGGAATCGCCAAACCGCAGGCGGTCCAGAAGATGAGCAGGCTCGCTTGACTCCCCGCGGGAAGTCGTCGTGCGATCGTGCCGCCGATCGCGGCAAACGCAGTAACGATGGTCGCTGTGACCATCATTCCACGGAGCGTGAACCGGGGAGTCTCGGGCTGATAGATGGGCCGTCGTGCGTCGCTCATAAGGCTTTTATTCTAGCAATTCGACGATCGGCGGTCGCGATAGGGGCGGCGCATCCTGGCAACTGATAGCCATTTGCGACGACAGTGGTAATGGCCCCCCGCGGCAATCACAATACAGGCATGGACGCTTTTCGTGCAAAGACCGCCAATCTTGGCCCGCCGGCGCTGGCAGCCGGCGTCGCGGCGGTTGCGCTCGCGCAGATTGCGGGCGGCGCTCCCGTCGCGGCCGCGATTGCGCTCTGCACGTGGGGAGCGGCGCGGATCACGCTGCCCGCCGCCGGCGGCAGCCTGCGGCTTGTGGCGGTCCCCTGCGCCGCGATCGGCTTGTTGGCGATTTGCGCCCAACTCGACCTGGCAACCCGCGCGGCGTCGCCGTTGTGGCGCGGCGTGTTGCTGACGGACATTTTCATCGGGGCAATACTCCTGGGGAGCCTCGCGCGCGAGGCGGTCCGCCGATGAACACTGGCGAAGAACTGCGAAATATCGGTCCCGCATCTGCCGCCTGGTTGGCGGCCGTGGGGGTGAGCTCGCGCGACGATCTGGAGCGGCTGGGCTCGGTCGTGTGCTACGCCCGGGTGCGCCGCGTGCAACCGCGGGCGTCGCTCAACTTGCTGTGGGCGTTGGAGGCGGCCCTGGCCGATCGCGATTGGCGCGAGTTGACCGCGGATGAGAAGAATCGTTTGCGCAAGGAGCTCGACGAGTTGGAGCACGGCGCGGCAGGGCCGCCGGCGAGCTAGTTAGCTCGCGGCTAAGAAAATGCTCTGCAACGCAATGGCCGCAAGATCCCTGTAGCCGCGAGCTGACTAGCTCGCCGGCGATGTGCGAGGGAATTCGGCTTCCTCGCCAGCTCAGAGCGGCAACGCGTCAGCTTCCGTACCTGCCGCCAGTTCGTAGTCTCCCGCGGGAAACACGCCCAAGCAATCAGCACGGGTGAGCGTTGCCAGGTCGGCCGAGCCGCGCCAGGCGAGCGGTTCGATTTGCGGCAACATTCCGTCGCGCTCAACCAGTCGGCAGGGATGGTAGGTAGGTCGCCCGCCGCGGTGAGCGTATGTCGTGGCGAGCACGCCGCGGCGCGTCGCCGGCGGCGCGAACGGCGCTCCGGCCAGTGTGGCGAGCGTCGGCAGCACGAACAGCCGAAACGACACCAGCGTGCTCACCGGGTTGCCGGGCAGGCCAAAAACGTACTGCCGTCGCGCGTCGCCGTCGCGCACGCCAAACCACAGCGGCTTGCCGGGTTTCATCTTCAGCTTGTGAAACACTTCGCGCACGCCAAGCTCCGCCAGCACGCCGGGCACTAGGTCCATCACCCCGGCCGAAACGCCGCCGGAGATCAGCAGTACGTCGCACTCGGCCAAGCCGCGCTGGACGGCCGCCTGCAAGGCCGCGAGTTCATCGCGCGCCACGCCCAGGTCGACCGCCGGCACACCGGCCGCGGCGAGCGACGCCAGCAGCATGGGGCCGTTGCTGTTGCGGATTTGCCCCGGTCCGACTGGCTGGTCGGGGGCGACCAACTCGTTGCCGGTCGGCAAGACGCCCGCCCGCGGCAGCGGCACGGCGGCGACGCGCGCTTGGCCGATCTCCGCGAGCAGCGCAATATCCAACGGCGTGAGTCGCTTGCCGGCAGGGAGCACGGTTTCGCCGCGGCGGAAAGCCGTTCCGCACTTCAACACGCAATGCCCCGGGGCCACGCCGGTGGCCGGGTTGGCGATCCGGTCCGGCGCGAGTTCACGGCAGTCTTCCCACTTCACCACGGCGTCGGTCCCGTGGGGTACGGGGGCCCCGGTCATCACGCGAATCGTCCCGCCGGGGGCCAACGGCTGCGTCGGCACGCCGCCGGCGATCACTTGTTCCAGCACGGCCAACTCCGTCGAGTCGTCGGCGAGTGAAATCGCGTAGCCGTCGACCATCGACTTGTCGAAGGGCGGCGAGTCGACGCCGCTGACCACATCGACCGCCAAGCGATGGTTCAACAGGTCAGAGAGCGGCGTGTCCGCCGACGGCAGCGGCGCCACGTGTTGTGCAAGCAGATCGAAGGCGTCGGCGACGGATAGCATGGCGAGTTGGTGGAATTGACTGGGTTTGTGGTTGGTGAGAAGTCTACGGCGCGAGCATATCCGACCGAGCCCCGGCAGGGGCGGATCGTTGTGGCCAGGGGCGTCAGTCCCTGGATCGAAGTCTCAGCCAATCTCGGAAAGCCCCGTAAGGGGCGACATAATCGTCA
>JAGQOU010000495.1 GCA_020427145.1 Planctomycetales bacterium | reverse complement strand
GATACCGTTTGAATTCAATCGGGGTGGCTGGGGACGACCGCAGGGAGCCCCCAGTGGCGTTTCCTGGGGGCTTCGCTGCGCTACGTCCGTGAGCCACCCAACTCTCCTGGGCAAACGGTATCACTACCAAACAAGGCCGCGGGGAGAAAGCGATCGGCCCGGTCGCGACCGAGTTGCGCAATGAGTGCCAACCGGTGAATCGCCGTCGGCCGCGCTTGACACGCGTCGCGCAAGGGGATTCGATGGTTCTGGCGCCCAAGGCGCCGCGCCGGCGGGACAATCCATTCTCTTTCTCTCTGCGGACATCGCGTGCAATGATTGGCAATGATCGACGAACTTTTGGCAGTGGCGTCGGAATATTTTGGGCACGGCTGGCGTTGTTGATCGGCTGCGTCTGCTGCCTCAGCGGCGCCGGCGCGGCGACCGCCGCCGAGCCGGGCAATCTCACCCCGCAGCGGCTGCGCTGCGAGTACCGCACCGAACCGTTGGGCGTGGATCGCCCGCGGCCCGATTTGAGTTGGATCATCGTGTCGGCCAAGCGGGCCCAGGTACAGAGCGCGTACCAGGTGCTCGTGGCGAGTTCGGCGGAGAAGCTGGCCGCTGACGAAGGCGACCTGTGGGATTCGGGCCGAGTTGCCAGCAACGCCACATTCGGCGTCCGCTACGCGGGCCAGCCGCTGGTTTCGCATCAGCTGTGTTTCTGGAAGGTGCGCAGTTGGGACGGCGACGACCACGCGGGGCCCTGGAGCGAGCCGGCGTTGTGGACTGTGGGCATCCTTGAGCAAGACGAGTGGCTTGGAAAGTGGATCGGCAGCGACGCCCACCGTCCCGTGCAAGCGGAACCGGCCGACTTTGCGGCGGCGCAGTGGATTTGGCACGCGGCTGATCCTGAGCAACCGCCGCAGGGGCAGCGCGTTTTCCTTCGCCACTGGCAGCTGGCCGACGACGTGGCGCTGGCCGCCGCGGTGCTGACCGTGGGCGCCGACGACAACTGCACAGTCCACGTCAACGGCGACCAGGTGGCGTTCACCCGATCGCTCGGGCTGCCGATGCAGGTCGACGTGCGGCCGTATTTGCACGCGGGCGACAACGAGGTGCGCGTCACCGCGTCGAATGGCTCGGCAGGGCCGGCGGGGTTGCTGCTGTGCATTGCCGCTGAGACCGCGGCGGGCGAGAAGCTGTCGTTGGTCACCGATCGACAATGGAGCAGCGCCGTCGTCGACGGGCGCGACTGGACGAAGATTCCGATGGACGCGTGCCAGCCGGTTCGCGAACAGGGGCCCGCAGGCAGCGAACCGTGGGGCCAGCTGCGGTTGGTCGCCTATGCCAGCGTGGCGCCGGCGTACCTGCGCAGCGGCTTCGCGCCCCAGAAACCGGTGCGGCGCGCCACCGCGTACCTCGCCGCACTGGGTTGGGCCGACCTGTATCTCAACGGCGAACTGGTCAACAAGGACTATTTCTCTTCCGGTTGGACCGACTACCGCAAGCGGGTGTACTACCGAGCGTACGAAGTCACCGACGCCGTGCGCGCCGGCGATAACGTGCTGGGAATCGTGTTGGCCGACGGCTGGTACAGCGGACGCATCGGTTGGGACGGCGTTCGCGACGTCTACGGCGCCAAGCCGCGCGTGCGGGCGATGGTCCGCGTGGAGTACGAGGACGGTTCGGTTGAGACGGTCGCCACTGACGAGAGTTGGGCGGCCGTCGACGGACCGGTCAAGCTGGCCGACATTCTCATCGGCGAGGAGTACGACGCCCGTGGAAACGCGGTCGACTGGAATCAGCCGGGCGCCGCGTTTCACCGGCGGCAGACCGTCGACACGGGCGCCGAGGTGTCGCCCGTCATCCAGTGGCACCCGGGGCCGCCGGTGGTGGCGATTCAGGAGTTCACCCCCCAGGAGATCGCCGAGCCGAGCCCCGGCGTCTATGTGTACAACCTGGGTCAGAACTTCGCCGGCGTCGTGCGGCTGAAGATTCACGGCCAGCCGGGGCAGCAGATTCAACTGCGCTACGGCGAGCGACTCAACGAAGACGGCACGCTGTACGCCACGAACATGCGGTACGCGCGGGTGGTGGACCGCTACATCTGCCGGGGCGAAGGCGAGGAAGTGTGGAGTCCGCGGCAAACGTTCCACGGTTTTCAATACGTGGAGCTGACCGGCGTCGACGCGCCGCCGACGCTCGAGACGGTCACGGGGATTGCGCTCTCCAGCGACACGCCGGTCGTGGGCGAGTTTGAGTGTTCCGACCCCCTGCTCAACCAACTTCACAGCAACATCTACTGGACGCAGCGGGCGAACTTTATCGACATTCCCACTGACTGCCCGCAACGCGACGAGCGTTTGGGGTGGACGGGCGACGCGCAGGTTTACGTGAACACGGCCTGCATGAACTGCGACGTGCAGGCGTTCTTCCGCAAGTGGCTGGTCGACCTCGCCGACGCCCAGCGGGCCGACGGGCAGTTTCCGATGGTCGCGCCCCTGGCGGTCGCGGGCGACGATGGCGGCCCGGCGTGGGCCGACGCGGGCGTGATCGTGCCGTGGACGATTTACCAAGTCTACGGCGACCGGGCGCTGTTGGAGCAGCAGTACCCGTCAATGAAGCGGTTCGTCGAGTTCTGCCGCAGCCGCTCGCAAGACGGCGTGCTGCCGCCGGACAGTTACCACTGCTTCGGCGATTGGTTGAGCATCAACGCCGATACGCCGAAGGATGTGATCTATACGGCGTATTATGCGAACGCGGCGCGGATTGTTTCGCAGGCGGCGGTGGTGCTGGGCAAGACGGACGACGAGGCGACGTACAAGCAACTCTATGAGGATGTGAAGGCCGCGTTCAACCGCGCGTATGTCGGCGAGGACGGCGTCATCCGCGGCGACACGCAATGTTGCTACGTGCTGGCGTTGGCCAACAATCTGGTCGAGGGGGAGGCGCAACAGCATGCGATCGACCGCCTGGTCGCCGACATCGAGCAGCGCGGCTGGCATCTGTCGACAGGATTCATCGGCACCAAAGACCTGATGCTGGTGCTGTCAAAGATCGGGCGGACCGACGTGGCCTTCAAGCTGCTGCACCAGGAGTCGTTCCCGGGGTGGTTGTTTTCGATCAACAACGGCGCGACCAGCATCTGGGAACGCTGGGACGGCTGGACGCCCGAACGCGGGTTTCAGGACGTGGGGATGAACTCGTTCGCTCACTATTCGTTCGGCGCGGTGTACGGCTGGATGGTGGAGGATTTGGGCGGGATCAGGCCGCTGCAGCCCTCGTACGAAGCGATTGTCGTCAGGCCGCGGTTTGATCCGCAGCTTGATCATTGCCGCGTACGGTACGACAGCATTCGCGGGGCAATCGAAACGGAGTGGCGTCGCAAAGAGGATGAGATCGAGCTGCGTTGCGTCGTGCCGGCAAACGTTCATGCCGTCGTGCAATTGGAGGGCGTCCCGTTTGCCAAGGTGGCAGTCGACGACGAGCCGGCCTCGGCGACCGATCAATGGGACGTCTTTCGCAACGGGACGCTGCGCGTTGCCAGCGGCACGGCTGCAGCAATCAATCTCGATTCGGGCGAATACGTTCTGCGCTTTCCGGCGCCCGACTTGGTTCAATGAGCGTCAGGGCGAAAAGTCGACGCGGAACTTGCCAAGCCGTTTCTACGAACTGCAAGGCTCTTCAAGATCGCAAAGCAAAGCGGTCGACAGGATAACAGGATTGGCTGGATGGACTGTTTGATCGCTGCGGAGCGTCGGCTCGGTTCGCTCTGTCGTTGATCCTGTCGATCTTGAGCATCCGGTTATCCTGTCACTGCCTTTGCTTGGCGCTCTTGGCGTCCTTGGCGGTTCAAAACCTCTGAACCCAAATTTCTCATGAATTTGGTGCGTCGAGCTGCGCTCCGCGCATCCTACGACTCTACGGAACAATTCTACGGAACAATGCTATGAGCGATTCGGCAACCGGGGCGTTGGATCTGCGCGACGCGACGGCGGCGGCGTTTGCTTATCACAAGTTGTTGGCCGATCGGGCCGTGGCGCAGTTGCCGGACGAGGCGCTGCGGCGCACGCTCGACGCCCACACCAACTCGATTGCCGTGATCATGCAACACGTCGCCGGAAACTTGCGGTCGCGGTGGACCGACTTTCTGACCAGCGACGGCGAGAAGCCGTGGCGCCACCGGGACGACGAGTTCGTCGACCGGTTTCCCGAGCGGGCCGCATTGCTGGAGTATTGGGAAGCGGGCTGGGCGGCGCTGACCGAGACGCTCGCCGGGTTGACCGCGGCCGACATGACCGCCGCGGTGACCATCCGCGGCGAGACGTTCAGCGTTCCCGCGGCCATGGCCCGGTCGCTGGCTCACACGTCTTATCACGTGGGCCAGATCGTGCAGCTCGCCCGGCACTGGGCGGGCGACCAGTGGGAAACGCTGACGATTCCCCGCGGCGGCTCCAGTGAGTACAACAAGACCGTCTGGGGCGAGGTTGCCTACGGCCAGATCGAGCCGCCCCAGGATGCGAAATAGCAGCCGACAAAGGCGAGGCTCTGCTGAGCCTGCGTGGGCGTCAAGACGGGCTCGTCGGGCGCCGGGGGACGCAGCGCCGCGGCGCCCCTGGAGCGCCGCGCCGGGTTCTGATTTCCTGGGGGCTGCGCTGCGCTTCGT
>JAGQOU010000494.1 GCA_020427145.1 Planctomycetales bacterium | reverse complement strand
TTGATCTGTCCGGCAAGGCCGGCCGGCGTTTAGACGTGGTGCTGGCCGGTCTGGACGGAATCGATTTCTCAGGTCAACTCCTGGAACTCTTGGATGACGCCGGCAACGTCTTGGCCACGGCCTCTGCCGATCCGCTTGGCGCCGGCGCGAACGCGGAGAACTTCGATCTCGGGATTACGAACTTTGTGATTCCCGACGCGGGCTCCAATACCTTCACGCTGCGGTTGTCTTCTGCGATTGCCGGACAGTATGGTCTTATCGTGACCGAGGATCTGCGATTCGACGTAGAACCCAATCAGGATGCGGCAACGCCTTTGCGCGATCTGGACCAAGTGGCTGACGCCCTGGGGTATCTGACGACGGAGATCGTGTTCGCTGCCGGCGAGATTGAGCCGGATGATTTTGCGTCGGGGACGGTGCTTAACACGGTGGCGCCGGGCGTCACCTTGAGCGTCGGCGGGGTCGCGTCGGAAGACGTTCTGGCGACGGCGACCGTCGATGCGCCCACCGGCTCGCTCGCATTCAGTGCCGGCGGGTTGATTACCTGGACGGCGAGCAGGCCATTGGTTGTCGATTTCGCCGAGCCGATCGACGAGATTTCCATCGCAGTCGGCTCCGACGACTCGTCAGACGTCAGTTTCCTTTCTGCATACGACGACGCCGGCAACCTTCTGGCCACGATTAACAGCACGGCATTGTCGACTGGCCAGATGGAGGTTCTGGCCATCAGTCGCCCCGAGGGCGACATCGCCTCAGTGCGAGCAGGCGGCGTAGGGTCAGACGCGGTCCTCCTGGATCACTTGCAGTTTCACGGCGCTAGGTCCGCGAACGCCGGCGATGCGTATCAGATCTCGTTGCTGGCCGGGCAATCGGTGACAGTTTTCACCGACACGCCCTTTGACGGCGCCGCTGCGCTGCCAAGTAACAATCTCGACCCCAAACTGACTCTCATCGATTCCGGGGGCCAGTTGGTAGCCTCGGACGCCAACACGCACGACGGCAAGAATGCGGAACTCGTCTTCACCGCGACGGTTGCAGGCAACTATACAGTGCGGGTCGAACAGGAGTCCGGCGAGGGCGCGTACTTGCTCCGCACCGTCAAGGGGGCGATACCGGCCGACTTTGATCAAGACGGCGCTGCCAACGGGGCTGACTTTCTCGTGTGGCAACGGTCCTATGGCACCGCTGCTCCTAATGCATTGAATTCCGACGGCGACGCCAACCACGACATGGCGGTCGATGGCGCCGATCTCAAGATCTGGCAAGCGCAGTTCGGCATTGGTTCGCCGAGCATCGTGTCCTTGGCCGCGCGCGCGACGACGATGGCAAGCACGCCCGAGCCTGCCGCCGAGACGCCATACGCGGCTGGCGCTGCTGAAACGTCCTTGGCCGCTTCTCCGGATGTAATTGATGCAGCGATGGCCGTGAGTCAGTTTAGGGGGCAAGTCAGCGATACGGACGATGTGGCAGTCGCCAACGCGCTGTTTAGCGCCAGTTCCGACGACGACTATGTCGCGTTGACAGCCAATTACGTCGTGCCGCGCAGACCGACTGCGCAGGCCGCGGAATACGCGGGCGATGACGCCGAGAAGGCGACCGAGGCTGACGGCGCCGACGAATTCCAGGGGCTGACCGACGAGTTACTTGAACTCGTCTTTGCATGATTCTTCTTTGTCAGGAATTCCGTGTCCGTTCCGCGGACCGC
>JAGQOU010000493.1 GCA_020427145.1 Planctomycetales bacterium | reverse complement strand
CACCGTGACCGAGATCTACGACTATTTCCGCATCTTGCTGTCGCGGCTGGGGCAGATGTACTGCCCCGATTGCGACCTGCCGGTCGGCACGCAATCGCCGCAAGAGATCATCGACGCGGTGCTCAAGGAGCCGGCCGGCACGAAGGCGTACGTCATGGCGCCCGTCGAGTTGGCCCAGGGCGAGAAGTACGCCCACCTGTGGGAGAAGCTCCGCGGCGACGGCTACCAACGCGTACGCATCGACGGCACGACCTACCCCTTGGACGCGGCCCCGGAAGTCGACCGCCGCAGCAAGCATGAAATCGACGTCGTGGTCGACCGCGTGACGATTCGCCCCGACGGCCGCTCGCGGTTGGCCGACAGCATCGAGAACGCCCTGTCGCTGGGTCGCGGCATCATGCGACTGGCGATCGTCGACGAGAACGCGCCCGAGGGTCGCTGGGGCATTCACACGTATAGCCAGCACCGCGTCTGCAACGGTTGCGGCCGCAGCTTCGAGCCGCTTTCGCCGCACCACTTTTCGTTCAACAGCTCGCTGGGTTGGTGCCGGGCGTGCGAAGGGCTGGGCACCGACATCGGCGCCGACCCGACGGCCCTGTTCCGCAGCCTGAACATGACGCTTGCCGAAGGCGCCGTGCTCGTCTGGCCGGGCGTCGGGGAGCCGCTGTTCGCCGCCATGCTCGCAGCCCTCTCCAACCAAACCGGCCTGCCGACCGACGTACCGTTCAACCTCCTGCCGCCCAAGTACCGGCGATTGGTGCTATACGGCACGGGCGAGGAGTGGATTGAAGTGAAGGCGGAAGGCGGAATGGGGAATGGGGAAGGCCCAAAGCCCAAATCGCGCAGCAAGGCCAAGTCCCCCATTCCCCATTCCCCATTCCCCATTCGCACCCCCTTTCGTTTCCAATACAAAGGCCTCTACCCCGCACTCGAGGAAGCCTCCCGGCTGTCGCCGCGGTTGCGCGGGCGGTTGGAGCACCTTGTCGGCGAGATCGAGTGCGCTGAATGCGGCGGCACGCGGTTGCGCGACGATGCGGCGGCAGTGAAATTCCAGGATCGCACGATCGACGAGTACTGCCGGCTGCCGTTGGGCGACCTGCTGCCGACGGTGAGCAAATGGAAGTTGCCCGCCGCCCAGAAAAAGGTGGCCGGCGAGTTGGTTCGCGAAATCTGCAATCGGCTCACGTTTCTCGTGGACGTGGGGCTGGAGTACGTCACGCTGGGGCGCGGGGCGCCGACGCTCTCGGGGGGCGAGTCGCAACGCATCCGGTTGGCCAGCCAGGTCGGCAGCGGCTTGTGCGGCGTGCTGTACGTGCTCGACGAACCGACCATCGGCCTGCACCCTCGCGACAACACCCGACTGCTGGGAGCGCTGCACAAACTGCGCGACCTCGGCAACACGCTGTTGGTCGTGGAGCACGACCGCGAAGTCATCGACGGCGCCGACGGACTGTTGGACTTCGGCCCCGCCGCCGGCCGGCTCGGCGGTGAAATCGTCGCCGAAGGAACCCCCGACCAAGTCGCCAAGAAACGTCGCAGCGTCACCGGCCCCTACCTCAGCGGCAAGAAGGCGATCGGCGTGCCGAAGACGCGCAGGATCGGAAATGGGGAAGGCGGAATGGGGAATGGGG
>JAGQOU010000028.1 GCA_020427145.1 Planctomycetales bacterium | reverse complement strand
ACATCTCCACGAAGTCGGAGCCCGAGATGGAGAAGAACGGGACGCCGGCCTCGCCGGCCACCGCGCGGGCCAGCAGCGTCTTGCCCGTGCCCGGGGGGCCCATCAGCAACACGCCCTTGGGCGGCTGGGCGCCGAGCCGCTGAAACTTTTCGGGCGCCTTGAGAAAGTCGACCAACTCCTTGAGATCGCTCTTCACGCCGCCCAGGCCGGCGACGTCATCGAACGTAATGCGATTGTTGGCCGAGTCGTAGCGTTTGGCCGGGCTCTTGGTGACTCCCGACAGCATGCCGCCGCCCATCATTTGCTCGCGCGTGCGGCGCATCATGGTCCAGGCCCCGATCATCAATGCGGCCAGCAGCACGAACGTGGCCAGGGCGAGCAGGTCGCCAAAGTTGGCCGGCTCCTCGGCGACAATCTGTACGCCGTGGCTGCGCAGAGCGGCCAGAAAGTCCTCGCCGACCAGCGGCGGCAGCTCACATTGAAACTGCAGGTCGGCCTTCTCGGTCTTCGCGGCGGTGGGAGGTTTGGACCCCTCGGGAGCGGCTGGCTCATCGCTTGGCTTGCCGCCCGTGGTCGAGTCGCCCCCCTCGGCGTCGCCGGTTGTGGGCTTCGCATCAGAATCGCCCGGCGTCGTGGCGTCCGCGGGGCTCGTCTTGGCGGCGTCTTTCTCGGGCGTTTTCGCGGGCGGCCGATGGAAGGAGCCCTTCACGATCTGCTCGCCGAGGAACGTCACTTCCTTGACGTTGTCCGCTTCGAGTTCGTCGAGCAGCTGCGAGTACGTGATCTCTTTCGGTTCGCTCCAGCCGCCCGAAAGCGCGATCATGGCCACGAGCCCCACTCCCAGAAACAGCAGCAAGGGCGAGAAGCCCGGACGCCGCGGCGCGGACGGTGACTGCTTTTCTGGCTGATTGGTCGGATCTTCCATGGCGCTGGTGCGAAGGCGGGGCGGCGGGCGGTGGCGGACTACTCGGCGGCCTGGCCTTTGACGACCAACCGACCTTTGTCCCAGTGTTGAACGATTGTCGTTCCGTCGGCGTTGAAAATGGTGAGCGTGCCGTCGCGCTTGCCGTCTACAAACGCGGCCTCAGCCGTCTTCCGGCCCGATTCGTCGTATTGCACGACCGGTCCGTTGAGTTTGCCGTTCTTGAATTGGCTCGTCTGCGACAGCTGGCCGTTGGCATAGTAATCGCGTCGTTCGCCGTTCGGTTCGTGATTGACGTAGGTCTGTTCCAGTCGCGGCGTCTTGCCGTCGGCGTGGTAGATGATCCAGGTGCCGTCGCGTTTGCCGTCTTTGTAGGACTTATGAGCGCGAAGCTCGCCCTCGGGTCCCAGCACGTCCCACTCGCCGTCAGCCTGGCCGTCGACGAAATTGACGACCTTGCACACCTGGCCGTTGGGATGCCAGAAGGTCCACTGACCGTTGTGGACGCCCTCTTTGAAGGTTCCCTCGGCGAACTTCTGGCCATCGCGGTAGTACTCGACGAATTTGCCGTCGTTCACCAGCGTGTCGTCGGACATCCGCAGCACTTCGCGCTCGACGCGCACCGAGCCGTCTTCGTATTTCTCGGGGATCGTGATTTTGCCCATGACCTTGGGGGGCGGCTCCGGGCGCGGTTCGTCGAGATAGACCGGGTCGGCGGCCAACGCGGCAGCAGCGACGAGAACGGCCGACAGCGCCGCCGCAGCGGCCGGCAACGCGGCAGCGAACCGCCGCAAAGACATCGAGAAGAGCATGGTGAATCGAACTCCTGGCAGTGCCGCCGGGACGTCGGGGCCGCGCGAACAACGGTGGCGGCCGCCGGCGGGGCGGGGATGGGGTGCTGGAAATTATTCCCGTCGGCGCCGCGACAGCAAGGCGCGGACCCCGACGAACCGGCAAATCGCCAGTATGCTTGCTCGGGTCGTTCTACGTCACTTCTGCTGGCGCCCGGGCCGACAAACTCGCTGCAGAAGCTCTCGCGCCGGGCGGATTGGCGCGATTGTGGCGGACATTCGACCCGGTCGCCGTTGGTTAGCTCCGCCAGTTGGCCGGCAGCGTGGCGTCTTTCTCCACCACCAGAATCTTGTCCTGGATCGTGCAGTACTCGCCCGCCTTGCCCTCTTGCACGTCGTTTCGGTTGACCACGTGGGCTCCCGGGCCGATGCGACAGTTCTTGTCGACGATGGCGCCTTCGACCACCGCCCCGTTGCCAAACCCAATCGGCGGCAGGCCGGCGGCGCCGGTGACCGAGCGCTCGTCGGGGTTCTCGTAGTAGTCCGCGCCCATCAGCACCGAATTGCGGATGGTCACGCCCCGGCCGATGCGGCAGCGAACGCCCAGCACGCTGTTTTCGATCGTGGCGCCCGGTTCGATGACGCAACCGTCGGCAATCAGGCTGCCGGTGATCGTGGCCCCGTCGATGCGGGTCGGGGGCAGGAACCGCGGCCGAGTGTAGATCGGCGCCACCGCGTCGGTCATATCAAACGGCGGATTCGGCCGAGCGAGTTCGAGGTTGGCCTCGAAGAATGATTTGATCGTACCGATGTCCTCCCAGTAGCCGTCGAACAGGTGAACCTGCACCTTGCGATGCTCGATGGCGTTGGGGAACACTTCGCGGCCAAAGTCTTGGTGATCGCCGCATTCCAGCAGCTCGCTCAGCACGCGCGAACTGAACAGGTAAATGCCCATGCTCGCCAGGCAGTCGCGCCCCCCGCTGGTCACGCCGTGGGCGTCGATCCACTCGGGCGCCATGCGCACCTCGGCGAGTTGCTCGTCGGTGGTTGGCTTCTCGACAAAACCGACCACGCGGCCCGAGTCGTCGACCCGCATCACGCCCAGCCCGCTCGCCTCCTGCCCGTGGACCGGCTTGGCGGCAATGGTGACGTCGGCGCCGGAGTCCTTGTGCGTCTTGAGCATGGCGGCGAAGTCCATGCGGTACAGTTGGTCGCCCGAGAGGATCACCACGTAGTCGGTGCCCTGTTGGGTCATGTACCGCAGATTCTTCCGCACCGCGTCGGCCGTGCCCTGGTACCAGTCGGCCCCTTCGGCCATGGTCTGCTGGGCGGCGAGGATTTCGACGAACCCGCCGCTGAAGTTGTCGAAGCGGTACGTGCCGCGAATATGGCGGTGGAGACTCACCGACAAGAACTGCGTCAGCACGTAAATGCGGTTCAGCCCGCTGTTGAGGCAGTTGGAGATGGGGATGTCGATCAGGCGGTATTTCCCGGCGAGCGGTACGGCCGGTTTCGACCTGTAATTCGTCAGCGGTCGCAATCGCGACCCCTGCCCTCCCCCTAGCACCACAGCAACGGCGTTGCGCATATCCGATGTCCCGCAGAGACGAGTTTCCGCATTGGCAGCGACGGCGCCGTCGCTCGCACCAATTTCCCCTGTTTTACCACACCTGCCGGCCCGATCACAGTGAGCGAATCGCGTCAACTTCGCGCCGCGCGGCGGGTTTGCGGGGGAGGCGACGTTGCCATCGCGGGCTTTGTCTCCCACGGGAGTGCGAGGCTCCGGCGAGC
>JAGQOU010000492.1 GCA_020427145.1 Planctomycetales bacterium | reverse complement strand
CGAGCGTGCCGAAGCCGCCGGGAAACACCACCAGCGCCGCAGCCCGCAGGATGAAGTGGAACTTCCGCATAGCGAAGTAGTGGAACTGAAAACAGAGCTCCGGCGTGATGTACGGGTTGGGCTCCTGTTCGTGGGGCAATTCGATGTTGAGCCCGATGCTCTTGGCGCCGATTTCGAAGGCGCCGCGGTTGGCCGCCTCCATGATGCCCGGCCCGCCGCCCGTGATGATCACAAAGTCGCACTTGCCGTCCGTTTGGCAAACGGAAGAGACCAGTCGGCCGAACTCGCGGGCTTCTTCATAATAGCGCGATTTGGCGAGCACGCTCTCGGCCCGCGCGACCTCGCGTTTAAGCCGCGGATCGTCGGGGTGGTCCTTCAAGTGCATCCGAGCGCGATTGAGCCGCGCCTCGGCCTCGGCGTGGGGCACAATCTGCGTGCCGCCGAACACGACCACGGTCGTGGCGATTTTATTCTCGCGCAGCAGCGTCTCAGTCTTCAGCAGTTCCAGCTGCATGCGCACCGGGCGCTGTTCGCTGCGGCCGAGGAAGTCCATATCCAATTCCGCCAGGCGGTAGCTGGGCGAATTGATGATGGCGACGCGGTTCTGCTCGACGCGTTGCGTATCGCCGAGCGCGCCGTCGCCCGCTTCCGGCGGATTGCCGGCCGATACGGGCCGCTGTTTGGCGGGAAGATTCTTGGCCATGACTTGATTCTCAAAATTGAAAGTAAGAGCCCGCGAATCACGCGAAGTGCGCGAAGTGCGCGAATCAATTGGCGAACCACGACGGCTCGACGAACACGGCGCGGCTTAGGCTGACCCGCCTGGTGATTTCGTCGCGTCGTCGTGGTTCATGCGCTCATTTGCGATCATTCGCGTGATCCGCGGGCAGTCGGTTTATTGCAGTTCGTAACTGGCGCCCATCTCGGGGCATTCCACGTCCCAGCCGTTGTCGGTTCGCAGCGTTTCGGCGAAGGCGTCCATGCTTTCCGGTTCGCCGTGCGTCAGGATCGTTCGTTTCGGCGGGGCGTCTTTCAGCGCCGACGTCCACCGCAGCAGTCCGCTGCGATCGGCGTGGCCGCTGAGGCCGGAGACTGTCTCCACCGCCGCCCGCAGCGGAACGTCCTGGCCGAACATGCGGATCGTTTCGACGCCGTCCTGAATCAGCCGGCCGCGCGTGCCGACCGCCATGTAGCCGCCCAGCACGATCGTGTTTTTGGAGCTGGGCATGCGCTGCTTCAGGTGATGCACGATGCGCCCTCCCGTCATCATGCCGCTGCTGGCGATGATGATCCCCGGGCCGTGCATCTGGTTGAGCGCCTTCGATTCGTCGGTCTTGCGCACCAAGTGAACCCGCGGCCCGGCGAGCACCGTGTTGGCGTCGTCGAGATCGCCCTCGGCCAGATCGTGATCCTCGCGAAACTCGCGATACACCTTGGTGGCGTTGCACGCCATGGGGCTGTCGAGGTAGATCGGCAGGTCGGGGATGCGGCCTTCGCTCTTGAGCACCTGCAGCAAGTAGATCAACTGCTGCGAACGTCCAACGGCGAACGCCGCCATCAGCATCACGCCGCCGCGTTTGACCGAGCGATTCACGACGCCTTCGAGCGCATCGAGGATCTGCACGTCGGGGTGGTCGCGATTGCCGTAGGTCGTTTCGCAAATGAGGTAGTCGCACTGCGGCGGCGGCACGGGGTCGTGATACAGCGGCCCGTCGTACCGGCCGACGTCGCCGGAGAAGACGATTCGCAGCGGCTTGTTCGTCTCGCGGACCTCGACCTCCAGGTGGTTGGAACCCAGCAAGTGCCCGGCGTCGTGAAATCGCACAAAGATCGGCCCGGCGACATTCACCCACTCCTCGCGCGGGCAAGTGCGCAGCAGCTTGACGGTTTGCTCCACGTCGCGCCCGTCGTACAGCGGCAGCGCGGGTTTGTGTTTTGAGAACCCCTTCTTGTTGGCGTACGCCGCGTCATACTCCTGGCACTTGGCCGAGTCGAGCATGATGATCTCGGCCAACTCGGCCGTGGCTGGCGTGCAATACACCTTGTGGTTGTAACCCTGCTTGACCACCCGCGGGAGAAAACCGACGTGATCGAGATGAGCGTGGGTCAGCACCACCGCGTCGAGCGACTTGGGAGGAAACGGCGTCGGCTCCCAATTGAGCATCCGCAGAGCCTTGAGCCCCTGGAACATGCCGCAGTCGAAGAGCACCCGGGCGTCGCCGGCTTCGAGCAGATACTTGGAACCGGTGACGGTGCGGGCGGCGCCGTGGAAGGTGATGCGAGCCATGGGCGAGAGGAGAGTTCGGAGGTGAGTGGTCGGAGGTCAGGGCCCCAGCATAGCGAACCGGCGGTGTCCGCTGAACAGCGGTCGGGCCAGACGCGGTCGATTCTCTCCTGGAATCGGCCACGGGGGCGCCGACGGCGCTGAAGTTCCTCCCGCTATTCAAATCGCATTACAATGCGGACATGGCTCGCGAATCGGACAACCAGCCGCCACGGTTCTCGCTGCGCCAGCTGTTGGCGCTGACGACGGTGCTCGCAGCCTATCTGGCTCTGTTGGGCTGGGCGATTCGAAACTCCGACGATTTTCGCAACGGTGACTTTTCCGTGCTATTCGTTTTTTTTGGTTTCCTCGGAACGACGATACTCTCACTATCTCTTGTTGTCAGTCGCCGCTCCAAAGTGTTGGAGTCCGCTGGCGTCGTGCATGCGATTATCCGGTCCGACGCCAGCCTCGGCACGTACTCGATGAAACTCCTGCTCTGGTCAGCGGCATTCACCGTTCCGGCACTTCTCGTAGGGATCGCGAACATTGACTCCGGTGCAGACGAATTGCGTTCGGGCGTCGCCTTCATGTTGCTGGCGATTCTGCCTGTCGCTCCTTTGATGGTGCTCGAAGAGTGGCTGAGCGGACGTCGCGCAATAATCACTGATCGAGGTTTGCTTACGCTGGGAGAACTCACTCCGTGGACCAAGGCGTACTGCGAACGAGACGACGAAGGAATGCCGCGTGTCCTTGGCATCAACTGCTCTCGCAGGTCTCTGTGGTTGTTTAGGCCTTCCTGCTATTCCGTGCCGGAGAACAGGCGACCAATCGTCAATCGTCTGATCGACGAGGCGCCCGTTGCCACTCGCGAGGGCGAGGGTCCTTCCGAGCCGGCGGGGGCGAACCGCATTGCTTTGTCGGAAGCTTCGCCCTCCCCCATCGCGACGAAATAACAACGGGTCGCAACTCCGAGCAGCCTGAAGGGCTGCTCTATGACAGCCCAGGGCGAAGCCCTGGGGCCCAGTTCCAACCAATTCGGAAAGCCCTGAAGGGGCGCGCCCAAACAAAAACAGGCGCGCCCTTTCAGGGCTTCCGGCGACTGTGGCTCCAGCATTCCCAGGGCTTCGCCCTGGGCTGTCGTAGGATCGGCCCTTCAGGCCGCACCCCCGCTTGGTTTGCATCGCGACGATGGCGC
>JAGQOU010000491.1 GCA_020427145.1 Planctomycetales bacterium | reverse complement strand
CACGATTTGCCGAGTTCGATCGAACGCTTCGTTGCCGCCTCCACCGCGGCCTGAAATGCCGCGGCGCCGCCGGATTTCTCCAGCGACTGCAGGCCGGCCAGCGTGGTGCCGCCGGGGCTGGTCACTTGATCGCGCAATTCCGCCGGCGAGCGGCCCGTGCTGCGAATCATGCCGGCCGCTCCGCGGGCCGTGGCGGCGGCCAACTCCAGGGCCAACTCGGCGGTCATCCCCATGGCGACGGCCCCGGCTGCCATTGCCTCAATCGCCGTGTAGATGAACGCCGGTCCCGAGCCGCTGAGCCCCGTCACCGCATCGAGCAGCGGTTCGTCGACTTCACGAGCGATGCCGACGCTTTCCAGCAGGCTGGCAACGAGCTGCGCGTCGGCGTCAGTGGCCATGGCGCCTCGGCTGAAGCAACTGGCGCCTTCGCGGATCAGGCAGGGCGTGTTTGGCATCACGCGCACCAAGCGGGTGTCGGCAGGGAGCTGCTCGGCAAGGCGGGCGAGCGTTGTGCCCGCCGCGATCGACACCAGCAGATGCCGGGGCTCCACGCGGTCCCGCAGCCCGGCCAGCACGTCGGCCATCATCTGCGGTTTCACTGCCAGCACCACCGCGTCGCAGGCCGCCAGCACGGCCGCGTTGTCCGCCGTGACCTTGGCCCCGGGGATGGTCGCGGTGAAACCGTCGCGGGCCGGCTCGAAGGGGTCGGCGGCGTGGATCGACGCCGCGTCGGTCAGGCCGGCGGCGACGCACCCGCTGGCCAGGGCGGAGGCCATGCGGCCGGCGCCGATGAAGCCGAGATTGCCAAGTGTCGTGGGCATGGAGGACCAAATGGGGAGGTCAGGCTGACTGGGGACGTCGAAACGACGCGCATGGTAGCAGCGCCAGCGGGCGTCGCCAAACGGGGGCCGACGGCGGACTTCCCGCGACATCGCTCTGGACTGCTGACGGGAGTTTTGGAAGACTCCCGCCCCGCTGGATGCCGTATAAGACGGCGGAGCGTTACGGAAGGCTATGGAGGATCGACCAGTGGCTCGAACACTACGCTTGCTCGTCGGCGCGATCGCGATGTTTTTCGCGACGTCGGCGCAGGGACAAATCATCAACGAAAGCCTGTCGGGCAGCAGCGCCGTACAGCCCGGCGCAACGCACGCGGCAGAGCAAGAGCCCGCCGCGAGCGGCCCGTTCTCGTGGATGGTCCCCAAAGTGACATTGCCCAAAATTTCGATGCCGAAGATCGAAATGCCCAAAATGCCGACCAACGCCTTTGCGCCCGTCAAGGCGAGCGCTCGAAAGGTGAAAGATGGCGCCCGCAAGGCCTGGGAAGGCACCAAGGAGATCTTCACCTTTGGCCGCGGCAGCGGCGAACCGTCGGCTCGCGTGGCCTCGCGGCAGCAACCCTCGATGATGCAGCGGATGTTCGGCAGCGGCGAGTCGACCGAGTCGCAGCCGCAAACAATGGCCGAGTTCATTTCGCAACCGCGCCCGGAGTGATCTTGCCACGCTCCTCTTGGAAATCCTTCGCCATGATCTATCCGCAGCCGCCAGTTCGCGATTGCCGCCGCCCAATGACGGCCGTGCGCGTCTTCGCCGCCGTCGTGATGACATGCTGCGCGGTCAGCGTCGGCTGCCAAAGTTGGGGCCCCAGCGGCAATTTCGCGTCGCTCACGTCGGCCCGTGCAGACAAAAAGACGGCGCAAATGGCTGAGCACGATCCGTTCCCGTCGCCGCAAGACGTCGGCATCGAATAGCCTGCGAACTGGTCTCGCGGCGCGCCCGTGGCCCGGATTCCGCGCGCACATGGCGTCGGCGCCCCCGGGGCGTCATAATCAGCGAGTCGACAGCGCCGGGTAATCGTTCACGGCGCGTCATTGCCGCGCAGCAACTGCTGTGCAAGGACTCGCCGAGGCGCCCCCGATGAACCCGCCGCATCTTCCGAAGCTGCCCTCCGTGCAAGAACTGCTCGATCACCCCCGTGTCAAAGGCGTGGTCCAGCGGCTCAATCAATCGACGCTTGCCCAGCGCGCCGGTTCGTTTTTGGACGACGTGCGCGATTCCGTCGCCAAGCGCGCCGGTGAGTGGGAAATGCCCTCGGTCGGGCAGATTGCCGAGCGCTTCGCCCGCCGCGTGTTTGGCGAAACGCCTGGCGGAGCGGCCTGGATCAACGCCACTGGCGTCGTGGTTGGCGCCGCGGAACTCACGCCGCCGCTGCCGGACTCGGCTTTGCACGCACTGATCCAGTCGGGGGGCGATTACACGGTCGACGCGAACCGCGGCCACTCCGCGGCGACGGCGGCACTAAGCGATTTGCATCGCGGTTATGATGTCGCCGTGCTGGCCAGCGTCGACGCCGCGCTGTTGCTGGCGACGATGGCAATGGCCGCGGGAGGGCGCGTGGGCGTGTTGCCCGGCGCGGCCGGCGCGACAAGCCGCAACGATTGGCCGAAGCTTGGCGCGCGGGCGGGCGCCATCCTCAATGAGTTCAGCGGCCAAGACGCGGCCGGCTTGGCCGCTGTGATTCGTCCGCCCGAAGCCGCCTGCGACGCCGCGACTGATCTCGAATGGCCGACGCCCGACGGCGTGACGCGGATCGACGTGGCGCCGTTGGCGGGCTCGCTCGATCCGGCCGAGATCGCATTGCCCGCGATGCCCACGATTGCGGCCCGACTGGCCTCCGGCGCGCAGTTGGTCATCGCCGATGGTGCGGGCCTCCTAGCCGGTCCGTCCTGCGGAGTGGTCGTCGGCGTTCCTGCGTGCATTGCCGCGCTGACGAGTCACCCCTTGTTCGAAGTGCTGCGGGCGAGCGGTTTAGTTTGCGCGGCGCTTCGCACCACGCTGATCGAAACGCGTCGCGCGGACCGCGCGGCGCTGCAGCTGGCGTTGCCAACTTGGCAACTGATCTCGGCGCCACTGGAGAATTTGCGCCAGCGTGCTGAACGCCTGTCGCAGTTGATGGCCGAAGCGCCCGCCATCGCTGCCGCGACCGTGGTCGAGAGCGCCGGCGCATGGGGCTACGCCGGCGGGCGCGCTTTGTCGGCGCCCACCTGTGCGATAGTGCTCACGCCGAAGAATCGCGCCGTGGCTGACGTACACGATGCACTTCAGCACGCGGCCCGCCCGGTCGCCGCGCGGCTCGAGTCCGAGCAGGTGCTCGTCGATCTTCGCTCGGTCTTTCCGCGCTGGGATCAGGAACTGGTGGCGTCGGTCGAGTCGCTCAGTTAGATAATTCACGGAAACCAATCCGCGGCGGGGCGACGGCAGATAGCGATTGAACCTCACTGTTCGCTGCCATTCGACCAAAAAAGCCTCGCGGATCGCCAGACCCCGCCCGGGGGCCGTCCCAGGGTCCCGCTTCTGTGCGAGTCGCCCGGCAGGTATCATGGAGTTCACAGCCCCGTCGCCCGCTTGTTTGCCCGTTCGCCCTTGTGAATTCCGTCAGATTCCATGACGCGACGATTTCGATTGCTCTTGTCCGGTTGGGTTGCCGCGTGTTTCGCGTTGTTTGCGGCGTCGGCATTCGCCCAAGCCGATCCCGCCGCGGTCCGGGCCGTCCCCGTGGCGGCCAGTGCGCCAACCACGGCTCCGGCCGACGAGATTCTCCCGGGCCCCGCGGTTGAGGACGATGACGAAGCCGAGGAGTTTCATCCCCCGGCGGCAACCCACGTTTGGCTGCGCTTTGCTCCGGGGGCTTGGCGGCGCAGCGTCGTCACCACGCAAAGCCTTTCGCCCGACGGGGAGACGTTGGCCGTTGGCGTCACCACGCGGGACGAAACGCTCGCATCGGCCGAGTTGGATCGCTACGTCCTCCAGTCGCGCGCCACGGTGACGACGCTGGGGCGAGTCATCGAGGGGCAGTGGGTCGATGCATCGTACTCGGCATTGTTTGACGGCCCCGGGAATCTCGTCGCGCAGCAGCGATTAGACGACGAAGCGATGGTCATTGACGGGCAGAACGTCAACTGCGCAGTGTGGCAGCTGCAGTACGACGACGGCGGACGCCGAATGTCCGATCAAGTCTGGTTCTCCGCCGAGGTGTTTCCCCATGTCCTGATGCGGCATCGCTTGACTCTGGCCGACGACCCGACCGCCGCCCCCGATCGGATGGAAACCGTGGAGGTCGTCGCCGGTGCTTTGCCCTACCACTTTGGCGAAGACCTGCTCACTTGTGCTTGCGTACGAACGACCCGCGAGGGCCCCAAGGGCCGCACCGTCGAGATCGCGCTACTCAGCGAGACAACGCCGGGCGGGCAGGTTATCGCCTGGTCGACGGAGTGGGACGCGGAGGGCCGCCGCGTCCGGACCACCGTTGCCGAAACGGTCGAGTTCGGCACGGAGCCTGTCGATCGCTCGTTGCTGCCGCGGCGCCAATTGCGTCAGCAGCGGCGGGCCGCACGGTAAGCCGGCGGTCGCTCCGGCAGCTTACCGTGTCCTGCCCGGCGTTGGGACCGTCGTCACAACCCGCTGGCACGGCGAGAGTTGGGAAAACGTGCCGTTTACGTCGACCTTGCCGCGTTTGTGGGGGTCGACTACGATCTATTCGCCGCTCAGTGGGAGCGTGCCCGCGAACTCTCGTGTGCCTTCTTGCGTAGAGTTTTCTTAGTTTTCCGCATGTGCCGGACTCCTCCCAGTTTGGGGGCGGTAACCTCCCGCACGTGAGATTGGCCGACAGTTTTGCCCTGATGCGGACGACCACGCTTCGACCCTTAAAATGCCCCCGTGGCTTGGCATCTTCTTGGAGAGCCCACTCGATGAATCGATTTGCCGTTGAATCCAACTGCCGTTCCGCTCGCCGCCTGTCGCTGTGGGGGCTGACGATCGTGATGGGGCTGGCAAGCCTCTTGCCCGCCGCTCGCACGTTGGCTCGTCCGGGCCAGCCGCGCGAAACGGATCGGCGCATCGCGCTGCTTGTCTCCACGCTCATGGATCGCCGCCACCTCTCGGGAATGCGGGTCAACAACACCGTGTCCGAGCGGGCGATGAACATGTTCTTCGAGACGCTCGATCCGCTGAAACTGTATTTCCTGCAGAGCGACATCGA
>JAGQOU010000490.1 GCA_020427145.1 Planctomycetales bacterium | reverse complement strand
GCGGGTCGGCGAACTCGACGAAGAGATGGTGTTCGAGACGCGGCCCGGAGAGATATTCCTGCTGGGCGCCTCGTCGTGGCGCGTGCAGGAGATCACGCGCGATCGGGTGATTGTCGTCCCCGCGCCGGGCGAACCGGGCAAGATGCCGTTCTGGCGCGGCGACGGGCCGGGACGGCCGCTCGACTTCGGCCGCGCCGTCGGCGAACTGACGCGGCAGCTCGCACGCACAGACCGCACCGAAACCGTCCGTGCGCTGCGCGACGACGCCGGGCTCGATCCGCGGGCGATTAGCAACCTCCTGCAATACGTCGACGAACAAGTGGCGGCGACCGGCGAGGCCCCGACCGATCGCACCATCGTCGTTGAAAAGTTTCTCGACGAGATCGGCGACTGGCGAATCGTCGTGCTCTCGCCGTTCGGGGCTCGAGTCCACGCGCCGTGGGCGCTGGCGATTGCCGAGCGATTGCGCGACCAACAGGGGTTGGAAATCGACCTGATGTGGTCCGACGACGGCATGGTGTTTCGGCTCCCCGAGAGCGAGCCGCTGCCGGGCGTGGACCTGCTGCTGCCAGGGCCCGACGAGGTGGAAGACCTGGTCGTGCGGCACCTGGGTTCAACCGCCCTGTTTGCGTCGCACTTTCGCGAGAACGCCGCGCGGGCGTTGCTGCTGCCGCGGCGGCAACCCAATCGCCGCACGCCGCTGTGGCTGCAGCGGCGCAAGGCGGCCGATCTGCTGGCCGTGGCGTCGCGGTACGAGCGGTTTCCGATCCTGCTGGAAACCTACCGCGAATGCCTCCGCGACGTGTTCGACGTGCCGGGCCTGCGGCAACTGCTGGCCGACGTGGCCCGGCAACAGATCCGCGTTCACACGGTGGAAACAGACAGCCCGTCGCCGTTCGCGACGTCGCTGCTGTTCAACTACACCGGCAACTTTTTGTACGAGGGCGACGCGCCGCTGGCCGAACGGCGGGCCCAGGCCTTGGCGCTCGACCACGCCCAGCTGCGCGAACTCTTGGGAGCGGCCGACTATCGCGAGTTGCTCGACGCCGACGCCATCGACCAGGTCGTCCGCGAGTTGCAGCGGCTCGACGATCCTCATGTCAACGACGCCGACGCGATACACGACTTGCTGCTTCATCTTGGCGATCTGACCGAAGAGGAACTCGCCCAACGTCTACGGCCCGACGCAGCCGCCGCCGGCCGCGCTCGCCACTGGATCGACCACTTGCTCGCCGCTCGGCGGATTATTCGCGTGCGCCTCGGCGGCGAGCAGCGACTTGTCGCGGCCGAGGACGCCGCCCGCCTGCGCGACGCGGTGGGCGTGCAGCCGCCGCCCGGTTTGCCCGAGGCGTTTCTCGAAACGGGCGACGCCCCGCTGGCCGATCTCGTGTCACGGTACGCGCGCACCCACGGGCCGTTCGCGGCGACCGACGTCGCGGCTCGCTTTGGTTTGAGCGAATCGACCGTGCGGGGCGCGCTGATGCAACTCGCCGAGCAAGGCCGCGTGCTCCCGGGCGAGTTCCTGCCGGGCGGCGCGGGCCAGGAGTGGGTCGACGCCGGCGTGCTGCGGCGGATCAAGCGGCTCTCGCTCGCGCGGTTGCGCAAACAGGTCGAACCGGTCGCGCCCGAGACGCTGGCTCGGTTCTTGCCCGTGTGGCAAGGCCTCGACAAGCCGCGGCGCGGGCTCGATGGCTTGCTCGACGCGATTGAACAACTGCAAGGCGCCCCGCTGCCGGCCTCGGCGCTCGACGCGACCATCCTGCCGGCGCGCGTCGTCGATTATCTGCCGGGCGATCTCGACGAACTTTGTGCAGCGGGCGAAGTCGTGTGGCGGGGAATCGAGGCGTCGGGGACCAATGATGGGCGAATCGGCTTGTATCTCGCCGACAGTTTTCCACTACTCGCCCCCCTGCCGACGCCCGTCGAAGGAGCGCTCGCCGAGCAAATCGTCGACGCGATGCGCGGTCGCGGAGCGCAATTCTTCGACGAGCTTCTCCGCCATGTCGGCGGTTTTCAACACGACCTGCTCGATGCGTTGTGGCAGCTGGTGTGGGCGGGCGTGGTGACCAACGACACGCTGGCGCCGCTGCGCTCGCGACTGCGGGGTTCGCGACCCGACGCCAGCAGCCAGCGACGCCGCAGCGGCCGCGACGCGCGACGACGCTTTCGATCGCGCCGCGCCGCGGCGCTGCCCGGTTCGCAGGGCCGGTGGTCGCTGCTGGCGAGCGGCGACGAAGACTCCGCGTCGCCCACCGCGCGGCAAACGGCGCTCGTCGAACAGCTGTTGCGGCGCTACGGCGTGGTCACGCGATCCGCCGTCGGCCGCGAGGCGGTGGTCGGCGGGTTCGGCGGACTGTATCCCGTGCTGCGGGCGATGGAAGAGGCGGGCCGTGCGCGGCGGGGTTACTTTGTCGAGGGGATGGGCGGCGCCCAGTTCGCCCTGCCGGGAGCCGACGACATGCTGCGCCGCCCCCCTGCCCTGCCCGACGAGGCAGAGATCGAACAGCGCGTGCTGGTGCTCTCCGCCGCCGATCCCGCCAACGCCTACGGCGCGCTGGTGAAGTGGCCCGAGCCGCGCGATGCGGGCGGACAGTTGCAGCGCACCGCGGGAGCGAGCGTATTGATCGACGCCCCATCGGGCCGACTGCTGGCGTACCTTGCCAAGTCGTCGCGACGATTGGTCACGTTCCCCGCCGAGTGCGTCGAGGATCAGCCCCACGCCGACCAGCTGATCGCGCAGCGGCTCGGCAAGCTCGCGGAGACCAGCGGCCCGGTCTTACTCGATCGCATCGACGCCGCTCCGGTGGGCGACTCGCCGCTGACCGTTGCGCTGCGGCAAGCGGGGTTCGTTTCGACCAGCCGCGGCTATCTGCACCGTGGCGTCGGGCGAACGACGCGGCTCGACGCGATGGCGGCGCGACGCGACCCCGAAGAATTGTCGGATGACACTCGGGAACTGAAGTAGGATGACGGCGCATGGTTCCGGCGTGAGGAACCGCAACGTTGACCTGTCGCACGCTGGCGGCAAGCTGGGACCAATTCGCAGACGCGACAGCAACTATGCCTGAAGGCGACACCATCTACCGCTCGGCCGCGCAGCTGCGCAAGGCGCTCGCCGGCCGCGAGATCATCCAGAGCGCCACATGGGATCGCCTGCGCGATTCGCCGCTGGCACGGCTCGCCGGGCGCACGATCGACGCGGTGGAAGCGCGCGGCAAGCATCTGTTGATGCACCTCTCCGGCGGCGGGGCGATTCATTCGCACATGGGCATGACCGGCTCGTGGCATCTGTACCCCGCCGGCGAACCCTGGCAGAAGCCGGCCCGGAACGCGGCGCTGGTGCTCACGCTCGACGGCCTGCAGGCGGTCTGCTTCACGCCCAAGACGTTGGAGTACCTCTCGCCGTACGCCCTGCGGCGGCACCCGCACCTGGTCAGCCTGGGCCCCGACTTGCTGGCCGGCGAGTTTGCCGACGCCGAGGCGCTCGCGCGACTGCGCTCCGTCGACGACGCGCCCCTGGGCGAGGCGGTCATGAACCAGCGCGTGGTGAGCGGCATCGGCAATATCTACAAGTCGGAGGTGCTCTTCCTGGAGCAACTCGACCCGTTCGCCCCGGTGGCCAAATTCACGGATGACGAGCTGCGGGCGCTGCTTGCCGCGGCGCGCCGGCTCATGCTGCGGAATCTCGACGGCCGCCCGCGCACCACGCGCACCGGCCCGGGCGGCCGGCTCTGGATCTATCACCGCAGCGGCCGGCCTTGCTTGAAGTGCGCCGGCGCCATCGCGATGCGGCGCCAAGGCGACGCGGGCCGCAGCACCTATTTGTGCCCCCAGTGTCAGCCCCCGCGGCGATGACGGGCGACGCCGGCGGCGAGTCTCACGGCGCCTTGCGCGAGCTGGCTTGCTCGCTGGCGAGGCGGACGTCGCTTTGCCTCAGACCGCCCGAGCTGCTGCGCGAGAGTTCCACCGAATCTTCCACCTGCTTGATCCACGCGGCGTTGGTCCGCTCGTCGACCGCCACCGTGCGTAGCGCCTGCAGGTCGAGATCGATCTCGCGTTCCAACAGAAACATCGCGGCAAAGCCCAATAATCCGCCGCCGCTGACCCCCATCAGCAACCAGCGCTGCTGACTGCCGAACGCCACGACCAGCAGCATGCCCAACAGCGGCACGAGGGCCGACAGGGCCAGGTGCAGCCGGTCCAGGCGCCCGACCTTGGTAAGCACGCTCATGCGCGGCCCGGCGATCACGCCGCGGCGCATCTGGTCGGGCACGAAATAGCGCACGACCATCGCCGTGATCAGCAGGTACGGATAGGCGATCGCTGCCACTCCCGCCAGCAGCAGCGACACGAAAAAGTGCAGTTGAAACCCGGCGGTCCGCAGCTCCGGGTTGTTCCACGCCATCGCCACCGGAAACGCCAACCCCGACACCGTCCACAGCGCCAGCAGCATCAGCGACACGAACCGCCCGAACAGCATCAACTGCGTGCTGCCCACGCTCGCCGAACGCGGCGCGTCGGGTTGCAGCATGCGCAGCGTCTTCCAAGCGAACCAGGCTCCAATCGCGACGCCAATCGGAAACGCCGTGCCGTTGATCCAGAACTGCACGACGTCGAACGTGGCGTGGAACCGATCAAACAGTTTGCCGTACTCGGCCTCGGAGGCGCTGAACGCGTGCGCGTACTCGTCGAGCCGCAGAAAGTTGTAGTTGAAGTTAAACGCCGCCACGAGCAGATTGGGAATGAGCCCCGCGAGCACCACCGCCGCGATCGGCCACCGCAGCGCAAAACGGCCTAGCCAGCCTGCCGGCTCTTGCAGCAGCCGCCAACAGCGCGGATTGAGACACAGCCGCAGCGCCCGGGCGAATTCCTCGGCCGACTTGTGCCGCTGCGATTTGTCGGGATGCAGGCACTTGAGCAACGCCTCGCGCACCGAGTCGGGACAGTCGGCGGGCAGCGCTTCGGCAAGCTGCGTCTGGTCGGCCTGCCGGCGGCTGTCGATCATCCGCTGCAGCCGGGCCAGCGTGCCGCCGCCAGCGGGGATCGCCTCGTCGGCAAACGGCCGGCGGCCGCACAGCATCTCCCACAACAACACGCCCAGCGAGTACACGTCGCTCCCTTCGCGCACCAACTGGGGCGAGCCGCCCAACAGCGGGTGACACGCTTCGAGCTGCTCGGGCGACATGTAAGCCAGCGAGCCGCCGAACGTGTCGCCGGGATCCTCGTCGGCCCGCCCGCCGTTGTAGCTGACGTTGAAGTCGGCCAGCTTCGGCGTGCCGTCGGCTGTGAGCAGCACGTTGGCGGGCTTGATGTCGCGATGCAGCACGCCGCGCGAGTGGGCGTAGGCCAGCCCCTCGGCCAACTCGGCGCCCAGCTTGCACACGATCTCCGGCCACGATTGCTCTTCCACCCATGTGCGGCGGTCCGAGCCGGTCGGCGGCATCGTGCCGACCGCGGCCAGTCGCGCGTCGATCGCCGTGAGCAGCGCGTCGCCGGTGGGCCGGCCGTCGTAGCTGTCGCGGCACCGCATCAACGCATCGGCCAGCGTGCCGCCGGGCACGACTTCCATATACAGCAGCCGGGCCGGCGGGTCCTCGCTGGTCCGCTGATCGTACACGCGCACCACGTGCGGATGATCGAGCTGCGCGAGCGTCTGCGGTTCGCTCCCCACGGCGCGCGAGATCTTCAGCGCGACCAGCCGCTCCATCGATTGCTGCCGCGCCAAGAACACGCGGGCAAACGCCCCGCTCCCCAACGACGCGACCAGCTGGAAGTCGTCGATCACGTCGCCGGGCTTGAGATCGGCGAACGGCGCCACGGTGGACCGCGGCGCCTTGGGGGCGCCGGTCGCCACCACGGTGTCGTTGTAGTAACTGCAAGTGGGCGACCCGGGCGCCGACATGCCCCCCAGCAGTTCGCACACGGCGGACGCCTGCTGGGGAAAGCGGCGGCGAATCTCCACGTCGTCCACCGCATCCCCCGCTTGCACGCGGGCCTGCACCTCCTCGTAAACCAGCTCGCCGGGCAGCGACTCGACCGGGCCCAACTGCGGCACGCTCCCCAGGTACCATTCCAGCCGCTGCGGCTCCCGGGCATGCAGCCAACGGTGCTCCAGATCGACTTTCACCAGTTCGACTGCCAGCACCCGGGCGTCGGCCGCGGGCAAATCGCCCAGAAAGTCGGTGACCGTCGGCGGATCGCTCCCGGCCTCCAGCGCAACCGCCCACGCGGCCGCGAATGCGTCGAGCGCATCGGCAATGAGGTCCCACGCCGGCTCGGCGAGTTGGGAACTGCCGCTCAAATGGCTAGAATGATCTTCGCCGTTGGACATAGCGCCGCGTCAGTCAGGCTTGTCGGCCTGACGGTTTCGTTTTTGGTGAACCGAACGTATCGCTGTGGGAACCGGTGGGTTGGGTAGTTGGGGACGAAGCGCAGCGCAGGCTCCAGTGGCGCCGCGATGGATGCCGCTTCAGCTGGAGGCTCCCGTTGGTCGTCCCCAGCCACTCTGCCGCACTGCCACCCCGCTCGCCGTTCCGCTGCCGACAAACGAATTCGCTCGCGTCGGGCCCCAGGGCCTGCCCTACTCTCTCCAAGGATCGTCGTCGTGAGTTCTCATGATACGAAAATAGTCGAACGACTTCGATCCGGCGACGAATCGGCGTTGGCCGAGTTCGTCGAATCGAATCGCCCGGCCCTGCTGGCGTTCATTCGCAGCCGCACAGGCGCCCATCTCGCCAAGAAGGTCGAGCCCGAGGACATTCTCCAGGAAGCGAGCATGGAGGGCATCCGTTCGCTGGGCAAGACGCCGCTGGAGAACTGGGATCCCCTGCATTGGCTCTTCCAGGTCTGCGAGCGGAAGATTATCGACGCCCATCGGCGGTTCTTCGAAAGCCAGAAGCGGGCCGCCTCGCGCGAGGCGGAGCTGCCCGAGGGCTCGGCGGCGGGGATGGGGCTCGCCAATCTGCTCGCCGCCAGCATGACCACCCCCAGCGAGGCCTTTTCGCGCGATCAGCGGCAGCTGCGCGTGCTGGCAGCCCTGGACGTGCTGCCGGAGGACCAACGCGAAGCCCTGCGGCTGCGCTATATCGAAGGGCGATCGCTGAAGGAAATTGCCGACACAATGCAAAAGTCCGAGATGGCGGCGGCCGGATTGCTAAAACGCGGACTGCAAGCGCTGCGTAACCGTATGATATCCGACAGTAGTACCGGCAACGCCGCCACCTAAGCGGTGCGGTTGTACCCGCCGTTTCAATCTTCCTCTTACGTCCCACTGCGAAGATGGCTAAGTCCCGAATCGGCCCGTTTGCCCTCGAATCGCCACTGTCCAAGCCCAAGAGCACCGGACAGATGTTTCGCGGTGTACACATCGAGCAACGGAAGCTAGCGGCACTGCGGCTGTTCAAGATTCCAATGGGAATGACCCCGGAAAGTCGCAAGGCATACGCGACCCAACTTGACGAACTGAAGCTGCTGCGACACCCGCACATCGTTCGCTGCTACGGTGGCGGATTTGATTCCAGACAAGCCTTTCTCGCTTACGAATTGGTCGAAGGAGAGTCGCTTGCCCAGCAGCTTGACCGCCGAGGAAAGCTTCCCTGGGAAACGGCTCTCGACTACAGCCGACAATTGGCCGAAGCGCTCGACTACGCCCATCTGACCGGCTGGGTCCACGGTCGGCTTCGTCCCGAGAAAGTACTGATCTCCAGGGAGGGCCAAGTCAAGATCGCCGATTGGCGACGAGAGGCGATCAGCGCGATGCTGGACGCTCCACCGTCACTGCGGCAATTGCAATTCACTGCACCCGAAGTACTCCAAGGAGGAATCGCAGACGAGAAGGCCGATTTGTTTTCAGTCGGCGCCATCATGTACTACATGCTGACCGGCAAACTCCCCTTCGACGCCAAGGACCGTGGGCAGTTACTGCAGCAGATGGAAAATGCCGAGCG
>JAGQOU010000489.1 GCA_020427145.1 Planctomycetales bacterium | reverse complement strand
TCGCCAAGCGCCGCCAGGAGCACAACCTGGTGGCGCTGGCCGCCATGCAGATGGTGGACGGCAAGATCGTTGCCGCGGCCGCCGACGGCGAGCGGGCCGCCGGCAGCGGCGTGCCGGCGACCAGCGACGACCAATGGCACCTGGGGTCGATCACCAAGTCGATCACCGCCACGATGATCGCCCGACTCGTTGCCGCGGGCGACATGAGCTGGGACGAGACCGTCGGCGATTCATTTCGCGACTTTGCGGAGCTCGACGATGGCTGGCGGAAGGTCACGCTCGCTCAACTGCTGACGCACGCCTCAGGGGCGCCTGCGAATCTCTCGCCGCTGGCGAACCTCGTTCGGCCGGAAGAGGGCGCGGAGCGAACGGAAGCGCGACGACGGGCGGCCGAGTTGGTGCTCGGCCAGCCGCCGCTTGGCGCCCCGGGCGAGAAGTTCGCCTACTCCAACGCGGGCTACACGATCGCCGGCGTGATGGCCGAACAGGCCACCGGCGAGACTTGGGAGAACCTCGTGCGACGCGAAGTCTTTGGGCCGCTGCAGCTCGCCTCAGCGGGGTTCGGCGCGCCGCGGTGGGGCGACCCATTGGATCAACCGCGCGGTCATCTTGCCGGCGTGACTCCCAGGGCGCCGGTCGTCGGCATCGAAGACAACACGCCGCTGATGGGTCCCGCCGGCACCATTCACATGACGCTGCACGATCTGTGCGCATTTGCCAACGAGCACCTGCAGGGCGAGCGGGGCAAGGGTATCTTGCTCACGCAAGAGGCGTATCGACGGCTGCATACGCCCGTGCTGGGAGACTACGGCTACGGCTGGGTCTGCGTCCCGGGCGACGAGGCGGGCACGCGGGCGCATGTGTGGCACAACGGCTCGAACACCATGTGGTACGCGCTGGTCGTGCTTGTGCCCGACGCAAACTCCGTGGTCGCGGTCGCCAGCAACGACGGCGACATCGACAGCGCGCAAGCCGCGGCCTGGCAGATCGTCGAGCAATGCTGCGGACCGCTCAAGACGAAGCAGTGAAAATCTCCGGCGGTCGTCGCTATGATTTTCTTGAGCAACGCGCCGCGGACATGCGCAGGAAGTCACTCGATGGAGTCAGCCGGTTTTGTCCCAAATCGAGATCCGCGCGTCATCGTCCCGATGGCAGTCGGCGACAAAATGGCGACGCCAACACGGGGCGCGCAATACGCTGGCTACCCTGCAAACCGAGCCAGGCCGCTGCTTTCCAGTGCGCAGGCAGCCTCGTTCAGCAACAGCAGCGACACGAGCCGATGCTGGACCGCAGCGGCCGCCAGGGCCCGACTGGTCCGCTCTTCTGGGGACCAACCCCGTTGAACCTGACGGCAGGCGGAAGCGAGTGAAAACGATCTGCGGGGTTGGTTTGCGGTAGCATTCATGGGGGTAGCCCTCCGGGCATTGCGGCAAAGAAGTCAAAATCCGATGCACAGACAATACGCGAACGGCATGCCAATTGTTCGTTGCAAGAGATGACCGAACCGCGCGCGATCTTAACGCAGCGCCGGACGCCGCTGGCCGCTGGGCGTCTCCAATCCAGGAGCAATCCGGTCGTAACGAAAAAGCGTTTCCCCCCGCTCTGGCGCCATGATTTCCTGGCACTCTGACTCGCTAGCAAACGAGTTCGTGTCGATTTATTAATCCAGTTGCGGACTACTCGACACGGCTACCGCCGCGTTAGGGTGGTCATGTGCGGTCCATCCTGCTGGGAAGTCGCGCAAAGCCCCCAACATGACAAGAAAGTCAGGTTGATTCCCGAGAACTCCCAGCCCCGGCCCTGCGTAGAGAGGTGATACTTCCGGCAAGCCCGAACATGGCAGGGCGAATTAGGTCAGGACGACAGCCCCAACGGGCAACCCGCTTCGGCGCGGCGCCACGCCGAATTCGCCGCCGCCGCATGCCTTCACGTGAAGAAACCGCAATGATTGCTACATCCATGACGAGAACGCCGTCGGTCGTTTCCGCCGCCGACGTCCGTGCTCATTTCCGCCGTTCGTCGTACCCGCAACTTGCCAACTATGTTGGCGCCGTTGACGATGGCGTCGTGACCTTGCAAGGCACGGCCCCCAGCTTCTACGCCAAACAGGTCATGCAGACGATTGCAGCCCGCTGCCCTGGAATCGCCAGCGTCCGCAACAAAGTGCAGGTGAGCAAACCAGCGCCGCGGTGACGCGCCGTCGCAGGGGATTCGCACGGGACAAACGGCGCACCCGCTGGTAGAGTGCTGGGGGAAGCCCCGGTTGACGGCGACGCTGTGCATCGGGGGAGCGCGACCGCTGCGCGACAGTTCCCCGGTGTCATCTGCCCATCCGCGTCATCATCCTGCCGTGCCCGCTGCGCCGACTTACCTCGACAATCACGCCACGACGCGCGTCGACCCGCGCGTTCTGGAGGCGATGTCGCCCTACTTCTGCGACGAGTTCGGCAATGCCGGCAGCGTGGTGCATCGTTACGGCGAACGAGCCCGCGGAGCGGTTGACGCGGCGCGCGAGGTCATCGCCGCGGCGATTGGCGCCGAACCATCGGAAATCGTGTTCACCAGCGGCGCCACCGAGAGCAACAACCTGGCGATTCGCGGGGTGGCCGAGCGCTCGCGGCGGCGCGGCGACCATGTGCTCAGCGTGTCCACCGAGCACCGGGCGGTGCTGGATCCGCTCGCCCGGCTGAGCCGCCGCGATTACAGCATCACGCTGGTGGGTGTTGCGCCCCACGGACGAACCGACGCGGGACTCGTCGACGCGGCCGAGTTTGCCGCCGCGCTGACCGATCAGACGGCGCTCGCTTCGGTGATGCTCGCCAACAACGAGATCGGGGTCATCCAACCCCTGGCCGAGCTTGCCGCCGCGTGTCGCGCCGCCGGGGTCCCGCTGCATTGCGACGCCACGCAGGCGGTGGGGAAACTGCCCGTCGACGTACGCACCCTGGGCGTCGACCTGATGAGCTTCACCGCTCACAAGATTTACGGCCCCAAGGGAGTTGGCGCCCTGTATGTTCGCCGGTCGCGCCCCGCGGTGCGGCTGGAACCGCTGATCGCCGGCGGCGGCCAGGAAGGAGGGCTGCGCAGCGGCACGCTCAACGTGCCGGGAATCGTTGGCTTCGCCCGCGCCGTCGAGCTTTGCCAGGCCGAACTTGCGGACGAAATGTCCCGCTTGGCGGCGCTGCGAAATCAGCTCTGGCGGCTGCTGGTCGAGACCGTCCCGGGCGTCGAACTGTGCGGCCCGGCGCTCGACGCCGTCGACGCGAGCGGCCGGCCGCTGCGGCTGCCGGGGAATCTCGACGTGGCGTTCGGCGACGTCGACGGCGAGGCACTGATGCTGGCCATGCCGGAGTTGGCCGTCAGTTCGGGGGCGGCCTGCTCGTCGACTGATCCCGCCCCCAGCCACGTGCTGCTGGCCCTCGGCCTGTCCGAGGACCGGGCCCGGAGCACGCTCCGGTTCGGTCTGGGCCGGTTCACCACGGCCGAGCAGATCGAGACCGCGGCAAGAACCGTCGCGGCAGCCGTCCAAAAGCTCCGCAGCTTTGCGGGCTAGCGCCCTGCGGCCCGAGCGGCCTATCTCACGCGCGGCTTATCTCACGCACCGAATCGATTGTTCGGGTTTTCTCGGCTCACAAAGTGGTATAATGTGGAGTGCTGCGAGGCGGGCCGCCGCTTCGTCGCCCGCAAGTCATCCGTTGAACAGTCGCGCGGAAACTGCCGCGATCCGTAAATTCCACCGTTTGCCGCGAGGAAATCCCCATGAGCGTTGTGTTGACAGAAAAGGCCGCCAGCGAAGTCAAGCGAATCATGGCCGACCAGAAGCTCGAAGACGGCACCGTGCTGCGGGTTGGCGTGGCCGGCGGCGGCTGCAGCGGATTCAGCTATTCGTTGGGATTCGATAAGGCGTACGACGAGAAGGCGGACTCGAAATTTGATTTCCACGGCGTGCCGGTCGTGGTCGACAAAAAGAGCGCCCTGTACCTGGACGGCACGACCGTCGACTTCCACGAGGGCATCGACCGTCGCGGCTTCACGTTCGACAATCCCAACGCGGTGAAGAGCTGCGGCTGTGGCAGCTCGTTCCAGGCCTAAACACGGCCCGTTTGCCGCCGCGTTGGCCGACGCGGCAATGTGCCGGCGCACCTCGATCGCTTCAAGACGCCCGAAGTTGGCTCGCCAACTCCGGGCGTTTTTCTTTGCGCGGCGAGGGCGCCCACGGCGGAAGGACTGCCCCCGCCGCTCGCGGCAAACGGACTCCCGCCGCAACCGGCCGGCCCTGACGACCGTCTGGACCGGCACAATCGCGACAACCTGATTCTTTGCCCCGGGTTGCGGTGTTTCGTGGCTGATGCCAACCGCGTCGCCATGGCAAGAGATCCTGCCGCAAGGTAGGTTTGCAATGGCGGGGCGCTTTGCCCGCCGTGCTTTTCCCTCCGCGAGTTCCCTCTCGCGTTTTTGTTATTCCACAAGGAAGGTCTCTTCTCATGCTCGCAAAACTACGTCAATTCCTGGTCGATGAGAGCGGTCCAACGGCTGTCGAGTACGCCGTGATGTTGGCCCTGATCGTCGGCGCGTGCATCGTGTCGGTGAACACGCTGGCCCAGAGCACCGGTGACAGCTTCAACCACTCTGCAAGTGAACTGCAGGGCGTGTTGGGCAGCTAGCATCCCAAGCGACAATTAATCCCGGGCCCCGGCTCAGGGGGCTGTGCGCAGCGGTCTGTGAGTCCGTTGAATTGCACAATTCCCTGGGTCGCGGCCCGCTTTTGCGCATCGGTACGTTCCCCTGACACCCCCTGCATCCCCGTGCGGCGTGCGTCGGCGTTGGTCGCGTCCTCTCGATCGAGCCCCCTGATCGGCGGGTTTGTGAATTATTTCACAGAGAGCTCAATTCAGTCCAACGCCACGTCGATAAGTCAGTTTGTCAGCTGTTCCTGCGGACTTCCGCAGATCCGCTTCGGGAATTGCGGTAATTACAAGACCGAAAGAGGGACGAACGCTGCACGCTGATTAGATAGGCATGTCGCACTAGCGCTCTCCTCGAACCCCAAGGACTTCCTGCCCCAGTCCTTGTCGAGGAGGGCCTTTTTTTTGCGCTGATTGGGCGGTAAGCACTCGCGATTGCATTGCCGCTTCCAGTGGAGCGATGGCTCAAACGATGAGCATCGCGTCGCCGTAACTGTAGAAGCGGTAACGCTGGGCCACCGCCGTCTCGTACGCTTGGCGCAACAGTGCCGAACCAGCCAGGGCCTGCACCAGCAACAGCAGCGTCGTGCGGGGGAAGTGAAAATTGGTGAGCAGCGCGTCGACGGCGCGAAACTCATGCGGCGGGCGAATGAAGATCGACGTTTCGCCCGACCAGGCCTGCAGCAGCGTGTCGCTGCCGGCTGCGGCCGCTTCGCCGGCAACGGTCTCCAGCACGCGCGCCACGGTGGTCCCGACGGCCACGATCCGGCCGCCGGCGGCGCGCGCCCGCTCAATCTCGGCCACCGCGGGCGAGGTCACCTCGGCCCACTCGGAGTGCATTTCATGTTGGGCGGGGTCCTCGACGGTCACCGGTCGAAAGGTCCCCAGCCCCACATGCAACGTCACGGCAGAGACGCCCACGCCGCGGGCGTGAATCGTCTTGAGCAAGGACTCGGTGAGGTGCAGCCCGGCCGTGGGCGCCGCCACGGCGCCTGGGCGGCTGGCAAATACGGTCTGATACCGTGCGATGTCGCTGTCGACCATCTGTCCGCCGCGAATGTAAGGCGGCAATGGCACGCGACCGATTCGCTCCAGCAGCGCAAAGTGGCCCTCTTCGGACTCGGGGCGCGCTAGCCACTGGCCGTCGGAAAGCTTCTCGACCAACCACAGCTTCAGCGCATCACGACCGTCGCGGTCCACCAGCATCACCGGCTCCGGCGGCCGCAACGTGCCGCGCGTCTTGCAGACGATCGTCCAGGTCTTGTCGGGGTTGGCGTGCAAGAACAAACCCTGCCACTTGCCCCCCGTGCCCAGTCGGCGACCCTGCAACTGGGCCGGAACGACGCGCGTGTTGTTGAGCACCAATTGGTCGTCGCGACGCAGCAGCTCGGGCAAGTCGCGAACGTGGCGATGCTCGAGCGTCTGCCGCTGCCGGTCGACGACCAGCAGTCGCGCGTCGACCCGATTGGGCAGCGGCTCCTGAGCGATCAGGTCCGCCGGCAGTTCGTAGTCGATCCAAGGTTCCATGACACTGTGGCAAGCGTGATTCAAGTAGCGGCAAACCGGCCAGTATACGCGGCAATGCACGCCGGCTTCTAGCGACAAACGGCTCCATTCGCCGGTTGCGAAAGCAACATGTTGCTGCAAAGCAGACGCCTTCTGACCGCGAACCGGACGCACGCGATCACGGCGACAGCCGCGTTGCAGCCCTCGCACACGGAGACCGCGGCGCCCGTGGGTCGTGCGTCGTGCCGTTGTTTCTTGCGCGACGCAGCAATCGTGTTGCGATTCGCTTCGTCGGTCAGTCGACGGGCGATCACCGCTAGCAGAAGGTCGCCGGAGCACTGCTGCTGGTTTTCTCGGACGTTTCTCGGCCACGATTTTTTCATGTTGACGAACTGGGGTTCCGCCCTAAGTTTGGGGCTGTGTGGGACGAATTGGGAGGAAATGGCAGAGCCATGCTGCTCACGGGACAATACCGGCGAACTCTCGATGACAAGCTCCGCGTGACGGTTCCCAAGCCGCTGCGGGAAGCCCTGCTCGCCGGTCCGCTGTACGTCACCCCAGGGCTGGATGGCTGCCTGGCACTTTACGCCGAGGCCCAATTTGCCCAGCTTGCCGATCGTCTCGCCGGCGGTTCGCCCGCAGCGCCCGCTACCCGCGACTACAGTCGGCTGTTCTTTTCGCAAGCCGAGTGCGTGACCGCCGATCGTCAGGGTCGCGTGCGGCTGCCGGGATCGCTGGCCGAGTGGGCCCAGCTGACCGGCGACTTGGTGCTCGTCGGCGTGCGCGACCACCTGGAGATCTGGAACGCGGCCGCTTGGGACGCCTATGTGGCGCAGCGCGACCACCAGTTCAACGAATTGGCCGAGCTGGCATTGGGCGGCGGCGCGGCGTCGGCGCCGAATCCCCCTCACGCGCCGTGGCCCGCATCGCAAGCGGAAGCCCCCGTCACGCAACGAACCACTCCCCGGTGAAGCTGGCTGCCATGACTCCCTCGTAATCTTTGCCCGGGGCCCCTGCGATGAACCGTTTGAACCACTTCGTGTTGCCGAGTCGCCCGGGAGTGACGCGTGCACTTGGCCACAGGGCACGCGCCGCTTCGGGGCCCGGCAGCACATCCGCTCGCGGCAAGGATGCCATCTGAGCGGTGACTGGCCGCGACG
>JAGQOU010000027.1 GCA_020427145.1 Planctomycetales bacterium | reverse complement strand
TGGTGGCGCGACGCTCGGTTCGGCATGTTCATCCACTGGGGCGTGTACGCCGTTCCCGCCGGATCCTGGCATGGGCAGGAGTTTGAGCGAATTGGCGAGTGGATCATGGACACCGCCGACATCCCGGTCGACCAGTACGAGCCCCTGGCCGGGCAATTCGCGCCGACCGCATACGATCCCCGCGAGTGGGCGCGCATGGCCAAGGGCGCCGGCGCGAAGTACGTCGTCATCACGTCCAAGCACCACGACGGCTTCTGCCTGTTTGACACCGACGCCACGGACTGGGACGTCGTCGACGCGAGTCCCTACAGCGTCGATTTGCTAACGCCGCTCAGCGAGGCGTGTCGCGCCGAAGGGATCAAGTTCGGCGTCTACTATTCGATCATGGATTGGCATCATCCGGCCCAGCAGCGGGGCGGGGAACATTACAATCCGACGAAGATTCGCGACGGCCGCAAACGCGAGTACGTCGAGTACATGAAGCGGCAACTGGGCGAATTGCTCGATTCGTGCGACCCCGACGTGCTGTGGTTCGATGGCGAGTGGCTCGACTGGTGGACCGACGAAGACGGCCGGGAGATCTATGATTTCCTGCTCGAGCGAAAGCCGACGATCATCGTGAACAACCGCGTCGGCAAGGCTCGCAGTTACGAAGGGGAGCAGAACGCCGCGTCGCCGGGAGACTTCGGCACCCCCGAGCAGCGCATCCCCGCCACCGGCATGCCGGGCGTCGACTGGGAGTCGTGCATGACAATCAACGACACCTGGGGCTTCAAGACCAGCGACACGAACTGGAAGTCGACCAAGACGCTCATTCGCAACCTGGTGGATATCGCCTCCAAGGGGGGCAACTACTTGCTCAACGTCGGCCCGACCGCCGAGGGCCGCATTCCCGAGGCCAGCGTCGAGCGACTGGCGGAAATGGGCCAGTGGCTGCGCGTCAACGGCGAATCCATCTACGGGACCACCGCCAGCCCGTTTGCCGCCGCGCCCTGGGGCCGCGCGACGCGGCGGGTCGGCGACGCGACGGACGAAATCTACCTGCATGTGTTCGACTGGCCGAATGACGGCAAGTTGAAAGTTCCGTCATCGGCAGGCGACATGCAGTCCGCGACTCTGCTGAGTAGCGGTGAGCAACTCGAAGTCGCAACGAAAGCGAACGATCGCGTTGTAATCCAGGTGCCGACCAAGGCGCCTGATCCAATCGATACGGTCGTCAAATTGGTCGTGCGACGCGTGCCGTAGTAATCGCTTGGATTTATCGCGCCAGTCGTCGGCATCCCGCCCCGGCGACGCGAAGGGGCGCCGGCTGAGCTATTTCAACTCAATGTCGACTGGCGTCGCCTGATCCGCCGCAATCGTCGCCGTCAACGGAGTCTTGACTGGGTTGGAATAGATTGGCGGCAGTTTAACCTTGGGGCGCGGCAGCGGGTCGCCTTCCTTCCAGCCCTCCGGCAACTCAGTGCTGAGCGTTACCGTCACGCGATATTCGCCCGGCGGCAGGCGAACCGCGTATTTCCCCGCATCGTCGATCTGCGCATTGATTGGACGACCAGACGTGGGGGAAAACGACACAATTCCCCGCGGTACGGCTCGACCTTGGTAGGTCACGGCGCCTTGCACGTCAACGCCATTGTCAGGTTCCTGACACCCACCGGCAGACACCAAAACCAACGCAATCCACGACAGCATGCGTTTGGCATGGATCCGCTCCAGGCCTGGAAGTGAGTAATCTTGTTGTGTCACTCGTTGATGACCTCCCCGCCGTTACGCGAGCCGAAAGCCAAAAAAGCATTCAAGTCAATATCTTCGTTGACAAAACGTACGCCGCCGTCGCCGAGGCAGAAATTGGCGCCACCGGGATGATTACTGGCAAAGGGCAAGTCGTTGACGGCGATCACCCCATTCGGCTTCGGCAAAATCTCAGGCCGATCTCCCAAGGCGTTGTTATGCGCAACGTAGGCTCCGTCGAACGGGCTGTGGTTGATGGGCCATCTGCTGTCGAGGTTTTTGCACGCGAAGAAGGCGGTGGCCGGCTGCGGGCCCTTGGGCGTCCCCGCAGCTGCATTGCCGCCGCGACCGCCCCCCGGCTGGGGACCATCGGGATCCGTTGAAGACCAATAGGCTCCGATCATCCAGGCCCGAATCTGGTACGTCCGCTCGCCAATGAGATAGGTGTTCGATGTTCCGTCCGTTGCTTGGCGTAGCTCGACGGGCCAATCCTGAATGAGGAGGCCGTCGAAGTTATTGGCACCAAAGAAACCCAGATCGGTGCTCACGCACAGATGTCCGTCTGCCTGCTTCTTTCCGCAAACTCCCGTGCGACTGTAGTACGAGCCGGATACGCCAGCGTAGCTCATCCCCTTGCGAGTGGCATCGCCGAATTTTTCATCTTGGTTCTTCAGGTCAGGATCACTGGGGCACAGATACATCGGCAGCAGAAGTCGATTGAGATCGTTCATCTCGGAACCATAGGCATCACCGCTTTTGTTCTTCTCAATCTGCTCCTTGAATCGCTCCCGGGCGTCATCTCCAACAGCGGCCTGCTCAATGTAGGGCAGAATTAGCACCGGCCAGCCCATTCCGCTCGTCGACGCCTTGTCCGTGTTTATGCTGCCCGGGGGAAACGAACCCTTGGATGACTCATAATTGAGGCACGACAGGGCGATATTCTTCTCGTTGTTGAGGCACTGCGAGCGCCGGGCCGCCTCGCGGGCCGATTGGATGGCCGGCAGCAGCAAGGCGACCAATACGCCAATGATGGCGATCACCACCAGCAGTTCGACGAGGGTGAACCCCCGGCGTCGCGATTGAGAGTGCTCTGTCGTCAGGATCATTGCAAAGTCGCCTCGATCGGAAGGTTGCCGCCTGCGGCCGACACAACACGCAACCCGCCATGACGGATTGCGCACAACCAAGCTGGAGATCATCGAAAAGTGAATCCGCGAATCGGCTCGCGAACCCGGCGGGGACGCCAACGCCGCCACAGTGGCCGACGGCCCTCCCCACTCTCCTGATTCTACGCTCTGCGCAAAAAAACCAACAACTTGATAGTGCGCAGAATAGTCGCGTCTTCACGCAACGGCGCAAGGCGCGTTGTTGTCGGCGGCCGCGGATTCCCCCGGCGATGCTCGATCGGGGACGCCGGCGCGATTGTCCCAGCGACCCAGCCGGGAATCTCGGCCAGAAGGTCGGCAAAAGGCTGCAAACTCGTCGCAATCGACTCGGCGCCTGGTCGCGAGAGGATTGACGCGGGGGCCTCCTCCCTCTCGGCCGATGTGGCACGATACATCGACGGCGTACGTCCGCCTTGTCGTGCCACGCCTTTGACGACTTGGCTGTCGTCGCAGATACTCGATTGCCCCGTAGGAGTCTGTTCGATGCGCCTTTTCATAGTGTTCACTGCAACCCTCTCGGCCGCGTTCGCGCGGCCCTGTTTCGCCGCCGACTTGGGGTCGAAGCCCAATATTGTCGTCATTCTGTGCGATGACTTAGGGATTGGCGACGTTCACGCCTTCAACCCCCGCCGGGGCAAGATCCCGACGCCGTCGATCGATCGCATGGCAGCCCAGGGAATGATGTTCACCGATGCGCATACGTCCTCTGCCGTTTGCACGCCCAGCCGCTACAGCATTCTCACCGGCCGGTATTGCTGGCGCAGCCGGCTGCAGGCAGGCGTGTTGGGCGGTTTCTCGGAACCCTTGCTAGCGCGCGACCGGCGAACGGTGGCGGAGTTTTTGCAGCACCAAGGTTACATGACCGCGTGCATTGGCAAGTGGCATCTGGGACTCGGCTTTGGGCCCGAGCGTTATGCCTCGCCGCTGGCTGACGGGCCGCTGCAGCACGGCTTCGATCATTTCTTTGGGATTTCGGCGTCGTTGGACATGCCCCCCTTCGCGTGGGTCGAGGACGACCGGTTTCCCGAAGCGCCGACGGTGACAAAGCAATGGCTGCGTTCGGGCCCCGCGGCGCCTAGCTTTGAGGCCGTCGACGTGATGCCGACGCTCACTCGCAAGGCGGTGGAATTCATTCGCTCGCAGAGCGAAGCCAACGAGGCTCCCTATTTCTTGTATCTGGCCTTCACCGCGCCGCACACGCCGATCGTCCCGACGCCCGAGTGGCAGGGTAGAAGCGGCTTGGGCGACTACGGCGATTTTGTGATGCAAACCGACGCGTCGGTCGGCGAGGTCCTGCGGGCCGTCGACGAGTCCCGCGCTCGCGACAACACGCTCGTCATGTTTGCGAGCGACAATGGTTTCGCCCCCGCGGCGGACGCCAAGGCCCTGGAGTCACAGGGACACTATCCTAGCGCGGATTTCCGCGGGTATAAGTCCGATATCTACGAGGGTGGCCACCGCGTGCCGCTGATCGTCCGTTGGCCGGCAGTTGTCGCGGCGGGCGTGACGTGCGAACAGCAAGTGGGGTTAATCGACCTGTTTGCCACCGCGGCCGATCTTCTCGGCCAGCAGCTTCCTGCCGACACGGCTGAAGACTCCGTGAGCTTGCTGCCGCTGTTGCAAGGCGAGGATGGGCCGGTTCGCGCCACGGCGGTGCATCACTCAATTGACGGCTGTTTTGCCGTACGCGAGGGCGATTGGAAGCTGGCCCTCTGCGCAGGGTCCGGCGGCTGGGGCGTGCCGCGCGAGCCGCAAGCCGCCCGCAAGGGGCTGCCGAAAGTGCAACTGTACGACATGGTTCGCGACAGAGGGGAACAAAACAACTTGCAGGCCGAGCAGCCGCAGATTGTTCAGCGACTGACAGATTATCTGAAGAAGTCAATTGCCCGGGGACGTACCACGCCCGGGCCGCCGCAGACAAATGACGCGACGATCAGAATCGACAAGTCGCCCCAACCAGCGACCGAGGCGGCCGCGAATTAGACGACACAGTGGGCCAGCGAAAGCCAACTCGTCGCATGCACCTGCTAGCGCTTGGCCATATGCTGATTCTGGGCGAGTTGACAAAGCCCTAGTGCGACATCGAATCGTTGAGACGCTGGAACGTTTCACTGAAGTTGCCGCGCTCGCTCGCATAGCGCAACGGCTCGCACTGCTTGACCACGATTTCCTCGACCGAACCCTGCGTCGTGACGATCTCCATCACCTCGGCGATGAAATCGGCCAAGGGCATGGCCCGCTCGTCTTGGGCCTGCTGGTCCCCCATCAGGTGGGTTTGCACATAAGGCGGAACGAGTTCGACAACCTGGATGTTTGTGTCTCGCAGTTGGCGGCGGAGCGACACCGAATAGGAGTGGATGGCCGCCTTGGTGGCGCAATACGTGGGGGTCGCCGCGAGCGGCACGAACGCCAGGCCGGACGACACGTTGACGATCGTCGATTGCGGTTGCATCTGCAGGATCGGCAGCAGCGTCGTCGTCAACCGGATCGGCCCCAAGAGATTCGTGGCGACGGTCGCCTCGGCCACGTCCGTCTCGCCGGTGGTGACGTCCTCCAGCTGCATAATGCCGGCGTTGTTGACCAGCACATTGAGCATCGGAAACCGCTGGCCAAGTTCCTCGCCCGCGCGGCGGATGTCGGCCGGATTGGTCACGTCGAGCTCCAGCGGCTCCATGCCGGGATTCGCGTCGCAAACGTCCTCGAGTTTGGCCAGACTCCGCCCGGCGATCACCACTTGGTTTCCCAGGGCGTGAAACGTCTCGGCCAACGCCCTGCCAATCCCCGATCCGCCGCCTGTAATCAGGATCGTGTTATTGCTCGTTTCCATCGACGCGTCCCTTCTGCTCGACAATTGCCGTCAACCGCTCGGCGCATTCTACCCATTGCCGCGGCGGGATGAAACGAATGCGAGCCGGCGGTGGTGATACCGTTTCAACTCGGTCGGGGTGGCTGGGGACGACCGCAGGGAGCCCCCAGTAGGATTCCTGGGGGCTTCGCTTCGCTACGTCCGCGAGCCACCCAACTCTCCCGCCCAATTGGTATCACCACCGCTCGCCGGCGTTGCTCGACGAGCGGCCTGCGGGCGTCTATATTTGAGGGTCGTGGACACACCCTTGCGCCCTCGCTTCAACCACGGATTGAACCTTGCTCGTCGGGCCGGTCTTCACCCGCGAAGTCACGACGACCCCTCGCGGCTGGCGACTCTATTTTTCGCGAGCCCTGTACGTTGCTGCGCTGTTTGGGCTGGTGCTCACGGCGTGGCTGATTCTGATCGGCTCGCAGCCGGTGCGTAGCCTGGACGATCTGGCCCGATTTGGCGCGGTGGCGTTCGCCCTGGTCGCCCCCGTGCAATTGGCCGTGGCGATAGGGTTTTCCGCGCTGTTGACCGCGGCGGCCGTCGCGCAGGAAAAGGACCGTAAGACCCTCGACCTGCTGCTAATGACGAACCTCAACAATCCGGAGCTGGTCCTGGGCAAGCTGCTGGCGAGCATGCTGCAGGTGATCGTCTTTGTGATTGCCGGCATCCCGCTGCTCATGCTCATGGTTCTGCTGGGCGGCGTCTCGTACGCTCAAGTCGCCCGGGTGGTGGGCGTGACCGCCTGCGCTGCGATCGCCGCGGGCAGCCTGGGTTCGACGATTGCCCTGTGGCGCGAAAAGACGTTTCAGACGCTGGCCGCCACCGCGCTGGCCATCGTGGTCTGGCTGATGGTCGGCGAGGCCGTCGCCGCCGGGCTGTTCGGGGCCGAGTTCGCCGGTCGCAGCGCCGAGTTGTGGGCCGACGCCGTGAGCCCGTTGCGAGCCATCCTGGCCGCGGCCGAACCGGCGTTCGACGCCAAGAGTCCGTGGCCGGCGCTGGGGGCGCTGGGCACGGCGCCGGGCGTATTCATGGTGTGGTCGGCGGGGTTCGCGCTGCTGTTGAACCTGATCTCCGTGGCGCGGGTGCGGGTCTGGAACCCCTCGCGTGAAGCCCGCCCCGCTTCACCAGATCAACAGGAGCACTCCGCCGGACACCAAGCGCCCCGCGTGCTGCGTGCGCCGGGTGCGGCGGTCGTCGCCCCCGAGGATAGCGCTGCAGCGGCGCCCGCCGGAGTGACCGTCGGCGTAGCCCGCGGTCAGGAGTTGCACGTCCACGCCGATCCCGCCAAGACGCGCGAGGTGTGGGACAATCCCATTCTGTGGCGAGAAATCTGCACCTGGGCGTACGGCAAGAAGATCATCTTCATCCGCGTCGTGTACCTTGCCATTGCCCTGGCGTGCGGGGCCGCCGCGTTGGGGTGGCTGGGGCAGCCGCAGTCGCGCAGCGCGGCGCTCGACGCCGGGGGGTACGTCGAGGCGCTGGTCCCCCTGGGCGTGCTGGGACTGGTGTTGGTCAATGCGTTGGCCGTCACCTCGTTGACCAACGAACGGGACTCCAGGGCCCTCGACCTGCTGCTGGTCACGGATCTGTCGCCGAAGGAGATCATTTTCGGCAAGCTCGGCGGCGTGTTCTTCAATTCGAAGGAAATGATCCTGCTGCCGTTGGGCGTGGGAGCCGCCCTGTGGTACCGCGGCGACCTCAGCGGCGAGAACTTTCTCTTCCTGGCCGTCGGCCTGCTCACGCTGACGGCCTTCGCCGCGATGCTGGGGATCCACTCGGGAATGATCTACGCCAATAGCCGCTCGGCCGTGGCGGTGAGCCTGGGAACGGTGCTGTTTCTGCTGCTGGGCATCGCCGTCTGCATGCGGATCATGCTCGCCTTTCAGGCCAACTTTCAGAACCAGTTTCACGCGTTCGCGGCGTTCATCCTCGGCGGGGCGGTTGGCCTGTATTGCGCGTTGGGCGCGCGCCGCGAGTCGCCCGCCATCGCCTGGGCGTCGGGTCTGGCTCCCTTGGCGACGTTCTACAGCATTACCAGTGTTCTGAAGGGCAACTTCGGCGCCGCCTTCTTGGTCACTGTCGGCGTGTACGGGTTCGCCACCGCGGCCATGCTGGTGCCGGCGATCGCCGAGTTCGACGTCACGACCGGCCGGACGACGGCTCAGGACTTGTAGTTGCACGCCGCAGCGGATGCTCTCACGTCTGCACGCCGGAACCGCCCCAGTCCAGCCGCACGGGGCCGGGGATTGCGAAACGGCCTCATCGCGTTCCGCCCGCCAATCCTGCTATCCTGTTCCCTGGTCCCGCCAGCGGACCCATTGGCCCCGTCCCACGACATCGTGACGCTCGATTGCCTTCGAGACGCCCCGTGACTGTTTTTATCGAATACTCCCCCTATTTCCTCGCCATGGCGGTGTTGGCCGTGGCGTCGGCGTTTTTCTCGTGCGCCGAGGCGGCCCTCTTCTCGCTGCAACCCGACGATCGCCGCGCACTCGCCAAGGGCAATGCGGCGCAGCGGACCGCCATTGATTTGCTGGCGAAGCCGGAGCGGCTGCTCACCTCCGTGCTGTTCTGGAACCTGATGATCAACGTCGTCTACTTCGCGTTGGCATCGGTGGTGGGAATCCAGTTGGAGCAGGCCAAGCGGCCTTCGGAAGCGTTCGCCACGGCCGTGCTGGCGTTGTTGACGCTGATCGTTTTCGCAGAGATGCTCCCCAAGACGCTGGGCGTGCAGAAACCGCGGTTGCTGTCGGCGCTGCTGAGCTTGCCGCTGAGCGGAACCGTGCGAGCGACCGACGCGGTGATGCCGGCGCTGACTTGGGTTAACGGTCTGGCCCAGCGTCTGTTGCTCCCAGGGTTCCGACGCGAACCCTACCTGGAACTCCAGGACATCGAAAAAGCCATCAAACTCTCCTCGGGCGACCGCCATCTGGCCGACAACGAACGCAGTGCCCTGCAAAACATTGTCTCGCTGAGCGAACTGCAGGCCGAAGAACTGATGCGTCCGCGGCGACAATACGACTGCTATCAGCCGCCCATCCATCTGGCCAACCTGGGCGGCGATCTCACCCGCAGCGGCTACGTGCTGGTCTCGGAGGCCGAATCGGACGAGGTCGCGGCGGCGATTCCGCTGAAGCTGCTTCCCACGGCTCCCAAAACGCATTTGGAAAACTACGCCCAACCGGTCATCTACGTGCCGTGGTGCGCCAGCGGCGCGGCGGTCCTCGAGGAACTGCATCGCCAACAGCGCGAGGTGGCCGCGATCGTCAACGAGTTTGGCGAGACCGTCGGCATCGTGACGCTGGAGGATTTGCTGGCGACGATCTTCGAGGACCACTCCAGCCGCAGCGCCCGCATGTTGGCGGTCGCGTCGATCGCCCCGGCGGGCGACGGCGTGTGGGAAGTGACCGGCATGACCAGCCTCCGGCGGCTGCAGCGCCACTTCAACGCGCCGCTGGCGGAGACCCACAGCGCCACCGTGGCGGGCGTCCTCCAGGAAAGCTTGCACCGCTTTCCCGAAGCGGGCGACGAGGTCCTCTGGAGCGGATTTCGTTTTCACGTGCTCAGCGTCGACGAGTCGGGCACGCTCCGCGTTCAATTGACCCGGGCGCTGGGTGACGGGCTCTGGGAGTGAGGCCGCCGCGTTGCCGCCAATCGCATTTCTCGTACGAAACTTCAGCAATCACACTCGCCCCCGCGCACGCTTCGTCATGCTCTTGATCATTCTCTTCTTCGTCGCCGGTCTCGCCATGAGCGCGTTCTTTAGCGGCTCGGAGACGGGGTTCTATCGACTGACGCGCTTGCGGCTGGTGATGGACGGGCTCTCCGGCGATCGCACGTCGCAATTGATGTTGCGATTGGTCAACCAGCCCTCGCTGTTCGTCGCCACGGCGCTGGTGGGTAACAACGTGGCCAACTACCTGTCGTCGCTGGCCGTGGTGATGGGCATGCACCGCTGGTTCCCCCATAGCGGCACGCTGGGCGAACTGTTGGGCCCCGTGGCGGTGGCGCCCGTACTGTTTATCCTGGGCGAGTTGCTCCCCAAGAACGCCTTCTTCGGGGCGCCCCACCGATTGATGCGGCGCGCCGCGCCCGTGTTTGCCGCCTGCGTCGTGCTGTTCGCCCCCGTCACGCTGGCCCTGTGGGGATTCAACCAGTTGGCGCGGCTCGTTTCGCGCCGGACTCCGCAGGAGGCCCAAGGAACGCTTGCCCGCCGCGAAATCGCCGAGTTGCTTGACGAAGGGCACGAGGCCGGCATCCTGCTTCCCATGCAACGGCTGCTCACGCAACGCATGTTGGCGGTTTCGGGGCAGCTGGTTCGCAATTTCGCTTCGCCGGCAAGTCGGGTCGTGCGCGTGACCACGCAGATGAGAAAAAGCGAGATGCTCCGCATCGCCCAGCGGCACGGCCGAACGCTCTTGCCCATGGAAGACCCGGCTCAGAAACGCAAGCTCGTCGGCTACGTTCGCACGATCGACCTGTACCTGCAGGGCGACGATGAACCGCCGCAGCCGCGTCCGCTCATCGTCCTCCGCGACACGGAGACCTTCCTCCAGGCGATGAGCAAATTGTCGGCGGCCGAAGACGCCCTGGGGCATGTCGTCAACGCCGCGGGCAAGACCGTGGGCTTCGTCACGGGCCGCGAGTTGCGACTCACGCTGTTCCGCGCCGAAGCGATCGCCTGACGCCGCTCGGCGGTCGCGCCCCCGCCGCTTTCTGGCGTCTGATCGCGCAAAAAAAAACGGGCGTCAAGCATCTCGTCCGGCGGACGATTCGCTCAACGCCTGATAGTCTCGTTGCGGGTTGCCGCGCCGTTTACTTGGCGTAGCCCAGCGACTTGATGACGTGCAGCATTTCCTCGAAGTTGATGAACCGCCGACGATGCTGGAGCTTGTACCCGTCAATCGCCTCAGCCAACTCGGCCGCCGCGGGCGAGAGGTCGTCATAGGCGTTGGCGAACTGCCGCCGCTCGATGCCCGCGGGGTTCTCGGCGCGACTCGAATCGCGGCGATCGACGAACGGGGCCTCGTTGGATACGCCAGGTTGTTCGGTGAGAAGCGAGTTCATGAGTTCGCCTGAGGTTGGAGGGGAGCCGGGGGCGAGGTGGTTCGATCCACGCAAGTGTCGCCAATGAAACAATACGCCACAAACGGAGAATATCCGGGCGTTGCGCCTGACGGCGGGCCGGGATTCGTGTTCCCCGACCGGCATCTCTCAGTCTCTGCCGGTGGCGTCGGTTGTGCCGGTCGCAACGTCGCCGTCGGCTCCCCTTCGGTATTGCGCCAGGGCCGGCGCCCCCGCCGAGAGGAAATCCTGCTCCCAGCGACCCTTTTTGCATTCACCCGCGATTTCACGGTTGCCGCCCGAATCCCGACGATTTCCCGTGGCAGGCCGCCTTGGTTGGGACGCCCCGTTGCTGGGGACAAGGTTGACTTGAGCACGATCTCCGCGTCAATTTGAGGTCGCGGCCGGTCGGCGACCGCCGTCCGCAAGTTCGACGCGTTCAAGTTTCCGAGAGCGCGGAGTTGCGAAACATCGGACCACGCTGGCTGTCGACCTACCGAATCCGCCCGTCTTCACCCCCGGCGACATCCATGTCCACCCCCAAGAACGTCCTCGGCGAGCCGCTGCAGTCGTGCTCCACCGATCCGCTCACCGGTTTCTATCGCGACGGCTGTTGCCGCACCGGACAGGGCGACATGGGCGTGCATGTCGTGTGCGTCGAGGTGACTGACGAGTTTCTCATTTTCTCGCAGTCGCGGGGCAACGACCTCACGACCCCCAACCCCATGTACCAATTCCCCGGATTGGTCTCCGGCGACCGCTGGTGCCTGTGCGCTCAACGCTGGCAGGAGGCGCTGTTAGCGGGCGTCGCGCCGCCGGTGGTGCTGGAAGCAACGCACATCTCCGCGTTGGAATTCTCCGATTTGGAAGACCTTCAGGCTCACGCTATAGACGCCGACTACTAGGAGCGCCGCCGATGATTCGCTTGTTCGCCCCCAAACTGTCCCAGGGAATGCTGGCGGCCGTGCTGCTTGCCGCGCCGGCGATTGCCGCCGACCCGCAAGACGCTGGGCGCCGCGAGGTAATCGGCCGGTCGCTCAGCGGCCGACCGATCCACTGCGACGTATTCGGCGAGGGGCCGGACGTGCTGCTGGTGCTGGCCACGATTCACGGCAACGAGTCGGCGGGGACGCCGCTGGTCGCCGAGTTCGCCCGTTGGCTGCGCGAGAACCCCCAGGAACTCGCCGGCCGCAAAGTGGCGATCATCCCCGTGGGCAATCCCGACGGCATGGCCGCCAACCGGCGGTTCAACGACAACGACGTGGATCTCAACCGCAACTTCCCGGCGGGCAACTGGGGCGACGTCGACGTGAAACCGCACGGCGACACGCCGTTGTCGGAGCCCGAGTCGCGGGCGATCATGCGGGCGGTGTGCCAGCATTTCCCCAACCGCATGGTCAGCATTCACCAGCCGTTGGAGTGCGTCGACTACGACGGCCCCAGCGAAGGCCTGGCCCGCGCCATGGCGGCCAAGTGTCCGCTGGCGGTAAAAAAACTTGGCGGCCTGCCGGGCTCGCTCGGCTCGTTTGTGGGCGAGACGCTGGGCCGGCCGATTGTGACGCTGGAACTTCCTAAAGATGCGCCGCACGACGGCGAGCAATTGTGGCAAGACTACGGGCCGGCGTTAATCGCTGCCCTGCAGTACGAATCGCCCGCCGACGAACCAAGCAAGAAGTAAGTGAGGACTTCGCAAGAGATGCTCCATCACCGCCAGCGTTTTCTCTGTGGCGGTTGCCACCGCGCTCGATCGGCCGTGCGCGAGCAAGTCGCAACGCAGGTCCGCGCCGAATTCGCGGCACGCTTGCCCAGTGCGAAGCTGTGGCGACGCGCGACGTGGCGGTGGTCGCTGCAGCGGGAGATTCGCCGACGTGTTGCGGCCGCGGCGCCGCGAGACGCTTTGTACTGATGCGCCCGCGCCGCCAGCGATTCTCACGACGACTGAATCTTTCTTTTTCGAAGGCGGCGGCGATGACTTGGCGATCTCTGTGCCCGTGGGCGGCCGCGTTTGCCTGGAGTGCGTCGCTTGCAGCGTTGGCCGCGCCGCCGCGGGTGCTGGTCGACGGCTGCCAGCTGGAGCAGATTGCCGGCGAGCCCGAGCTGGTCACGCCAATCGGCTGCGCGTTCGACCCGCAGGGTCGGCTGCTGGTCGTCGAGTCGCACACGCACCAGCGGCCCGAGGATTACGACGGCCCCGCGGGCGATCGGATCCGCATGCTGAGCGACTCCGACGGCGACGGGGAGCTCGACCACTGGAGCACGTTTGCCGAGGGGTTCCAGCAGGCAATGAACGTGGCGGTCGCTGAGAACGGCGACGTGTATGTGGTCACGCGACGGGACGTGCATCTGCTGCGCGATGCGGACAACGACGGCGTGGCCGATAGCAATGACGTGATCGTGCGGCTGGAGACCGAGGCCGAGTACCCGCACAACGGGCTGGCGGGGATTGCCATCGACGGTGATGGCTTTTACCTAGGACTCGGCGAGAACTTTGGTTTCCCCTATGAATTGACCTGCGTGGGCGGAAGTCGACACAAGGGCGACGGAGGCGTAGGTCGGATTTATCGGTGCGGTCGGCAGGGCGAAGGGATTTACAAGATTGCTTCAGGTTTTTGGAATCCGTTCTCAATCTGCCTGACGCCGGAGGGGCGGCTGTTCACCGTCGACAACGATCCCGATGCCAGTCCGCCCTGTCGACTGCTGCACGTAATGTGGTGCGGCGACTATGGCCACCGCTGGGAATACGGCCGCGCTGGCGTCCATCCGTTGCAGGCTTGGGATGGAGAGTTGCCAGGGACTCTCCCGATGGTCTGCGGCACCGGCGAAGCACCCACTGCGGTCGTTGCCCATCGCGGATGGCTCTGGGTCACCAGTTGGGGCGACCATCGCATTGAGCGTTACCGGCTGGCGCCGCGTGGTTCGAGCTTTGGCGCAGAACGCGAAGTTGTCGTGCAGGGGGACGCCGAATTTCGACCCACGGGGATGGCAGTGGCCCCCGACGGGTCACTTTGCTTTGCCGACTGGGTCGATCGCAGTTATCCGGTGCATGGCAAAGGTCGATTATGGCGACTGATTCTTCCCGCAGGAGCAAATTGCGATCCTCCGCGAAAGGCAGACAACGAGCCGCTGCTCACGATCCAGCAGATTGTCGATCGCGATGCTCCGGCGAATCCAAAGAACCTGACGCTCGCTGAGTCTCCTGACCCGTTTCTACGCACCGAGGCTGTCACCTACTTTGCGAGGCATGTAGTACGACTCGACAGACCTTTCGAGTTGCCTCAGAACTGGGTCGATTTTTCGTCGCACTACAAACTCACAGCGTTGCAAGCCGCCCGCACCTTTGGGTCAATTGATGAGGTGGCCGTTGACGCGGACTCTCCTCTGCTTGAGGCAGCACTTCACGATGCGGACGCCGACGTGCGTCTCTACGCCGTTCGCTGGATCGCCGACGAGCGACTCACCGAATTGCGCGACAACGTCGCCGCGCTGCTCGACGGCCCAATCCCCAACGAGCGGTACTTCCTCGCCGTGCTCGGCGCCATCGACTGGCTCGACGGCGACGGCACGCCGCGACATAGCGGGATTGGCGACGGACTGTTGGCCCGCGAGTTGCGCAACAAACGGCGCTCGCCCGAGTTACACGCCCTGGCGCTGCGGCTCATTGCACCCGATCACAAGTGGCTCACGCTCGATCGCCTGCGCGAGTATCTCGCTTCGCCCTCAGCCGTGCTGCAGGCCGAGGCGGTGCGCACGCTCGCGCTGCAGTCGAATCCCGAGCGGTTCGATTTGTTGACGGAGATTGCCGCCGACGCGGATCGCGCGGCCGACTTGCGCGCCGTGGCCGTGACCGGTTTGGCGGGCGACGCCGCGGGGCGAACTGAGTTGCTGAGCCAACTGGCCGGGGACGACGTGGCCGTCGTCGCCAACGAGGCGCGGCGGGTGCGGCGGCTGGCGGGGTTGGACCCGGCCCCGGGGGAAGAGAAACCGGCGGCGGACGATCTGGCGGCATGGGAAACGCTGCTGGCCGAAGGCTGCGACGCGGCTTCAGGGCGTCGGCTGTTCTTCACGCCCGCGGGGCCCCACTGTGCGGCCTGCCACCAACACAGCGGCCGCGGCGGGCGGATGGGCCCCGATCTCACGCGGATCGGCGCCCAGCAAGCGCGCGAGCGCATCATCGCGTCGATCCTGCAGCCCAGCCGCGAAATCGCCCCGCGGTACGAGCCGTGGGTGCTGGTCACCGACGACGGCTTGGCGCACCTGGGCCTGCGGCTGCCGCAGGGCGGCGACGACGGTCAGGAAAGCTATGCCGACGCCAGCGGCAAGACGTTTACCCTCGCTAGCGAAACGATCGACGAGCGTTCGCCCAGCGACCAATCGATCATGCCCGCGGGGTTGGAGCAGTTGATGACCATCGACGATTTGCGCGACCTGGTCGCGTTTCTCATGTCACCGGCAGCGCCAGAAGCCGCGAATCACGCATCTCCCTCGCCGCGACCGGCCGGCGATTGAGGGAAACAGTCCGCCCCCGTAGAATCAAGGCACGAGCGAACGTGTCGCGGCTTGCCCAGCGCCCCGTTGGCCACCCTCCCCTGCCCTCTCGCCTCCGACCTCTGACCTCTCCCTATGAGCGAACTGCACCACGAATGCGGCGTGGCAGCCATCTACCACCTGGATGGCGACGAGGTCAGCCCGCTCTGCCCGTCGCAGGGCCCCGAGCACGCCTCCCGGCTGATGCCGCGGATGTTGCTGGACATCCAAAATCGCGGCCAACTGTCCGCGGGGATGACCACCTACAACCCGAATCGTAACCAGCTGATCGACAACTATCGCAAACTGGGCAGCGTCAGCGAGGTGTTTCGGCTCAACCATCGCGGCAAGTGCGAAGCGCTGATGCGCGAGTACGCCGGCCGGGCCGCAATCGGCCATGTGCGATACGCGACCTGCGGACAAGAGGATCGCAGCTACGCCCAGCCGTTCGAGCGGCATCACCTGCAGAAGCACAAGTGGTTCAGCTTTGCGTTCAACGGCCAGTTGGCCAACTATCCGGCGCTGCGCGACAAGCTGCTGGCCGAGGACGATCATCACCTCGCCCGCACGACTGACACCGAAATCATCATGCACGAGATCAGCCGCGAGTTAGGCGGCGGTCGTCGGCTGCCGTTAATCGACGTGATGCGGCATATCGCCACGCGGTTTGACGGGGCGTACAGCCTGGCGCTGGTCAACGCGATGGGCGAGATGCTGATCGCTCGCGACCCGCTGGGGATCAAGCCGATGTGCTACGCGATCGAGGGACCGCTGCTCGCGGCCGCCAGTGAAAGCGTGGCCCTGTCGAACCTCGGCTTCCGCAAAGAGTCGATCAAATCGCTGGAGCCCGGCACGGCGATCAGCGTGGTGGACAACAAGATTTCGATCGAGCGGTTCAGCGACAACCCGCGCCGCGGGCACTGCTTCTTCGAATGGATTTACTTTGCCAACGTCGCCAGCACGATGGACGGCCGCAGCGTCTACCTGTCGCGCAAGTCGCTGGGCGAAGAGTTGGCCCGCATGGAAACCGTGGTCAAGGACGACGACACGATCGTGGTGCCCGTGCCCGACACCAGCAAGGCGGCGGCCGACGCCATGGCGTACCGGCTGGGCGTGCCGTGCCTGGAAGGGCTGATCCGCAACCGCTACTCGGGCCGCACGTTTATCGAGGGGGGCGCCAACCGCGAGGCCAAGGCGGCCGCCAAGTACACGCCGCTGCCCGAGGTGCTCAGCGGCAAGCGCGTGCTGTTGGTCGAGGATTCGATCGTCCGCTCGACGACGATGCGGGTGCTGATCGACAAGATTCGCGAGGTGGGCGAGGCGCGTGAGATCCACGTCCGGGTGGCCTGCCCGCCAATCGTGGCGCCCTGCTTCTACGGGATCGACATGTCGACCATCGGCGAGCTGTTCGCCCCTCCCTTCCTGCACGGCGGGGCCGAAGCCAGCGAGGAGACGTTCGCCGCGATGGCCGCCGAGTTGGGCGCCGACTCGCTGCGCTACCTGCCGATCGACTCGATCGCACGCGCCATCGGCAAACCGACCGACGAGCTGTGCCGGGCGTGCCTGACCGGCGAGTACCCGACGCCCTGGGGGCAAAAGCTCTACCAGGTGGCGCTCGACAAGTACGAGTCGAAAGCCGAAGACGAAGGGGGCCGCACATACGAAGCCGCGGCCAGCGGTCCGTAGCGCTCGCCGCACATTGGCAGGCGGGGCGCTGTCGGCAGGCCGATCCGCTCGCGGATTCGGGCCCGGCGTCACGGCGTTGATCGCGACGGCCAGAGCTTGCTGACTTCGACGCTAGCGTGTGCTGCGAACGAACATCAGCAGAGCACGGCGGCGAATTCTCAGCGTCATCTCGATTTTTTTCTGCAAAATCTCAAAGCCATTTCGCGCTAGACAGGTTGTCCTATTCCGCGTTTGGCGGCACAGCGACGACCCAGGCGGCGGTTCACGCGTCGCGCGATTTCCGTAGACTTAAAGCTTCGCAAATTTTCGACTCGTCGACTTCGTCAACCACAGGAGCCCATCGTGCGACAGCGGCATCGCATCCAGTTTCCCCCCTACGAAAGTCATGATGTGGCCCAAGACGAGGCGTATTTCAACCTCGTCGAGGGGGATCGCAAACTGCGGATTCGCTTTCACGATTACGACAGAATTTACGAGCGCCCCGGGCTGTACGAGCAAGTCTTCTACGAGCGGCTGAAGTGCTCGTCGCCGCAGAAGGTGGGCGAACTACTGCGGCGCTCGCTATCGGCCGTGGGCAAGTCGATTAGCGAACTGCGCGTGCTCGATCTGGGCGCCGGCAACGGGCTGATGGGCGAGGAACTCAAACGCGACGGCGTGGCTCGGCTCATTGGCGCCGACATCATTCGCGAAGCCAAGCTCGCCGCTGACCGCGATCGACCGGGCTTGTACGACGAGTATTTCGTCGCCGACTTCACCGATCTGTCCGACGAGTTGCGTCAGGAAATCGACGAGTGGTCAATCGATTGTCTCACGTCCGTGGCGGCGCTCGGTTTCGGCGATATTCCGCCGGCGGCGTTTTTCCAGGCCCTGCAGTTCGTGCAGGTCGGCGGCTGGGTCGCCTTCAACATCAAAGCGACGTTCCTCGACAAGTCCGACACGTCGGGTTTTTCGCGGTTCGTGCGCGAGCTGATCTTCTCGGAATACCTCGACATCTGCCACATGGAGCGGTACCGGCATCGACTCTCCATGGAAGGCTTGCCGTTGTACTACTTTGCGCTGGTGGCGCAGAAGTCGCACGAGATTCCCGCCGACTTTCTCAAGCAAATCGAAGTCGATTGAGCGATCGCGCGCCAGGCAGCCGCTTCAGCAGCCGCGACTCGACGGAGTCGCCGGCAGCGCGCGAGCGAAGTGGCAAGTCTCGCGTGACGTTGCCGGCGAGCTGGTAAGCTTGCGGCTGGGGGCTGCAGCCACTCAAGGGGCGGCGGGTTTCGCGAACTCCGAGCGATAGATCGGCAGCCCCGCCTTGCGTTTGCGGCGTTCGAAGTGCGTGAGATAGTCGAGATCGTGCTCAGGATCCCGCTGCGGGACCGGCAGCGGGCCGACCAGCGGGATCTTTTCCGCGATCAACGCCAGCGTCGTCTCGAAATATTCCTGCACGTCGGTCCAAAAGTGAAATCGCCCGTCGGGCGCGAGCGTGCGGACGACGTCGGTGAGGAACGCCTCGTTGAGCACCCGCCGCTTGCGGTGCCGAGCCTTCCACCAGGGATCCGGGAAATAGACGTGCACCGCGGCCAGCGAGGCGTCCGGCAGGAATTCGCGGAAGAGCCGCAAGCCGTCGCCGTGGATGATGCGCGCATTGGGCAGCTCGCGCTTGGCGAGCCGGGCCGCGACGAAACGGGCGTACAGGCCGCCGACTTCGATGCCCAGGAAGTCGCGTTCGGGCACGGCCCTGGCGATATTCTGCAGAAACAATCCCTTGCCGCTGCCGACTTCCACTTCCAGCGGCGCTTGGCGGCCAAACACGGCCGCGGCGTCCCACGGTTGCGGCAACGAGTCGAGCGTCAGCAGATGCCGCGAGAGGTCCAGCGCGGGGTCAATCTTGGGGAGTGCGCGGCGGCCCATCTGGCGATTGCGAAATTCAGATTGAGGATTGTTTTGCCGGGAGTGCGAGGCTCGGCCGAGTCGGCGCGGCGGAGGCTCGGCAGAGCCTCGCGCTCCCGCAACTCGGGCGCAGCGCGTCAGCTTTGCGCCAACTCGTCGACCGGCAGCGGGATGCCCGTGATCTCGCCTTCGCACACGAGGGTCTCGTTGACGAACTCCTCGAAGCGGCAGATGACCAACCGGCCAGGGCGATGCTTGAGCACTTTGGTGGAGATCACCAAACGATCGCCGGGTTTCACGACGCCGCGGAAGCGGACCCTGTCGAGACCGCCGAAGCCGACGACCTTGGCGCCGGCCAGGTCGTGGGCCTGCACGTGATAGGAGAGCACCTGCGCGGCCGCCTCGCACATGATGACGCCCGGCATCAGCGGCATGCCCGGCATGTGGCCGCTGACCCAGAATTCGTTTTCGGTGATGTCGCGGTAGCCGACGCACACATGGTTTTCGACATCGTCGTAGATGATCGCCGTGAGCGCTTCCATGTCGTGCCGCTGAGGAATGACGGCGCGAATCGCCTCGATGTCGGCGACGACGTGGTCGAAATTCAACGCGTCGGGGGGCACGATCCATTCACGTGATGCCACGGCAATCGATCCTCTTGCGGTGCGTCGCCGCGGCGGTGCGGCTGGCTAATCGCGGCGCAGCGACGCCGCGCCCCGGTCAATCAGCAGGGGAAAACTCAGGTGCGAATCTTCTGACGGCGGCTCTTGCGGGGACGGCTGCAAGCGGGGCGCTTGCCGTGATTGGCTTTCTTGACTTTGCGACCAGGTTTGGCCATGAGTTTGTTCCTGTACGCGGGGGGAGTGACTTGAGCGACGGCGACATCCACCGGACTTTGGCGAACCGCGAATTGTAACACCCCTTTCGGCCGGGGAAAAGCGGGAGTTTAGCCCTGGCCGAAGCGCTCCGATGCGGGATTTTCTTGACACCCGGCGCCCAAGCGGGATATTGACGGGTGAGGCGGAGGGATTCTTGGCGGAGGGGCCTGCCCGCGATTTTGCGGGAATGGCTTGACCGCAGTCGCATTTGGGAGGCCGCGCCGTGCCAAAATCTGTCCTCGAAGCGATTCGCAGCGGCGACTGGGACTACGAGCCCAGCCCCGTGGACCAGCGCCGCTATCCCGCCACCCGGGCCATGCCAGGCACCCGCGAAAAGCTGTCGGTGATGGCCGAGCGGCTGCAGGCGGGCCTGCCGCTATGGCACGGCTGCGACCGCGTCGACTACGATGACGAGCAATCGCAGGACTCGTAGTCGGAGCGTCGTCGACCCGGCAGCTGGATTTTCCCCGCGCAGGCCGCGATAATTCTCCTCCCGGTTCGGCGCTGCCGGTGCGCCCGCCCCCTCTCTTTTTTGAATTGCCCCGAACGGAGTTCCCGCGTGCCGAAGTTCAGTCTCGAGATTCCCCACAATCTGTCCGCCGAGGAAGCGAAAAGTCGCCTGGAGCGATTTGCCGAGTCGATGCACGATCGCTTTGCGGACAAAGTCAGCGAACTTCAGCAGTCGTGGAACGGCGACACGCTGGCGTTTGGCTTCAAGACCTTCGGGATCAAGGTCGCGGGCGAAATCGAGTCGGCGGAGGAAAAGCTGCTGGTCCGCGGCGACCTGCCGCTGACGGCCATGATGTTCAAGGGGAAGATCGAATCGGAAATGAAGCAACTGCTGGGTCGCGTCATGCGGTGACGCTTCTCGCGGTCGCCGCCGGAAGGCTCTTCGCGTCGCTGCGGTCGGCCGGCCGCGCATGGCATATCGTCTCCCTGCGCCAGCGCCTTGCGGACGCGGCTGCCCGCCGTCCGCCCGGCCGAGCAATCGTTACAACCGGATTGCCATTGGGGTTTCTTGGCACGTCGCGTTTGACAACTGCCAGTGCCAACCTAGTCTTACCCAGACGATTTTTCGCACACGCCGAGCCGGTGCGTCGGCGGTGTGTTGAGCCCGAGCATGACCTCCTGAGGTGAACGACGCCATGAGCGCACGAGTGTTAGTTGCCGACGATTCCAGCACCATGCGTAATACGCGTTCTAGTCTGAAG
>JAGQOU010000488.1 GCA_020427145.1 Planctomycetales bacterium | reverse complement strand
GCGGCAGATGGAGCTGTTCTGACGCCCGTACCCCGGGCCTTCCAGCCTGGCTGTTTCCTCCCAAGCACGCGACGCCATTGAGCACCGTCGATCCAGGGCTCGGGCGCCGAGGTGCGGTCTCCGCCAGCGCGTTACAATGTCAGGCTGAAAAGCCCGACGTACGGGCGCCTCGACCGTCTCAGGGAGGCTGGCATGAGCGCCGCCGAAGCATCCGTCCCGCCTGCCGTGCCCCGGCGATCGATCGTGCGCCGCCTGCATTGGCTGACGTGGTTGGCGCTGCTGGCGGCGACGGTGTTGGTGGTGTTGTTGGAGATTCCTGGTTTCGAGGTTAAGTCGACGCTTTTGCGGCAGCAGCCATTCATGCGGGGCGGTGCGGCCTTCGCGGGATCGCCCAACTCCAAGACCGCCAAAGGGCCGCTCACGGTAAATGAGTTCATCCACGGCTGGCCGCTGACCTTCTGCCGCCGGGCATGCGGGTACGGGGGCCAAGGATGGACGCGAACTCGCAATGGCAGCCAGTTTTTCGAATCGATCGATGGCGTGCCGTGGAACAAACACGCGGCGTGGTCGTTCGCGTACGACCGCCATCAATGGAGCCTCGGTGCGCTGTCCGCCGATCTGCTGATCGCGGTCGGCGTCGTGGCATTCACGGGCGTCGCCGTGCAGACCTGGATACGCCGTCGCGGCGGTCGAGTCCGTTTTCGTATTGTCGATTTCCTGGCCGTCACGACGGCTGTGGCCGTCATCGCGGGTTGGTTTCAATATCAGATCAGCCGCCGCGCCCGCGAAGATGCCGTCGTCGCCTTGTACTCACCTGCGCCTGCAGATCAGCAGACCGGGCTGCGAGCCGAATGGCAGTATCGCGGACCGCACTGGCTCGAGCGGCTGGCGCCGGCAGCCTATTTGGACCCCTGCCGTCAGGTCACTTCAGTAACAATTGTGAACCGCGGGGATGATGATATCCAATGGGACCGCCTCGCAGCCTTGTCCGAGGTGGAGTGTCTTGATCACTTTGGTCGCCTGACACCATCGCTCATCGATGCTCTCGTCGCCTTGCCGCGTTTGCGGGAGGTTCGCGTTTCCAATTTGCTGAGGGGGCTTGTTCCGAGCCGCCCCGTGTATCCACAACCTGTGATTACGTCGGCCGACGAATTGCTGGAAATTCGCCGCTTGGACAACTTACAAACCTTGGCTATTGACGACTGGGAAGTGCTAATTGAGGACGTTGAGCTGATCGCCGACATGCCGTCGCTCACCAGACTTGACCTGAATCATATCTCGGCCACTGCTGCGGAGATTGAGCAATTCCGGCTTGACCACCCGAGGTTGACGGTCTTGCCGGCGCCCGGACAGCCATCGATTCGTTCCCTCACCCGCTCGAGGCTTTCGTCGCCCGACAAGTTATTGCGATTTATCGCCTGCTGTCGCCTCCAGCGATGGCGGTGGGAGGACTCAAAGAGAGTTGACCCCGTTTGGAGACAGGACGGGCACTTAGAACTACGCGGCACGAGACTCACCGACCAGCGAATCGACTTGCTGCGCAACATACTCGGTCGGACAAGCGATCTGGTCGTTGACGAGAAGGTTTCCGCCGATCAGATCAGGAAGCTTGTCGACGCCGCGCCACTGCTGGTGAACCTGGAGGCCGACGCCGCGGCGGCGACAGACGGTTTATTGGACGCGCTCGCGCAGCGCGACTCGCTGCAATTGCTCTCAATTCGCCAGGGCGACGCCACCGTCGCAGGTTTCATGCAATTGCGCGAACTGCCGAACCTAAATATCCTGGACGTCTTTCAATCGACCTTGACTTTGGACGAGACCGACCGATTGCGAAGCGAGCTTGCTGATGCAAGTGTTTCGTTCTACCGCGGCGCAAATAGCCAGAGCGAGGAGATATTTCATCGCCCTGCGCCGGGCGACGAGAATCCCTTCGGCTTCTAGCGCCGGTGCGGTCCAATTGCTCTTGCCCCTGTGTTGGGGTGAATAACGTGACGTCACGCCCGCCCCAAGAAATCCCCGGTCCGCGTGTCGACCTTAATCACTTCGCCCTGCTTGAGGTACTCCGGCACTTGCACCGTCTTGCCGGTTGACAGTTTCGCCGGCTTGGTGCGGCCGGTGGCGCTGTTGCCCTTGGCGCCCGGGTCGCACTCGATGATCTCCAACGCCACCGCCGCGGGCACTTGCAGGCCCACGCATTGGTCTTCGTAGATCAGGGCGAACATCCCCTCCAGCCCCTCGGTCACGTAGCTCATTTCCTCGGCCACGTCCTCAGCGGCGATGCTGTACTGCTCGTAGTTCTCGGTGTCGAGCAGGTGGACCGCTTCGTTGTCCTGGTACATCAGCGACACGATCCGTTTGGTGAAGTCGGCGTCCGCCAGGTTGTCGGTGCCCTTGCAAACCAGGTCGGTCTTTTGCTTGGTGATCAGATGCCGGGCGCGGAACTTGTACAGCGTGTTGCCGCCGCGGGCCGAGGGGGACTGCACCGACACGGTTTCGATGATGTACGGCGCGTCGTTCTGCTTGAAGATGGCGCCGGGCTTGAGGTCTTTGGCAAGCATGGAAACAAAGGGGGGAAGTGCGGAAGGGGAGGGGGGATGCAGGCGATGGTTTTCGTGTGTCGAGGGCGACCTGTCAATGCGGCTCGCCGCGCTCGATGTCGGTTGCGGTATCGCGGTCGCCCTAGCCCGCAGGGCAAGCAGCGAGCTTCGGAGCGGCGGGCGCACGCAGACTGCAGCAAACCCGCGGCTTGCGCCACGGGCTAGGGTCGGGGTGAGGGGTTGGCGGCGCTTCGTGCAAGCAACTCCCCATTCCCCATTCCGCCTTCCCCATCCGTCTCACAGCACTTCGCCCGCGGCGGCGTCGATGGTGATCCCCTTGGTCAGTCCCGCGAGGGTCTCGACCACCGTGAGCAGGCATGTGGGGTCGAGCATTTCGACCGGCGGCTCGGCAAATTCGCCGTCATCCCCGTCGTCGCCGTCGCCCGAGTCGTCCCACATGTCGCCAGGGTCGAAGGGTTCGTCCGCCTGGGGCGCCTTGCCGCCGGCCTTCACGCGTTCGAAGTGAGCGACGTCGATCCGCGAGTCGGACGTCATCAATAGCTGCAACTGGCGGGCCGGCAAGTTTTTCTGCAGACGCTTGGCCCACTCCAGGTTTTGCTCGACGATGGCTTCGCCCGTCTCGAAGCTGATTTCCACCGCCGCGTGGTCCTCGGGCGATTCGACAAATAGCGACGCGAACCGCCCCTGATCGTCGCCCGCGGGGTTTTCCAACTGCAGGCGATTGTCCGCCTTGGCCAGCGCACGTTGCACGGCCTGCAACGAAGGCTGCCGATCGCGCGGAAAGACAATGAAGTAAGTTTCGCGCCAGAACAGTTCGTCGCCGGTCGACTCGGGCATGATAACAATCTCCTCCTGGGCGCCCTAAGACGCGCGAACTGACTGGCGCCGCGTGATACGCCAGGGAACTTCGACGACGCAGCGCGTGCGACGACGGGACCGGTTTGTGTGGACTCTCTGCTCGCCGCCGCGGGGCGCGATGAGGCGTCGGCTGCCGGCGCTCACCACAAGTCGCCGTCGTCGCTTAGCGAATCGCCCTCGGCGCCGGGGGGCGGGTCGACCCCTTCTTGCCAATGGTCCAACGCCTGGATCATCGAGTCGCGCTCGCCCATGGTGGCCCACACCGACTCGCCCTGCTCCAGGCGAACTTCGTAAAAGCCTTCGCGTTGGCACTCCTCGTCGCCGCAGAAATGGGGCGTCGCGGCGACCCACATCACGCGGTACAGGGGAATGTACTTGTCGTCGACGATCGAAAAACTGCTCATCGGAACTTTCAACTCAACCTGGCCAAGGGCGGGGCAGGGAAGGGGCGAGCGGACGGCTGGTCCGCGCGCCAGCCATTCTATCACGATTTGCCGAGTTCGATCGACCGCTTCG
>JAGQOU010000487.1 GCA_020427145.1 Planctomycetales bacterium | reverse complement strand
CTCGGCAGAGCCTCGCACTCCCGAATGCAGCGAGGCCGCGCCCTCAATGTTACAGCCCTCAATTTTACAGCACAGTGCCGCCCGATTGACGCACCGCCTCGTACAACGCCACTGCCACGCTGTTGGACAGGTTGAGGCTGCGGACCGCGTCGCGGGTGGGAATCCGCAACTGTCGCTCGGGCGCTGCGGTGCGGATTTCGGTCGGCAACCCCGTCGATTCACGGCCAAATACCAGCACGGCGCCCCCGGGGAGTTCGGCCTCGGCCAGCGTCCGCTCGGCGAATTTGGTGAAATACCAATGCCGGTTGGGGGGGAGCCGGGCGGTCAGGGCAGGCCAATCGTCGACGACTTCCCACTCCAAATATTGCCAATAGTCGAGCCCCGCGCGGCGGAGGTGGTAATCGTCGACCCGAAATCCCAGCGGCCGCACGAGCCACAGTTTGGCCCCCACAGCCACGCAAGTGCGACCCACGCTGCCCGTGTTGTAGGGGATCTCGGGCTGGTACAGCACCACGTGCCACCGGGGCTGGTAGTTGCCATGCTCAGCGTCGTCTGGGATGGTCGGCTCGCGACTCAAATTGATTTTCCCCTACATAGGCCTCGTGTTGCGGTCCATAATGACCGTCCGCACTGCTAGCCATGATAGCGCTCGGATCGCGTCGCCGCGACCGCCCACGGCGTGGCGACGCCTCACAACCGACCACGGACCACTCAACGACATCAACCATGCCCATTGGATTTGGAATCATCGGCACCGGCATGATCAGCCGGTTTCACGCCCGCGCGCTTGCCGAAGTGCGCAACGCCGGGCTCGTCGCCTGTTTTGACATGTCGGGCGAGCGAGCGGCGGCGTTTGGCGCCGAGGTCGGGTGTAAGGCCTACGATTCGCTCGACGCGATGCTGGCGGATCCCGAGGTTCACGCCGTGACGATCGCCACGCCCAGCGGCGCCCACATGGATCCCGCGATTGCCGCCGCCAAGGCCGGCAAGCACGTGATCGTTGAGAAACCGCTGGAAATCACGCTGAAGAAGTGCGACAAGATCATTGCCGCCTGCGAAGCCGCCGGCGTGAAGCTGGCCACCATTTTCCCCTCGCGGTTCCACAAATCCTCCCGGCAACTCAAGAGGGCGATCGACGGCGAACGCTTCGGTCGGCTGACCCTGGGCGACGCGTACGTGAAGTGGTTCCGCACGCAGGAGTATTACGATAGCGGCGCGTGGCGCGGGACCTGGGCGCTCGACGGCGGCGGCGCCCTGATGAATCAGGCCGTCCACACTGTCGACCTGCTGTTGTGGCTGATGGGGCCCGTGGCTGAAGTCCAGGCCTACACCGACACGCTCGCCCACGAGCGGATCGAGGTGGAAGACACGGCCGTGGCCACGCTGCGGTTTGCCAACGGCGCGCTGGGCGTCATCGAAGCCTCGACGGCCGCGTTCCCGGGCTATCTCAAGCGGATTGAACTCCACGGATCGCACGGCTCGGCGGTGCTCGAAGAGGAAGACATCGTGAAGTGGGACTTCGCCAAGAAGGCGCGGGGCGACGCCGCCGTGCTGGAGGCGATGGCCAACAGCACCAGTACCGGCGGTGGCGCGGCCGACCCATCGTCCATCGGCCACCACGCCCACACCCTGCAGCTGCAAGACTTCGTCGATTCGATTCGCAAGGACCTGACCCCCTCGGTGGCGGACGCCGAGGGGCGCAAACCGGTCGAGCTGATTCTGGCGATCTACAAATCGGCCAAGACGGGCAAAGCGGTCAAGCTTCCGTTGGCCAGCGACCCGAAACTCGGCTAGCGGGCCCCGCTGGCGCCGCCGGCGACCTCGTCAGGTTGCGGCTGCCACGGCTCGCCAGGATGCTGCGTGCTTTCACAGGGCGTTTGCGGCCTCAAATCGGCCTTTCCCCGCCCGGCAGGTTTTCGCGACAATCCTTCCTCCTCGACATTGTCGCTGCTGCAGGGAGTGGGACCGGTGCCTGGTTGGAAGCTGGTTGTTGATTATGCCTCGTACGTCGCGGTGCGGCTGGCGGTGTGCGTCATGCAGGCCGTCTCGCCGGCGGCGTGCCAGGCGGCGTCCCGGCAACTCGCCTGGTTGATGTGGCACGTTCTGCGGCTGCGGAGGGCGGTCATCGAAGAGAATCTCGCGATCGCGTTCCCCGAGGCCGCGGCGGATCGCCACGCGGAAATTGCCCTGGGAATGTGGCGGCATCTGCTGCTGATGGTCTCGGAAATCGCCCACGCGCCCCGCAAACTGCATCGCACCAATTGGCGTGACTATTCGCAGATCCCCGAACTGGAGATCGTGTCCCGGCGGCTGCTCGATCGCCGACCGTTGGTGATTCTCTCCGGCCACCTGGGCAACTTCGAGATGGGCGGCTACCTGCTGGGTTTGCACGGATTCCCCAGCCATTCAGTCGCTCGGCGGCTGGATAACCCGTTTCTCGACCGCTGGATCAACTCGTTTCGCGGCGCCACAGGCCAGTACATGCTCGACAAGGCCGGCAGCGGGCAGGCTATCGGCGAGCTGCTGTCCGCCGGCGGCACACTGGCACTCCTGGGCGATCAATACGCGGGCGACGGGGCCTGCTGGACGAACTTCTTCGGGAAACCGGCTGCCACGCACAAGGCGGTCGGGCTGTTCACGCTCGGCGGCGAGGCCCCCACGGCCGTTTGCGCGTGCATTCGCCTTGAGACGCCGCTGCATTTTGAATTGAAGCTGGGGAGCCTGGTCGATCCGCTCGCGTCCGACTGCCCGGTTAGCACAATCCCCGAGGTGATCGCCTGGTACGCCCGGGAGCTGGAGCGGCTGATTCGTCGGGCGCCCGAGCAGTATTGGTGGGTCCACCGGCGGTGGAAAGGAACCCCT
>JAGQOU010000486.1 GCA_020427145.1 Planctomycetales bacterium | reverse complement strand
GGGGGGCGTGAGCCCCCTGTTATTCGGACGCAACAGGGGGCTCACGCCCCCCGCTCGCCAGTTGGCTTGGCGCCATCGTGTCGCGGCGTCGTGTCAGCTATTGTAGAGGGTTGCCGCATCCGGGCACACCGCCGCCGCGCTGGCCCACGCCGACTATGCATCACGCTGAACTGGAAATTCTGTACGAAGACAACCACTTGTTGGCCGTCAACAAGCCGGCGATGCTGCCCACCATGGGCGTCGCGGCCGATGTGCCCAGTTTACTCACGGTTGCCAAAGAGTCTCTGCGGGTTCGCTACGACAAGCCGGGCAATGTTTATGTGGGCGTCGTCAGCCGGCTTGATGCGCCCGTGACCGGCGTGACGTTGCTGGCCAAGACCTCCAAAGCCGCCGCGCGACTGAGCGAAGCGTTCCGCACGCGAAACGTCGAGAAGGTGTATTGGGCCGCGACCACGGGCGACGTCGACCCCCCCAGCGGCGCGCTGGAGCACTACCTCCGCCACGACGACCGCCATCGCCGGGTGCATGCCACCAACGCGAGTTGTCCCGACGCCCAATTTGCGCGGCTCACGTACCGCACTTTGGCGACAGGCGACGAGTTGTCGCTGCTGGAGGTCACGCTGGAGACCGGTCGTAAACACCAGATCCGCGTGCAACTCTCCAAAGCGGGGTGGCCGATCGTCGGCGATCGAAAATACGGCAGCGACGCCCTTCTGAAGACGGGCATCGCTTTGCATTCGCGCAGGCTCTCGCTTGAACATCCTGTGCGGCATGAGCCGTTGACGATCGTCGCCCCCCTGCCCCAAGCGTGGCACAAACGGCGCGATTTGGCCGAGTTGGTGCGAGCGGCTGGCGACCGGCCGCTCGGCTGACTTCCGCAAAGTAGGGGGTTTACGCGGACGGGATTGCCAGCCGGCTTTGGCATCCGGCGCGCCGGCGAGGTACACTTTTCCTGTATCTTTCTTTCGACAGGATCACGATAGATCGCCGTGGATACCGAACGCGTGAGCCCCACGCCCCACTCCATTCTTGAGCAAGCGGCCCTCGCCAGCGGATTGCTGACGCAGGAGCAGATCGACCGCGCCTGGGATGCGCTGGTCGCCGGATCGGCCGCGGGCGACCGGTGTCTCAACGACGTGACCGACCGGCTCTTGGCGGACCATCTCGTCGAATTGGAGTATCTCAATCGTTGGCAGGCCGAGCAATTAGTGCAGGGACGCACGAAGTTCACGCTTGGGCCGTACCGCATTCTCGACGCGATCGGGCGCGGCGGCATGGGATACGTGTTCAAAGGCGAGCACCAGTTGCTCGGCCGCGTGGAAGCGATCAAGGTGCTGCCGCGTACGCAAATGACGTCCGCCTCGATTGAAAGTTTCCGTAGCGAAATCCGCGCCCAGGCCCAGCTCGATCATCCCAATCTGATTCGCCTGTCGTTCGCCGATCGCGACGGCGAGACGTATTACCTTGTCACGGAGTTCGTGCCGGGGTGCGATCTGCGGCGCTTGGTGCGCCGGCACGGCCCGTTGTCCGACGCCGAAGCGGCATGGGTCGTCTCGCAGGCGGCCGAGGCGCTGGCCTACGTTCACGAACGGGGACTCGTGCATCGCGACGTGAAGCCGGGCAATTTGATGATCACCACCGAGGGGCAGACCAAGCTAGCCGATCTGGGGCTGGCGGCATTCGCCGACGACACGCTGCGCAGCGCCGGCGACGGCAAACGCAAAAGCATTGTGGGCACGCCCGATTTCCTGGCGCCCGAGACGATTATCTCGCCCGGCGCCGTTCGCCCCGTGAGCGACATCTATTCGCTGGGATACACGCTGTACTACGCCCTGACCGGCAAGGTGCCCTTTCCTGGCGGCCGGACGAGCGACAAGATTCGCCGGCATGTGCAGCAGCAGCCCCTTTCCGCCCGGCAACTCAACCCGACGATCGACCCCCGCCTGCTGGAACTCACCGCAGCGATGACGCACAAGCAGCCCGAGGAACGACTCAACCATGCGGCCGCCGTCGTCGAACGACTGCGACCGTGGACCAGGCAGTTCGGCGAGGCGGGGCGACTCGCGCTGGGCGCTCGGGCCGAGGAAGCAGCGAGCGCGGTGAGCGTCGGTCATGGTTTTGCCGACACGTTGCCCGCCGAGGGATCAGAACTCGACACGGCCAAGGACAGCCGGGGGCAGGCCGCGGCGAATCCCGCCTCGGAGCCCGAAAGTCCGCCGGCACAGCCCGTTGAGGAGTCCGCTGCGCCGTGGCCCCAAAAGATCGCCATGGCGGTCGTCATGGCGCTTGCCGCCGCCGCCGGTGCCGCCGCGATGGCGGTGTGGGGACGCTGAGGCCGCCTCGGCAAACGCCGCTCAATTCGGCGCCGCGCGAGCCTGGCTGACTTCCGCCTGAAGATCTGAAATCGGCTTGGGATTCAGAAACTTCGACAGCAGCGAGCGCGTGTCGGCGAACATCGTTTCGATGCGCTTCTGCACGCCGGGGTCGGACGATTCGCTGGCTCGTTCCGACATGGTGATTTCTCGGCTGAACTGGGCGACGCCGGGCAACTCGCTCAACTCCGCCATCAGTTTCTGAGCATCGTCGAGTCGGCCTGCCTGCAAGTACGACCGAGCGCGTCCCATGAGAATGGCGCGGCGGGCGACCAAGTCGATCAGTTCCTCGCGCACCGTGCGCAACTCGGCCTGAGCGCGCAATCGCGCGGCGTCGTCGGCAATCGGCGCCTCGAGCCGCGCGATCGCCCCCGGGGCCACGGGGATCTTCGCCAGCAACTGCCCGTCGCTCCGCAGGTAGAGCGTGACGATCGCTTCGTCGAACTTGCCGATCACTGCCTCGCCGTCGCGGTCGGTCACCGCGATCAATTCTGTTCCCTCGTCGCCCGTTTTGCGAAACACCTCGTAGCCGGCCAAGCCGATGGACTTGTCCTGGCGGGCGTAGAACCGCACGACGGTCGAATCGCCGCGGGGGGTGAGCCCGATCGCGAGTTGTTCGACCTGCCCGCGGCGGCGCGCACGAAACGGACGGCTGACGCCTGTGAACACGTCGGCCAGCCAGGCGCCATCCTCTGGCTCGATGGCGGACAGATACGTCCACGAGATCGGCACGACGCCGTTCTCAAGCAACTCGCCCGCGCGATCAGTGCGTCGCAGGATCGGTTCGAACGGACGACCGGCGGCGAAAAACGGCGTCTGGCCGTCTCGTGAGGGCAGTTCGTAGCCGCGCGGCAGCAATTCCACATGGGCGTCGTCGTCCTCAATCGTGTGAACCGTCGCCAGCGGCGAAAACGCGTCAACGAGCGTATCGAACACGGCCTCGTCCAGACGCGTGCGCTGCTGAAGACGTGTTTCGAGCGCGTCGCCCCAGCGCCGCAGGTAGACGTCGAATTCGCGGCAGTGGATTTCCCAGCCCGAGGGGTTGGCCCGCAGCGTGACGAACAGCAGCTTGTCGAGCGTGCGTTGTTCGGCCGAGAGGTCGTCCCAGGAGAACTCGGGGATTCCGCGCAACAGCGTCGCCCGGCGCGGGCCGGCGGCGACGACGACTTCGGCCTTCCACAACGGCCCGATTGCCGAATCGATGCGCTCCGCAAGTTCAGCGGCCAGACGCTCGGCCAGGCCGGGTTCCGGCTGCCAGCTGGCGTCGATCGCCACTTCCACGCGCAGTCGGTAGGGAGTCACCCCCCAGTATTTCTGTTCCACCGCGCGGGCGCATGGGGATGCACACGCGGCGACGAGCCACACCGCGAGGCTCGCCCAGGCAAGGCGACGGAGGGGGCCGACGATGGTCATTGCGGCGGTCCCTCCGCGAACGTTTTTTCCCATTCCGTCAAATTCTGATAAAGGGTCACGGGCTCGTCACCCACGTTCTTTAGCCAGGTGCGGTACGCGCAGTAGTTCACCGTTTGCCACAAGGGGATCACCGGCAAGTCGAAGTGAGCGATGCCGTGAAGTTCCTTAGCCCGGGCGATAACCTGCGACCAATTCTCGGCGCCTTCCAGGCGGTCCAGGGCCAGGTTCATGTACGCGGACGACTGACCCGCCATGCCGTGCGGGCCCAGCAGGCGGCGGGCGTCCACGATCGGCTCCCAGACGGCAAGCTCCGCATACAGCAAGTCCCAGGACGGAGCGGCGTTGTCGCCGCCGGCGTTCACGTCGCCCGTCAGTTCCACCAACTCCACAGGAATGCCGACCTGATCCAGTTGGGCCTTGATCGTCTGACAGGCCAGCCGCGCCACGGGGTCCGCGGCGTGGGCGAGTCGCAGTGGCGGCGGCGGGTCGGGTTTCTTGGCGTCGTCATTGTTGGCGTCGTCGCCGTCGGCCGGTTTGTCGTCCGCGGCAGGGGCTTCGCCGCCGTCTTCGGCGCTGGCCGTTTCCTCGGCCGATTGTTCGCCCTCGGCGGCTTTCTTGGCGGCCGCTTCGCGTTTTGCCAAGCCGTTGCGCGCGACAGCCGAAAGCACGGCGGCCAAACGCGGTTCGTACGGACGAGGCTCAATCCCAGGCTGATATGCGTAGCCAATCGGGTCGGTGGCGTTCTCGCCGGCGAGAAACGGTCCGCTGACGGCGCGATACCCCAGCTGCTCCCCGCCCGCCAGTAGCAAATCGCGGACGATGCCCTCGCGGTCGATCGCATAGCACAACGCCCGGCGGAACTCGCGAATCTCCAGCAGCGGATTGGCGTAGTTCGGCAGCAGCACGTGGACCGTCGGCAAACGATAACGCTCGACGCGAACGCCTGGCGCCTGATTGAGACGCTCCAACTGCCACGGCGGCACGCGATCGAGCACGTCGATCTCGCCGGAAGCCAGCGCGGCCACGGCGGCATCATCGTCAGAAAAACCCTGCTCGACGACAAACCGCGGCCCCGGCGTGGCGTCTGTCCCGGCGGCGCGCTCGTAACGATTCAATTTCGCCGTGCTGTGATCCTGGTCGCGTTCGTACCACAGTCCCGCCTCGAAGGGCGGGCCGAGCGTGCGGATCGGCGTCTGCAGCAGCGCCGCCGGTCGGATATGCGGCCGACGCCACGCCACATGCACCGAGTCGCCTTCGGCGGTGACCGACTTGGCCAGGGCCTGATACACCTCGTCGAAGACCGGGCTGGCGGGATTGGCCATTTCCACCAGCCGTCGCGCCACCGCGGCGGCGGTCACGCCCTGACGTTTGGCAGAGTCATTCACTGTGATCGTGGTGACGAGCCCCACGTCGTCGTTTTCGATTCGCGCCCAGGGCGAAGCGTACTCGCCCCCTTCGGCGCCAAACGCGATCATGTCGACCAGCTTGGGGTCCACCAGCGAGTTGACCCGCACGGCCGCCCATTCCAGCGAGTCGACCCCGGGAAGCGCGGGTTGCGGCTGCAGCACGCCGATGCGAATTTCGGGGGCGGCGTCCTGGATTGCCGCCAGCAGTTCGGCGGCGCCGTCGATGGTGGGAAAGATGCCGCGGGCCTGCTGCACGGCCGCGCGGGCCGCGGCGAACTCGCCGGCCTCCAGCGCCCGTCGCCCCTCGACGAGAGCAGTCGCGGCGTCGCTCTGGAACTTCCCGCGCCACTTGCCCGTGACGCTCAGTTTCAGCCGCGGAAAGGAACTCTCCAGCATGTCGATCACGGAGCGCGCGCCGGCAAAATCGTCGGCCTGAAGACGCGCCGTCACCAGCGCATCGCCCACCGCGTCGATTGCCGGCGCCAATCGGGCGTACCGCGGATTGCGTTCATACAGCGCGAGCAAGCTGGCTAGCGCGTCTTCCAGCCGACTCGCGCGGAACGTGGCCGAGGCGTCCTGCCACAAGAAGGTCTCCGCCGACTGCTCCAGACCTGGCAGGTCGGGGTAGTTGTTGAACAAGAAGCCGAGGTATTCAAACGCCTGGTCGAAGTCGCCCGCGGCCGACAGCCGGTCTGCCTCCGCCAGCAGCATCTCTTCGTACAGGTCGACTCGCTCGATGGCGGACCAGGACACCTCGTACGGCACCGAGGGCTGACTGAGCCGCCGCACCTTGATCGAGCCGCTGTCAGGCAGCGGCCGAAACTTGCGACGATTGGGGATGTCAAGGATCTGCGTGTCGATCACCGCGTTCTGGTTGGCCGCATCGAGCGTCAGGCGATCGAACGGCAGGCGGTCGAGCAGCCGCTGCTTCTCGGCGTCTTCCTCCGCCTTGGCGGGCTCGGCCGCATCTCCCTCAGCAGCCCGGACGACTCCGCCCAGCGCCGCAATCGCGCACGCCGTCCAGGCGACCGCGAGGCAGCGGCGTAGCAGATCAGCGGCGGGCGTTCGGTCGGTCATAAAACGGAAGGAGTTGCGGGGGACGTGTGGCGAGGCGGCGACGACGTTGACTGTCACGGTTGATCAACGATGAGCAAAGACCCGTCGGGCGCGGCGACCACCAAGCGGTTTCCTAACATCGTGGGGCCGGCCACGGCCGGTTCGCCGAGTTCAATGCGGCCCGCCTCGGAGCCGTCGGCAAGGCTAACGCGAACCAACGTGCCCTCGGGCATCAGCAGCCAGGCGTCGCCGCCGTTCAGTAGCGGTGCATCGACCAATTGCTGGGTCAAAGGTTGGCGCCACGCGACGCCCTTCCCCGGCGCCGCGAGCACCAATTCGTTGGAATCAAGGCCGACCAGCGCGCCCTCGCCCGCCGCGTAGGGACCCCAGGTCACGCGACCGCCCAGCGCAATCGGATCGCCAGCGGCCAGATCAGCGTCCGAAAACACGGCCAACGCGCCGTCGGCGTTGCCAGCGACGACGTAGTCGCCCACCGCTGCCAGGCGAGTTTCCAACGCCGCGGCCCCCACCTCCGCCTCGCCGGCCGGCTGCAGCTGAGCCGCGTCGCCGCTCCCGTTGAGCTGCACCAGCAACACCTTGTTGACTCCGTCGCTGATGGCGAATCGCGGCGCGTCGCCGGCAATCGCCGCGGGCGTCAGCCAAGCGACTTTGGCGCCCGGCGTGAGCGTCGGCTGAAACGGCGGAGCCAATTGGGCGCCATCCTCGGATGCGTAGTAGAAGACCTGACCGATTTGCGACGGCGCCAAGAAGCCGTCTGCCCACGCGAGCGGAGCTCCGACGAGCGGCGACGGCATGGTGATCAAACTCACCGGGCCCCGCGGGGCGCCTGGGCGGAAGTGGACAATCTGCGGCGAGCCGGGCGTCGCCGCGGCGACGCGACCGTTGCCCAGGTCCGCCGTTTCGGTTAACGGCGCGTCGAGGGGCGCCGCGGAGGCTTGCTCGGCTTCATTCTGCACGCGACGGGCCATCGCCTGGCGATCGAGCGAGTAGACCGCGCCCGCGGAGGTGATGCTGGTAATTTGCTGGCCCGAAGGGTCGACGACCGGCGCGCCCGCGGGGGCGACGGCCAAGCAGGTTTCCCAGTAGGGTTCATTGGATTGGTCGTCGACGGCGGCGACGATGGCGCCGGCTCCGCCGCGCGGTCGGCGAACGTGAACGAGCAGCCGCCCCGCTTCGATCAACTCATGATCAAACACGTCCCCGGTGAAGTCTCGTTTCAGCGCCCGCACTGGCAATCGATTGCCCGTCGGCAGCACGGCGAGCTTCTGCAGCTTGCGATCGGCCACCCACAAGTTGGTTTCCCGCGGGCCCTCGACCATGGCTCCGTAGGGGATCGTCTGCTTGCGGCTGGGACCGGCGCGGCGCGCTAGCTCGGTGAGCGCCGTAGCGTCGTCGCCGGAGCCGACCTCAAACACGGCCGCCTCGCCCAGAGTCGTCAGCGCCGCAAAACGGCGGCCAACGCCCAACATGGGGCTCAGCACCAAGCCGTGCAGGCGTGTCGTGACGACTTCGCGTGACGCGCCGCCCCGTTTGTCGAGACCGACGAGGTGCAACTGGCACGTCTCAAGGCCCGTGTTTTCGGCCACCGCCACTTTGTTGAGCACCACGAACGGCGGCGCCGTGACGCTGCCCTTGGCGTGGCCGACATAATGCACGCCGATGCACGACAGGTCGTCGGCAGCGAGCGTGTAGAGGTTGGAATGTTCGCCGATCACGTACACGCGATCGCCCTTGGCGTTGAACGTGGGGGCGACGCGAATAGCTTGGCCGAACTGGACGTGTCCAACGAGGGCGCCTGACTTGGTGTCCAACGCATAGAGCTTGCCGGAAGCGCCCGCGACAAGCGTGCGGTCGCCGCGGACCGCCAGGGCCGCGAGCGGTTCGCCCAGGTGTTGCCGCCAGACGATGTTGCCGGACTTGGCGTCCACGGCGATGACTTGTTGGTGCGCGGCGTCGAGAGCGATCACCCGCCCGTCGCCGGTTGCGATCGGCGCCGCTGCGGCCGCGCCGCCGGTGTGACGCCGCCAGAGCAGACTGCCGTCAGCCAGGGCGATGCCGTACAGGTTGCCGTCAATGGCGACGGCGACCGCCCCGCTCGCCCCCGGCGCCGTCGGCCCGCTGCGCTCGGCCAGCGCCAAGGCCGCGACAATCGGCGATTCGACGTCCTCGGTCATCGCCGGCTGGTCGGCAGGCGTGAACTTAATGAGCGACTGCTCGGCGGTCGCCACTTCGCGGATCTTGGCCGCCAGCTGTTCGTTGTTGGCCAGCAGCGGGTATTGGTCCAGCAACGCTTTGTGAGCGGCAAAGGCGGCGGCCGAGTCGCCGGCCGCGACGGCCTCGTCCATCGCGGCGAGCGTCGTGGCCAAGTCCGCATTGCGGGTGAGACGCTTCTCGACGCGGTCGAGCGTTTCAAGAGCTTCGCCCAATTCGGTAGCGAGGCGGAATCGCTGCGGCACGAGCTTGGTGTTGTTGCACAGCCCGATCGCCGTCTTGGATTTCTCAATGAGTTGTTGAGCCGTCTCGCCGTCCTCGGCGGCTTCGGCCTGATTGGCCAGGCCGACGGCGATCTTCGTGAGCAACTCCGACATCTCGCGTTTGGCTTGCGAGAGCCCCGATTCGTCGTCGCCGCCGGCGTTGAACGCCGGCTCGTCCTGGATCTCGTCGGTCACCTGCAGCGCCGTGTCCAATGCGCGGGTGTAGTCGCTCTTGCCGTCGGTGTCGCGCCACAATTTGGCCATGCCCAAACGCACCGTCGCGTCGCTGATCTCCGCATGACTGGGGAATTGCTCGACAAACTTCTCGTAGAGAACGATGGACTGCGAATACGAGCCGCCGTTGAACGAGTCGCCGGCCTCTTGCAGCAACTTGTCGGCGTTCTCGCGAAACAGCAGGTAGTAGATCAACACGCCCGCGACGATCAGCACGGCCAAGCCGCCAAAGCCCAGCATCAACAGCGGCGAGTCCCACTCGTTCTGTTTGCGATGGTCGCGTTTCTTGCGTTTCTTTTTCTTCTTGATGCTCTTGCCGGTGCTTGGCGTGGATTCCACGTCGCCTGCCAGCGGATCGTGCTCGGCCTCCGCGTCGGCCAGACCGCTGCCGGCGAGCAGGTCGCCTGGGCCGCTCAAATCCGTCGTGCCGAAGTCGGCCGGCTCGTCGACCGGGGGCAAGACAACCGGCGTCTCTTCCGGGGCCGGTGCGGCCGGAGCGGGCGCGCTGGGGGCGGGCTTGGCAGCTTTCTTTTTCTCCGGCGCCGGTTGATTGGGCGCCTGAGGCATCGGAACGAGGCCCAGAATGCTCGACTCGGCGCTCGGGGTCACCGTGAGCGTCGTTTCCAACAGCTCTTTGGCCTGCGCGCGCGTCACCAGTTCCTTCTTCACCAGGAACTTAAGAATGCTCTTGGCCGTGATCCGGTGATCGCCCGCGGCGACCTTGCGGCGCATTTGGCCCACAATATTCTTGGAGACCAGTTGTCGCTGTTCGAGGATATCGAGAAAGTCTTCGGTCGTCATGATTTGAAGGCAATGTCGGGCCGCCGGCGGCGACTGAGCGGTTTTGTACGATTGCGGCGCCGCGCCCTGCGCGGGCGCGCCCAGGAAGTCGTTAGAAGTCCAAGTCCCCGTCTTCGTAACTCATCAACGCGATTTTCTCGCACCCGGCGCCCACGCCGCCGTCGAGCGCGGCCACCACGCTCTCGTGCCCCGAATCGCCGTGGGCCTGCACCAGCAGCTTGCTGGGCGCCTTGGGGCCGTCGTCGCCGGCCTCGCGCAGCTTCTCCCGCATCGCAGCGGCGCTCATCGCGCGCTGCTCGTCGGGCC
>JAGQOU010000485.1 GCA_020427145.1 Planctomycetales bacterium | reverse complement strand
CGCCGTGAGCGTGGTGAGCAGGGCTGTCGCACGTTGAGCGAACTCGACCGGCTCGGCGTGTGGCGCGAGGGGACTCGTCCAGGGTCGGTACTCGCCCCGCTCGCCAGCGACCGCTTGCACCAGTTGACCTGCCGCGACGTCGAGCACGGGAACTAGCGGCAGCGTCGCGGCACGGCGCAGTGTCATCGCGCAGGGCGGGTGGCGTCAGCGTCGGCCACGCTGCCACCGCCGATTCGGCAGCCGTACAAGTACGCTGGCGCCGCGACGATGCAGATCGCGGCGACACCGATCCAATACGAAATCGGGTCAGCTGGGGTGATGGGAAACGCGACGACGCTCGCAGCGAAGAGAATCGCAACCAACGGGACGACGTGTCTCATTGCGCACCCTTTCCAGGACCCTGGGCTCGCGCCCCGGGGCTAGTGACGGATTTTTGAGTTCGCGGGAACCGGCTACATCTCTTGAACAGAGACCAACGGGCTGAAGTCTTACGCGAGCGCATCAAGCACCAGGTCGCCGATCTCGCTGGTGCTGTAGCCCATCTTGCCGGCCGACTGGCTTTTCATCTTGGTGCCGGTGACGTGCATGATGGCGCTCATCACGCGCTCGGCGGCGGCTTCCTGGCCGACCTGTTCCAGCAGCATGCCCACGGCGTTGATCGTGGCAATCGGGTTGATCTTGCCAGTGCCGGTGTACTTGGGTGCGCTGCCGCCCATCGGCTCAAACATGCTCACGCCGCCCGGGTCGGGATTGATGTTCCCCCCGGCCGCCACGCCCATGCCGCCTTGGATGATGCCCGACAGGTCGGTGATGATGTCGCCGAACATATTCGTGGTGACAATCACGTCGTAGTACTCGGGATTCTTGACGATCCACATGCAGCATGCGTCGACGTGGTTGTAGTCCTTCTCGATGTCGGGGTATTCCTCGGCGACTTCGTTGAAGGTGCGCCACCACAGGTCGTGCCCAGTGGTCAGCACGTTGGTCTTGGCGACCAGGGTGAGCTTCTTGCCCTTGGGGTTGTTGCGCTTGCGGGTGAGCTCGAACGCGTAGCGAATGCAACGCTCGCAACCTTTGCGAGTGTAGATGGCCGTCTGCGTCGCGACCTCGTTGGCGGTGCCCTTGTGCATGAACCCGCCGGCGCCGCAGTAGAGGTCCTCGGTGTTCTCGCGAACCACAACAAAGTCGATGTCGTCGGGCCCCTTGTCCTTCAACGGCGTCTCGACGCCGGGAAACAGTTTCACGGGCCGCAGATTGATGTATTGGTCCAGTCCGAAGCGGAGATCCAACAGCAGCTTGCGCTCCAGGATGCCTGGCTTGACGTCGGGATGGCCCACCGCGCCCAGCAGGATGGCGTCGAACTGACGCAGCTGGTCGAGGCCATCGGCGGGCAGCGCCTCGCCGGTTTTGAGGTAGCGCTCGCCGCCCCAGTCGAGGTGCGTGAGTTCGAGATCCTGGTCGAATTTCTCGAGTTTTGCGACCGATTTCAGGACTTTGACGCCTTCGGCGGCGACCTCGGGACCTGTGCCGTCGCCGCCAATCACTGCGATTTTCATGTCTGCTCGTATAGCTGCTGGGGATGTCTTGGGTATTGAGGAATGAGCCAACGCGACGAGCGTGCGGGTCGCCGCCGGTCGTGAGGGCAGGGCAGTGCGTCGGCGGCGCATGCCCCTCGGCGCAGGACCATGATTCTAATCGCCGCGGCGGCTTCCGACGAGTGGCCAGAGCGATTCGCGACCCTGCGAGGCGGCGAGCGAATTGACGGCGCCCCGCGCCGGACTTTAGACTAAACCTTGCGGTAGTCCGGTGTTGCGGCGCAACGCGGCGCCCAACGTTCTCATCTCTAACCGGGGACCCCCCCGAAAGGCGCATGCAATGGGGCAAACAATCATCGGCGGAGTCATTGGCGCTCTGGTCGGTCTGGCCGCCTACATCGGCTTGGAAATCGGCCTGGAATCCGAGTATAGCTGGTTTGCCATTGTGGTTGGTCTGCTGACCGGCCTGGGGGTGCGTCAGCTCAACACCTCGGCCGCGATGCACCACCCCAGTTATTTGCGAGGCGCCATATCAGGGCTGATCGCACTGGCGGCCATCGCGGGCGCCCCGAGCGTGAAGGCGATGGTGATGAGTCGCACCGTGGACAAGGAACCCGCCAAGCCGACGGTCAAGAAGCAAGACGCCGAGACTGACGAAGAGGCCGCCGACGGCGCTGCCGCGGCGGCGGACGTCGAAGAGCCCGACGTCCCCGAGCGGGTTGCCGCGGCGCCGATGGCGGGTGGCAATGCGGCCGTACCGGGGGGCGAGTTTGACGTGATGCAGGGGGTCTTCATGGCGCTGGGCGCCTTCGTGGCGTACGAGTTTGCTCGCGGTTCGGGCGGCGCACCGGCGCCCGTCGCGGAGGGCGGGCCCCCCGCGGAGCCGGCGAGCGACGAGACCGAACCGGCGAAAGAAGGCGAGTAGTCGGTAGTCGGCAACAGGACCATTGCGAATCAGCCGCGACCGTTTGGTTGCGGCTGATTCTTTTTTTTGTGATCGCAGGGCGCGCGTCGTCGCGGCCGTCCTGGATGGTCAGCTATGCATTCGCGCCAGCGGCTCGCCCTCGGCGATGATCGTCGCTTCGGCGGCGTAGAGCTCGACCAACCGGGCCTCCACGACTTCCTCGGAACCATAGTGCCGCGCCAGACGCGTGTAGGTCGAGTGGTGCCGCGCTTCCGACTCGAACAGGCTGCGGTAGAACGCGGCGAGCTCGACGTCGTCCACGTGATCGGCCAGCGCCTGAAATCGCTCGCAGCTGCGGGCCTCGATCAGCCCTGCGACGAGCAACCGATCGATCGCGCGCTGCGGCTCCTGCTTGCGCACCAGGTCGTTGAGCTTGCGGCCGTACTGACTGGGCCGCAAACGTCGGAATCGAATACCCCGTTGTTGGAGCAAATCCAGCACCATGTGAAAGTGTTCGAGTTCCTCGTTGACGATCACGGTCATCTCGCGACACAGCTCCGCGTGTTCCACGTAGTGGAAGATCAGATTCATCGCCGTGCCGGCGGCCTTCTTCTCGCAGTGGGCGTGGTCGATGAGCACTTCATCGAGGTGGGCGTCGACCTGGGCGAACCACGCGGGGCGGGTGGTGGATTGGAGGTGCAGCATCGTGGCGGGCGAGTTGAGGAGTGTTTGAATTTCGTGGGACCGGGAACGCCGCAGCGCGGCGAGCGGGGGGCGTGAGCCCCCTGTTGTATTGCAGCGTCAATTGCGACCCGATGAAACAGGGGGCTCACGCCACCCGCTCGCCTTCGTCTTTGAGTTGGCGACGTGCGGGTCGACCTATGATAGCACTGCACCGCTTGCTTCGCCGCCCCGGCCAATTCGGCATCGTGGCGATAGCAGTTCGACGGTACACTTCGCCGCTCGTAGACCCCCCGCGCCGCTCGCTGAAGACCTGCATGACGCCAGCCGCCAAGCTCCTGAACGTGTTGCTCGCCGCGCTTGCCGCGGGAGCGGCGATGCGCGCAGCGGGCCAGTCTGCCGGAGAGCCTGCTGCGCGTCACACGCCGACGCTGCCAGTAGTGGGCACGCGCGCGGCTGGCTTCAACGCGCCTCAGCAAGATTTTCCGACGTTGCCGCTCGCGTTGGAGGGGTTTTGTCCCGTGATGTTGCATGACCGTCGCGAGTGGGCCGCAGGTCGCATGGAATTGGCTGCCGCGTTTGACGGCCGGTGGTATTACTTCTCCGGCGAGCGTCAGCGCGCGATTTTCGCGGCAGGGCCTGAAACATACGCCCCCGCGTTCGGCGGCGACTGCCTGGTCACCTTTGTGGCGACCGGGCAGCGGACGGCGGGCAGCCTGCAGTTCGGGACGCTGTATCGCGACCGCATGTACTTCTTTGCCGACGGCGAGCGCGCCGCAGAGTTTCAAGTGAATCCGACTGCTTACGTCGACGCCGACCTGTTTCGCGGCGGCGTCTGCCCTGTCACTTACGCGACGATTGGGCAGGGGCGCCAAGGCGACCCCGCGACGGAACTCACCTACGCCGGCGGCTGGCGATTCCGCTTCGCCAATGCCTCGGCGCGACGTCGGTTCTTGGCGACTCCGGAGAGTTTTCTGGATGATTCGTTTGCTGCGCAAATCCAACGGTCGGCGTTAGGGCAGGCGTCTCTGTCGCCGGGCGCGCAGGCAGCGGAAAGGGGACGCGCCCCTGGAGTCGGGATTGTCCCGCCCGCGGGATCCAAAACGCCCGTCGTGCCGCCGGCCTCTGCGACCGCACAGGGCGCAGGTCGGCGATCCGACGACCACGAGTTCGCCAACGCCAACGCCAGTGAACCGATGCTTAACGGTTACTGTCCCGTGTCGATTTGGACGCGCCCGGACGATCCCTGGGTGCAGGGACGGTACGATCAGCGTCGCGCGTTTGAAGACATGGTCTTTATGCCGGCGGGACCGTCCGAGCGTGAATTGTTCGACGCCGACCCGGCGCTTTACATCCCCGCGCTTGCCGGCGACTGCGTGGTGACCTATGTCGAAACGGGCAAACGGGTGAAGGGCAACATGTACCACGCGGTCACCGACCTGGAGTCGCATCGGCTCTACCTGTGCGTCGACGAGGCCGCCGCGGAACGGTTGCACGAGGACCCGGCGCGATACGCTCTGGTTGACTGCGCCGCGGGCGGAAAGTGCGTCGTGAGTCGGCGCGATCAAGGCGTCGACGTTCCCGGCGATCCGCAAATCGGCGTTTGGCTGGAGGGGCAACGCTACCTTTTCGTCGACGATGCCGCCCGGGAGAAGTTTCTCGCCGACCAGGAAACGTACACGGCTCCCATTGGCGAATAGTGACCGAGCGGGCTGCGCGAATGCGCCGCCTACGATCGCTCCGCTTCGTCCTCTTCGTCGTCGGCCATCGATTCGGACAGCCACCAGCCGAGCAGGCCGAGCAGTCGGAAATAAACGAGCGACACGGCCACGAACATCGGCGCCAGGAAGTTGACAGCTGCGGGAGCGGCGACGACGAGGCTCACGGCGAACGCGACGATCAGTGCCGACATTGCGTAGAATAAGGCCCAGTGCAACGGTCGGCGGACCAGCGAACTCCACACGCGCGGCGATAGAACGCCCATCGGCGACGCCTCTTCCAAAGCCGAGAGCAGCATCACGGGCAGTGCCGCCGCCCACGCGACGGCGCCGACGGCCAACGGATTGAGCGGACCCCAGGGAATGAACCGCGCGACGCCACACGCCGGCAGCGCGGCGGCGACCGCCGCCACGCCCAAGTAAACGGCATCACCCAACCAATCCAGGTACACCGATGTCGGCGGATTGTGGAGGCGGCGGTGGCCGTCAGCGCTTTCAGCGACCACGGCTAACCATACGGCCGACGCCGCGACGAACCACAGCGCGCCGAGCATGACGGCAAGGGCGTAGAAACAAATGGCCATGATCGCGCCCATCTGCGACAGGGACGAAAATGTCGTCCACGCTTGCATGGCAAACCACATGACGACAAATAGCCCCGCCGACAGTGTCAGCCACCGCGTGGCGATGGCGCCGGTCAGCAGCATCGACGCGGCTCCCTGCAGTAATGGCACGCGCGGGCAGATCTCTCGCGAGGAATGGCTCGGCAGCTTTTTGTGGCCGCGGCCGCCGTTGTTCCTGGCGCGCGCTTGTTCATGACGTTCCGCTTCGATGATCGCAACGCCCCGCGGCGCCGGACGCGGCGTGGGCGCCGACGCCGCGTCTAACTCGTAGTCGTCGCCGGCAGTGGGAGGTTGAACGCCAGAGAGCGGGCGAATCGCCGGCGCCACGACAAGCGTCGTGGCGCCGCAATCCGGGCAGACGAGCGCC
>JAGQOU010000484.1 GCA_020427145.1 Planctomycetales bacterium | reverse complement strand
AACCGTTCAGCGTGCCCTTGGTGCTCGGCACGCCTGGCATGCGCGGGTCGAGTTCAACCGCCATCCGCAGCGCCCGGGCCGCCGCCTTGAAGACGCCTTCGGCGATGTGGTGGCTGTTGCGGCCGTAGTGCAGCAGCACGTGGAAGTTGCACAGGCAATTGGCCGCGGCGGCTTGCCAAAAGTCTTCCAGCAGCTCGGCGTCGAAGTCGCCGATCTTCTGCGTGGGCGTGGGGGCGTTGTACGCCAGGGCGTACCGGCCGCTCAGGTCCACCGCCACGGTGACCAGCGTCTCTTCCATGGGCAGCGTGAAATGCCCGTAGCGGCGGATGCCCGCCTTTTCGCCCAGCGCCTGTTTCAGCGCCATTCCCAGGCAGATTCCGGTGTCTTCGACCGTGTGATGCTGGTCGACGTGCAGGTCGCCGGCGGCGCGCACCTTGAGGTCCAGCGCGCCGTGCTTGGCCAGCAGGGTGAGCATGTGATCGAGGAACCCGACGCCGGTGACGACGTCGGCCTGGCCGCTGCCGTCGAGGTTGAGTTCCAGCTCGATCTGCGTCTCGGCAGTCTGGCGGTTGATAACAGCGGTGCGCGACATGGGCCAACGTGACGGGGTGATTTGCCGGGGCGGCGGGGAACGGACCTAATTGATCGTATCACGGACGCGGCGCCGGGGGCGCCGGTTCGCTTGGCCGAAAACCGGGCGTTGCCGCCGCCGCTGGCCCGGGAATCGGCGTAAGCGTTAGAATTGAGGGGTCGCCGGGCCTCAGTTGGTTGGAGGCCCCGGGAGGGAACTCTGCGCTGTGTTCGCCGAAACGCGACCGCGGCGGGAGCTTCGCCCTCTCGGGGACTTCGCCATGAGTGCGCCCGGCCGCCTTTTCGTTCGATCGCTCTCGTTGTGCGGAGACCGCTGTCATGGCGCCGATGAAAGCTCAACGCTGCCCGTCGCAGGCCGAACGGTTGGGCGCCTTGTCCGTGCCGCAGGTGGCGAGGCGGTGGCACACCACGCGACGCCGCGTGCGCCGGCTGTTGCAGGCCGGGCGGTTGCCGTTCGTAGAGATCAACGGCGAGATTCGCGTGCCGCTGGCGGTGGTGCGCGGACGCGAAGCAACTTAGGCGCCCGCCGACGGCGTGGCGCTCACGCCCAGTCGAGCCCCGTCGCCTTGCGGAGCCGCTCCTCGAACCCGCCCAGCAGGCCGCCGATGACTTCCCAACCGTCGTGGCGGCGGACCTCGATGTCCCCCTCGTGATTGACCCGCACAATTGTGCGATCTTCCACGCGGGCTTGGTCCAACTCGTCGGCGCTCAGTTCGTCGTCGTGCAACATGTCGCGGAGCATGGAGCCGGTCAGTTCAATGAAACTCATGGCGACAACAAACCTCGCAAGTGCGGGAATCAAAACATCCAACCGCGTCAAAATAATCGCAGGCGGGCGATTTGTCCAACCGTTGCCAGACGAGCCCGCGATTGATCGCGGACGGACGGGATCGAGCACCGCTTGATTCGCGGCAATCCACAGGAGGGGCGGACGATCCCTACAGCGACCAGTCGGGCGCCTGGGCCCGCACGAGCTCCGTGAGTCGCAGCATCGTGGCGATGCTCAACTGCTCGGTGCGCGCGTCGTCGGGCAGCGCCAGTTCGGCGAGGATCGCGTCAATCGCCGGCTTGTCGAGATGCCCCTTCATCGCCGCGACGACGTTCGCCCGCAAGAACTTGCGCCGGTGAATGAAGATCGTCTTGGTGAATTGATGGAAATACTTGAGGTCGGGCACCTGCGCCCGTTTCTCGGGGTTCACCGTGACGCGAATGATCGCCGAGTCGACCTTGGGCGCCGGCCAGAAGACCGCCGGAGCCATGATCCGCACGATCTCGGCGTCGGCCTGGCACTGCATCCACACGCTCAGGGCGCTGTAGTCCTTCGACCAGGGCTCGGCGACGATCCGCTCGGCCAGTTCCTTTTGGATGGTCGCCGTCATTGAGTACGGCAGGTGTTCGCAGGAAAGCAGATTGCCGAGCACCGGGGTGGCGATGTTGTACGGCAGGTTGGCGACCAGCTTGAACCGCCGATCGGGCGACACGGCCAGATGCTGGCCGACCGCTTCCATCAAGGCGGGGTTGAAGCGGTTCTTGTTGTGCAGCGCGTCGAGCCGCAGCATGGTGACGTTGTCGAAGTCCAGCAGCAGTTCGCTGGCCAATTCGAACAGGTGCCCGTCGATCTCGACCGTCACCACGGCGGCGGCGCGTTCGGCCATCTTGGCGGTCAGGGCGCCGGTGCCGGTGCCGACCTCCAGCACCACGTCGCGCTTGTCGAGGTGGGCCGAGTCGACAATCAACTGCTGCAGGTTGAGGTCGATCAGAAAGTTCTGCCCATGCCGCGTCGCCGGGGCGATTCCCATTTCGCGGAATCGCTGCATCAGAAAGGACTTGGTTTGGCGAGACATACGTTGCGGCGAGGTCAGAGTCGAGAGGTTGGATGGAGGATAGAGGTCAGGGAGGCGCGGGCTGAAGCCGCGACCTGACGAGGTCGCCGGCGGCGGGGAAGGGCGGTACGTTCGTGGATGGAGAGAGTGTGAGGGCGGATGCTCGCGCAGCCGGCGACTTCGTCACGTCGCGGTTACGAGGCGATCGCCGCTCGCTCGCCGCTGAGTTGTTTCTCGACGTACTTGGCCAGCACGTCGGTTTCCAGGTTCACCGCGTCGCCGATGGCGCGCCGGCCGAGCGTGGTCACCTCCAGCGTGTGGGGAATGAGCGCCACGCTAAACCGGTCGTCGGTCACGTCGACCAGCGTGAGGCTCACGCCGTCGACCGCCACGGAGCCCTTGCTGGCCATCTGCCGCAACAGCGTCGCGGGGGCGGTGAACCACATGGTGGACCACTGCCCGTCGTCGTCGCGGGCGGCGACCTGCCCGACTGCGTCAATGTGCCCTGTGACCAGATGCCCGCCCACCTCGTCGCCCAGTCGTAGCGAGGTCTCCAGATTCACGCGGTCGCCGGGCTGCAAGCGGCCGAGGTTCGTGCGACTGAGCGTTTCCTCGCCGGCGTCGAAGCCGAGTTCTTCGCCGTTGATCTCCACGGCCGTCAGGCAGCAGCCGTTGATCGCCACGCTGCCGCCGATCGAGGTGCGGGCGGCGATCGCCGCATCGGCCACCACCAGCCGCACGCCGGGACCCACGCGCGTGAGCGAACGGACTTCCGCCAGACTTTGCACCAACCCCGTAAACATCGTCAGCTTGCCTTTCCATGCACGATCCGTCGCCAGCCGTGCCAGTTCCACGCGTGCCAAACCGCGGGCGCCAAGGCGTATGCCGCGCACAGCACGGGGATGGCGTACGGCCGCAAGGCCAGCAGCGTCATCGCGACGAACACGATCGCCACCAACTGCGGAAAACTGCGCTGGCCGCGCAACAGTTGGCTTACCAAATGGGGATAGGGAATCCGCGAGACCATCAACAGCCCAATGGCCAGGGCCACCAGCGGCAAGAGTCGTTGCAGCCACCAGTCGAATTGCTCGAAGAGTTCCTTGCCAGCGTTCACTTCGTTGCGCAGCGTGTACGAGAACATGGCGAAACTGGCGATCACCGCCGCGGCCGCGGGCGTGGGAAGCCCCTCGAACCAATTGTGGTCGTCCTCTTCGTCGGTTTCCACGTTGAACCGCGCCAGCCGCATCGCCGCGCAACTGGCGAACAACGCCGCGATGCACCAGATCGCCTCGCGATGCAATTCGGCAAACTGGGGACACATTTTCACCAACAGAATCGCCGGGGCGACGCCAAAGCTGACCACGTCGCACAAGCTGTCGAGCTGGGCGCCGAAGTCCGAGGTCACCCGCGCGAGCCGGGCCACCTGCCCGTCGAACATATCCATCAGCATCGCCAGAAAAATCAGCCCGCCGCACAGCATCAGGTTGTGCGTGGGGTCGATGCCGCGGAGGAATTCGCTGAATCGTTCGAACCGAGGCTTGGCGTCGGCGTTGTCGGCCGCTTCGCTGGTCGTCGCCGCGTCCGCGACAACGTATCCCGGGGGGGCCACCGGCTCCTCGTCGCCCGGCCGCGCGATCCGCGACGCCACGACGATCGCAAAGAACCCGAACACGAGATTTCCCAACGTGAACAGCGTCGGAAACACGGCAACAGCGCGAATGCGACGCATGGCGGGAAACT
>JAGQOU010000483.1 GCA_020427145.1 Planctomycetales bacterium | reverse complement strand
TGCGATGGATGTCGACGGTGCGGGCGAAGGGGGGCGCCTCGGCGTCGTCGCGCCACCAATAGTACGCCTGCCAGCTGTTGGGGGCGCTGATCGCCACCAGATCGCCGCTCCGCTCGTGGGCCAGATCGTACTGCGGGGCGTCGCCGGGGACGATCACCTCCGCCATGCCCGGCAGCGCTCGCAACACGTCGGCGGCGCTGCGCATGACGGTCGGATCGCGGTCGCGCACGAACACGTGCGACAGCTGATGGTCGACCAGCGCCCACGCGGCGCTGCCGGCATAGTCGATGACCCGCCCGTCGGGCGTATCGTGCAGTTGCAACAGCCCGGCGTCGCGCAACGCGCGGTTGGGGTAGCTCACTTGCTCGACCGGCGTGATCGCATACTCGCCCGCCGCCAGCCACAGCGGCGCCGGATCGCCATACGCGGCGTTCAGCCCGTCGGCCAACCGGCCAATTTCCGCGTCGAGTTCAGCGAGCGCCGCAATCGCGTCCGCGCTATCGGGACCGAACTTCTGAGCCGCGTAGTCGAGGTGCGGCAAGTAGATGTAAAACAGATGAGGCCGCCACCGCCGGACCGCCTCGATCGCCGAGGCGACAATCCACGCCGTCCCTTGGATGTTGGCCATGGGCCCCCAAAAGTGCTGCAGCGGAAAGTGCCCCAGGCTCTCCAGCAGTTCGCCGTAAAACGCTTCCGGCCGCGTATAGCACCACAGGCTTTCGGTGCCGTCGGGGTTGTGAATCGGCGCCGGCGTGCAAACGTAATCGGCCGAACAACCTGTGCTATGCAGCGGAAACCACACCGCCGAGGTCAGCGCCGGATTGTGTCGGCGCAGCAGGTCCCACAGCTGCGGCCGCTCGATGCAATCGGCCGGCGAAGTCCACATCTCCACTTCGCCGCGGTCGCGCCAATAAAAACCGTTGGCGACCACCCCGTGCTCCCGCGGCGGCAGGCCCGTGGTCATGTTGGCCTGCACGCAGCAGGTCACCCCGGGAAAGGTCGGCGCCAACTCGGCGCAGTCGCCCCCCGACGTCAGCGAACCAAGCTGCGGCATATGCGCCAGATCGCGCTGCCGCAAACCGGGAATCGAGAGCAGAACCACATGATCGGACATGATACTCGGCGTTTCCTCAACCACGGATGCCATGGAGATACTGAAGGCGGAACTTGTCCCCAAGAAGCACAGAACCTCAAACCCCGCCGGGTTGGCGAACCAACGTTCTTGGTTTGCCGGTTTTGTGCCGCCTTTGGCGATTCCAATTAAACGACTGTCTGCGAAATCCGCGTCATCGGCGGTCACTTCGGCTTCTTGGCAGCGGCTATCAACGGCGTCAGAAACTGCGCCGCTTTCGCCACCGCCGTGGGAGCCTCGTGGCTGTGGCGGCTCAGTTCCACGTGGACGCCGCCAGTGTAGCCGACCTCGGCCAGCGCGGCGACGACCGGCGGGAAGTCGATCTCGCCGTCGCCGAACATGAGATGCTCGTGGACCCCGGCGCGCATGTCTTCGAGATGCACGTTCACCAGCCGCTCGCCCCAGCGGCGAACCACCGCGGCAATCGGCGTCTCGCCCTGGCAGTGCAGGTGGCCGACGTCCAGGGTCAACTGCAGTCGCGGGGAATCGAGCCGGCTGACGAGCTCCGCGAACATCTCCATGCGGTCGACGAACATCCCCGGCTCAGGCTCAAACCCCAACGTCACCTCGCGTCGCTCGGCGTACTGCAGCACGCTCCCCAATCCCTCCTCCAATCGCCGCCAGCCATCCTCGGCGGCCGCATTGTCCGGCAGGATGCCCGACCACAACGACACGCAATCGCTCCCCAGCGCGGCGGCGGCGTCAATCGCGCGGCGGAGAAACTCGACGCGGCGGGGCCGGCCTTCGCTACGCGACGACACCAGCGTGGGATGATGTTTGCGGCGCGGGTCGAGCAGAAACCGAGCGCCCGTTTCAATGACCGATCGCAGGTCCCACTTCGCCAGCAACTCGCCCGTGCGCCGCAACTGCGCGGCAAAATCATCGGCGTAAGGGTTCAAACAGCAATGGTCCAGCGTAATCGCCACGCTGCGATAACCATGCTCCGCCAACAGCTCCAACGCCGCCGGCAAAGCATGATGCGCCATCCCGTTGGTGTTGTACCCCAGCAACATAAAAAACGCGCAATCCACTATAAAGCCGCGACCGGTGGTCGCGCAACAGCCAACCATCCGCCCAATTATGTCATCGGCGCCCGCCGCGCCGCAATGAGCGTCGGCGC
>JAGQOU010000482.1 GCA_020427145.1 Planctomycetales bacterium | reverse complement strand
CTCCGCCGCCGCTACGCATCGCCGGTTGACCGCCGCTGGCGCGAACGCGGCTTTGGACCGGTTGTCCGCTAGCGCGGATTTGCCCCTGGTTCTGCATACTGCCGCCGCCGGGGTTGTATGCGCGCGTACGGCCGCCAGAGACGCCGGGCGAGAATGTCCGCCCGCTCGACTGGACCGACGGCATGGCGCCGTTGCGACCTGGCGAAACATTGCCCCAATTGCCGGGCGCGAAATTGCCGGGCGAATAATTGCCATTGCCCGAGCCGGCGCCACCGCCGCCGGAGCCTTGGCGAATGATGGCTCCTTGCGGATTGGCCGCGCCCTGCGGATTGCCGGCGCCGGGCAGCGCGGCGCGCCCGCCCGGTCGATAGGCAGAACGGGTCGACTGCTGGCGGTTCGATTCTTGCGTGACGCCGGCGCCGGGAACGACGGCGCCCGGTCCGCGTCCTCCAGGGCCGCTCTGCACGTTGCCGCGCACGGGGCCTTGCCCCGCTTGCACCGCGCCGTAATTGCGCCCGCGGCCTTGCCCCGCTTGCGCGTTGTTGTTGGTTCGCCCGCCTGTGGCATTAGGGTTCAAGCCGCTGTCGTTCGGCAGACGCATTGCCTGCCGCCGCTGGCCCTGACCCGGCAGCGGGGAGTTGTTGCTCCCGGCGACGGCGTCGTTCGTCGCACCGCCGACGGTCGCGCCGTTGCGACCGCCGGTGCGGCCGCGCGTGTCGCGACTCACGTTGCCGTTGCCGTTGCCTTGGGCGTTGCCCGCGACGTTGCGGCCGCGGCTTCGCTCACTGCCCGCATCGGCCGTGCCGCCTGCGTTGCCACGCCCGCGAGTGCGCTCGTCGCGATTTCCTTGGTCGTTGCCGGCGCCGTCGCTGCCGGGACCGACATTGGCGCCGCGACCACGATTGCCGCCGCGATCAGCCACGGCGTCGCCGCCGTCGCCCCGCTCGCGACTCGATCGGTCTTTGGGGCCGCGCGAGCCCGGACCTGTTTTGGCGCCGGCCATCGTCTCCGTGTTGGCCCGGCGTCGCGTAAAGTCGCGCCATTGGTCGACATTGGCGTGGATCCGCTCCCGTTCGCCCGGCGTCACGTTGCGCGTCGCGATCTTTGCGCCGTGCTTGCCCAACTGCTGGTAATCGCTCAGCACGAGATCGCCCCGACCGCCGCGATTGCCGGAATGGGCGTTGTTGCCGTGGCGCCCGGGGCCGCCGTGGTGGTCGCCAGGACCGTCCCAGTCGTCAAACCGGCGATACTGCTGACGCAGATCGGCATACCAGTCGTTGCGACCGCGTCCGTCGTGCCAGCGGTGGTAGGCAAACAGCGGGTCGTAGTACCGCGGGCCGCGCTGATGATACGCGTACCATGGATAGTACCCCAGGTTGGCGTACGAGGGGCCGAAGCCGCCGTAGTAGTAGTGACTGCGGTACGGATTGACGAACAGGTTGGTGATCAGCAACGCCGTGTTCACGACGCTGCGCGGTCGGTAGTAGAACCCGGCGTTCCGGTAAACGGGCGATCGCCAGTACACCGACGCGTACAGAAACCCGCGCTGCACGAGCGGCCGATCCCAGTAGCCCGCCACGTACACGTAGCCGCGCGGACTGTAGCTGTAATACGCCGGCGTCCAGACCCAATTCTCCTGTCCCTGATACCAGTAACCGGCGCGCCACGCATAGTCGTTGTTCTGATAGACCCAGCAGCCGGGGATCCAGAAAAAATTCTCGGCCGGCGCGGGGCTCGACGGGCCTTGCTCCAGGCTGTCTGGGGGCGCGGGCAAAAACGCAATCTCCGCGGCGCCGTCGTCCAGCCAGAAGCCAGGCGACCAGACAAATCCGCCCGCGACCTTGTTCCAGTATCCGGGGATCCACCGCCGGCCGGGAGGCGCATCGCGCCACACGCCGCTGACCCACACAAAGTCGTTCTGATCGGGGGACCACATCCAGTAGCCGGGAATCCATTGCACGTTGGCGCCTTCGGGACGCGCATCGGGAGCCAATTCGTTGATTGGCTCCGGCGGCTCGCGCGGCACGAGCGCCTCGGGCAGTTCGCCCTGCAGACCGGCGTCGACCATCGGTTCGGCAAACGCCTCGTGGATCGGCCCGCGATCAAGCACCTCGAAGCCGTCCCCCTGGGCGTCGAACTGCGCGTTGCCGTCGGCCGCCAGCGGCGGCGCCAGTTCGGGCAGTTGGGCCGATGTCGGCAGCGCTGTTGCACTCCACATCGCGGCTACGCTTAAAGCCAACAGACATTTGGGTCGGCGCAGCGCAGGGCGCTGAGCCAATCGTGCGAATCGGTTTTGGGATCTGGCTAGGTTCATCGCAGAGTCTCTCTCGTACGGTTAGGTGCGGCAGTGGCGTGCGAAGCATCGCCGCGGACGCTAACCTCCTGCGCGCAGTCCGCCGATATCACCAGTGCAAGCAATGCGCCAAACGGCGTCCGCGCAGGTCGCCAAATCGCTGCAAGTGCCGGAGCCGAAGCGACTTACTGCAGAAAGCGGAATTCCGCTGCGGCGTCGGCGGCACGCGCAGGCCGCCCTGATTCGCGCTCACTCTGACGACGCCGCGCCGTCGAGTTGGCGCACTCAAGGCAGCACGCGCTCTGCGGAGACAGCCGCATCTCGGGCCCAGAATTCGCCCCGAAGAGAGGATTGGCGGCGCCGTGCGAGTGCACGTCGGCGGGCGGGTTGGGCTAAGAGACCCGGCGTCTTGCGGTCAGCCGCCGTGCGCCTGCCGCGATGGTCGCTCCCAAGCACAACAGAAGGCCGCCGGCCGGTTCGGGAATCACGAAGCTCACGAAGCTGCCGGGCCCGGTCCCCGGCGTCGTCGTTTGGGAGATGCCGGCGTGTCCCAGCGGGAAACTGAAGTAATCGCCAGGCGAACTCCACAGTCCTTTGAACGAAGCTTCCACCGCGAGCAACGAGCCGGCTGAATCAATCACGGCCGAGGAACCAGTCGAGCGCATCTGAAAGTAAAATTCCATCTGCCCCGCGGGGTTGTAGACGGCCAGCGCCGCCGCCCAATCCAATCCGTCGACCGAATGAGGCGGCTGCGTAATCAGCCCGCCGCTGTCGGCGGCAGGGGACGAGTCGCCCGTCAGGAAATCAACCGAAAGTTGTCCAAAAAACGCAGACGTGAAGTTCAACGTCTTCGTTTCGTCGGTATCCGCTGTCACGAGCTTCCACGGCTGGCCGGAAGCGCCGCTCATGCTGAAAGCGGCGTATCCATTGCGTGGTACAAAAATATCAAGATTCGTTGCCGCGTGGCACCGACCCGCGACCAGCGCCCCGAAAGCAATTGCGAGAACCGCCATCATGGGATGGTGTCGAAACCGCGCGAAGAAAGATGCAATCATCTGGCGCCTCTGAGTTGACTTGGACCGTGATTGGGGGAAAAGATCGCCGGCAAGTCGCGACTCCCAGTCAAGCCGACGCCTGATGTGACGTCCAAAAAACGGAATGACGTCGAGTTTTTCCCGTGGCGATTAACAACCAGGGTCCGTCACCAATCACCAATCACCAATCACCAATCACCAATCACCGATCACCGATCACCAGTCACCAGTCACCGATCACCGTTCCTCACCAATCTCCCCGCTCGCCCCACACGCGCTCGCGGTACAGCACCAGCCCGTGCGCCGCGTGATACAGCGCGCCGCATTCCAGGTCGAGCTCGCGCGTGCGCTCCAGCAGGTCGCACAGGTACTCCACTGCGTGTTCGACCCACGGTTCTTGCAGCCGCTGCTTGCTGAGCGCCAGCGAGAGGAATTCGAGAATGTGTCCCGTGGCGGCCAGGTGCTCGTCGATGCTGCGACTGCCGGCCGGGCGCTGGAAGAACATGATCGAAAAGGCGCCGCTGGGCAGCTGGTAGCTGTGGGCCGTTTCAACCGCCCACTGCACGCGGTCCTGGGCCGCCTTCCAATCGCCGGTTAACTCGCGGTCGGGGTACGCCGCCTGCCACCGGTTGAGCGCCATGGTCAGACCAATCAGCCGATGCGTGCCGCCGCAGGCCCCGTCCCAAATGCGCGGCAGCCAGTCGTTCTCGTTATAAGTGGAGCCCGCTTCCATGCCCGCCAGCCGCCCCAGCGACCACGTCTCGCCGTCGCGGGCCGTCCACGTTTGGTCCGGCGGCGACAGGTAGTTCGACAAGGCGATCAACGTCCAGCTGCTTTCCTTGCCGTCGTAGCAGTCGTACATGCTGCGTTTGATGATGTCGTACACTTTGTACTCGTTCGACCCCACGATGACCCGCTGGTCCGGCGAGACGTCGCACTGCGAGATGATCGCCAGCCACTGATCTTCGTGCCCCTGACCGTTGCGCCCCGGCTCCAGTTCGGCGCGCAGCCCGACGTCGGTGGGGGTCAGCGTCCAGCCCTTCATCGGCCGGCCTGCGAAGACCCAGTCGAGCACGTTGACCGACTTGTCGCCGTCGAGCACTTCAAAGTCGCGCCCAAACGCCAGCACGCCGTGCATGATTTGCCATGCCGCGTTCTGCTGCAAACTCATCTGCCGCTCGTAGCGCGTGGCGTGCAGCACCGAGTCGATCTTGTCGCGCAGCCCCGCGCCGGACAGCCACTGGCGTTCGGCGGCTTGCGTCCCGCGAGCCAGACTCGCCGCCAAACCAACCGCCACAATGAGAGCCGAGCAAGCCAGCCCCGCCCGTTGTCGCCGGCGGCCGCCCGCGCCGCGCGTCGCCCCCGCCGCGATCGGATGACCACCGCGGCGATCCCGCGGCGAGTCGCCGCCGGGGAGTTCTGCAACTGCCTGCCAATTTGCCAGTGTCATCGGGTGCGTCTCTTGCGGTTCGAAGGGGGGCGGGTCGGAGCGATTTGGCCAAAACTGAGGGAAAAGCGGTCCAAAATACCGCACCGCAAGCCCTCCGTCCGGCGGCGAACCGCCGCACGGGGCGCCGCGTAATAGAGTTTGGTGAACTCGCCGCCCCGCTCGCAGTGTAAACTTGCGGCGGTCTGATTTCACCTCCCGCCCTGCCGAATGTGTTCGGCACATAACCTGCACCACCCACGCCGGGCCAGCGACACCCCGCCAAATTGGCGGAAAGATACGTCGCCCCAGTTTGCCTAACGATATCGATCAGCGGAGTTCGTACCATGTTTTTTGATCCTGTTTACTTCTTGTATCTCGCCCCCGGCTTGTTGCTGGCGTTGTGGGCCCAGGCCAAGGTGAAGAGCACCTACGCCCAAGCGTCCCGCATCCCGTCGCGGCTGACCGGGGCCGGCGCTGCGCGGCATATTCTCGACGCGGCCGGGTTGCAGGACGTGCCGATCGAACCGATCGCCGGCCAACTGACCGATCACTACGATCCCCGCGCCAAGGTGCTGCGGCTGAGCCAGGGCGTGTATGGCGCCAACTCGCTTGCCGCGGTGGGCATCGCCGCCCACGAAGCGGGCCACGCGCTGCAGGACGCCAAGCACTACGCGCCGCTGGTGATTCGCAATCTCGCCGTGCCCGCGGCCAATTTCGGCGGCAGCTTCAGCTTTATTCTGATTCTTGCCGGCGCCGGTCTCGCAATGCAGCAGCTCGTGTGGGCCGGCATCATTGCGTTTGGTTGCGTCGCGGTGTTTCAGATTATCAATCTCCCGGTGGAGTTCGACGCCAGCAATCGCGCCAAAGCCCTGTTGGTGAGCCACGGGATCGTGTCCGAGCAAGAGATGGGGCCGATCAACCGCGTGCTCAATGCCGCCGGGTGGACCTACGTGGCCGGCACGCTGCAAACCGTGATGATCCTGCTGTACTACGTCATGCGATTCAGCGGCGGTCGCGACTGACCGCTCCCGCGGCGCGACCCTGCTTTCGCCGCGGAACGATCGACCAACAACCCGAGCCGGGGGCGCAAGCCCCCGGTTTTTTGTGCGCTGAACTCGCCACCTGGGGGACGCGTCGCCGCCGCCAACCCGTCACTTGCGCCGCGGGCTGGGGCCGTGCTCTGGCGGCGCAAGCGGCTGTGACGGCGCGGTTTGGGTCGCCGTGCCCGCCTAGTCGGCCCAATTCCGCCGCTAGATTCTCTTGCGCCGCAGCGATACGATACAGGTCTTCGTTTTGCCGTACCGCAGCGGCCTGCTTCAGGGAGAATTGCAATGTTCCAACGCATCTGCAACCACACGTCGTTGTTGATTGTGGGCCTGGTGATCGGCGCGGTGCTCACCGCCGGCTGGCACGGGGCGACCACCATCGCGCCGGCCCACGCCACGGCGACGCACGGGGCCGACAACTTCGCCATCGCCACCGGCCTGGTCGACGACGGCATCGAAGCCCTCTACTTTCTTGATTATCTGACCGGCGACCTGCGGGCCGCGATCATCAGTCGCCGCACGGGCGAATTCTCCGGCTTCTTCGAATACAACGTGCTCGGCGATTTCGTCGGCATGACCGACTCGCCCAAGTTTCTGATGGTCACCGGCCAGGCCGACTTGCCGCGCGGCCGCGGCCCCACGCAAATCAGCAAGAGCCTGATCTACGTGGCCGAAGCCACCAGCGGTCAGGTGTACGCCTACGTCCTGCCGTTCAGCAGCACGCTGAACGCTGCCGGCAAGCCGCAGTCAGGCACGTTCATTCGCGTCGGGGGCGGCTACTTCCGCGATGCGTTTGTCCGCGACCCTTGAACGCCGCCAACGCCCCACCTCGCAAAGCACCATGACGATCCAACTCAACGGCCAACCGCTGGAGATCGCCGACGACGCCACCGTGGCCGACTTGCTGACGGTGCTCGGCCTCGATCCGCGGCAGTGCGCGGTGGAACGCAATTTGGAACTCGCCCCGCGCACCGCGCACGCCAAAACCCAACTCGCCCCCGGCGATCGCGTGGAGATCGTCACGCTCGTCGGCGGGGGATGACGCGAGTTTGCGGGTTGGCGGCACGCGCGGAGCCGGGCATCGAAAGACTGCCAATGGGGAATGGGGAATGCGGAATGGGGCAACGCGGTCGAGACGCGCGAGTCCGCTACGCAATGATCGCGCTTTCGATTGCACGCTCTTAATAATCCGCATTCCCCATTCCCCATTCCCCATTCGTCACTGTTCAACGCCCGACGCCTCACCCCCTTATTGATCCCATGTCCACCGCCATCGCCCACGACGATCCCTTGGTGATCGGAACCCACACGCTCGCCAGCCGGCTGATTGTCGGCACGGGCAAGTACGCCACCTACGCGCTGATGGGCGAGGCCCTGGAGCGCAGCGGCACGGACTGCATCACCGTGGCCGTGCGGCGCGAGCGGCTGACCGACGCCGACGGGAACAACCTGCTGGATCACGTCGACACGTCGCGGTACACGCTGCTGCCCAACACGGCGGGGTGCTTCAACGCCGACGACGCCGTGCGAGTGGCCCGGCTGGGGCGCGAGATCTTGCTCGGTTTGGAAAACCCCGGCGCCGATTGGGTGAAGCTCGAGGTGCTCGCCGACACCAAGACGCTGCTGCCCGACCCCGTGGCCACGATCGAAGCGACCGAGCGGCTGGTCGCCGATGGGTTTCAGGTGCTGTGCTACTCGACCGACGACCCGGTAGTCGCCCGGCGGCTGAAGAACGCCGGCGCCACGAGCGTGATGCCGGCGGGGAGCCCGATTGGCTCGGGGCAGGGGGTGCTCAACCCCAACAACATCCGCATCTGCATGGAGTACCTCAAGGAGGGCGACCCCGACTACCCGGTGATCGTCGACGCGGGCGTCGGCGCCGCGAGCGACGTGTCGGTCGCCATGGAACTGGGAGTCGACGGCGTGCTCTTGAACACGGCCATCGCCCACGCCCAAGACCCGCTGCTAATGGCCGACGCCATGCGCCACGCGACCGCCGCGGGCCGCCTGAGCTACCTCGCCGGCCGGATTCCTCGCAAGCTATACGCCACCGCCAGCAGCCCGGAGGAAGGGACAATCACCGCGCGGCCGCGGTAGCCACGTTCAGTCGTTCCTGTCCCCTCCCCTCGACGGGGAGGGCTAGGGAGGGGTGACGCCCGCCGCCGCGGTATGCAACGCCAATTCGCACGAGTTCAGATGTGAAGGGGGTAGCCCAGCTTCTCGAAGCTGGGTCGCCGCAG
>JAGQOU010000481.1 GCA_020427145.1 Planctomycetales bacterium | reverse complement strand
AGGACCTAGCCGCGACGCCCGGCGCCGTGATGCCGGCCAGCTACGAAGTGCCGATTGTCGACGCCGACGCCACCGGTCCGGCGAACGGAGAATTGGCGCCGATCATCGACTCGCGCAATTTGCCCAACTCCACCCCCAACAACTGCGCACGCCCCGTCACGCCGCCAACTTGGCCGGCCGGGTCGCAGCCGCCGATCGACGCCGAGCCGCCGCATCCGCTGAGCACGCCGCCGCAAGGCGGGCGTCAGCCGCGGCCGCAATTCGCCGAACCCGTTTACCGCGGCCAAAGCCCGGAACAGGCGCCGCGCACCGATTTGTGGTGGACGCAACCGCGCACGGCGCGGCGCCCCGTTGTGTCGGCCGCGCAGCCGACGCCGACTCAGTACGCTCAGCCGACCGCAGCGCCGCAGCAAGTGGCGCCCAACTGGAGCGCCCCCGCCGCAGCCCCGACTCACTACGCCGCGACGCCCGCCCCGCAGCCTGCCGCAGCAGTCGCCCCGCCTGCCGGCAACGCCTATTCGCAGTTTGCCGCCCCAGCTCAATACGCGGCGACTCCATACGGCGGAAATCAGTACGCCGCCAGTCCCTACGCTGCCGCGCCGCGTGCGACTCAGCCAACTGCCGCGCCGGGTTACCAGGCCGCTCCGCAATACCAGCCGCTGCAGCTCGCGCGCACCGATCCCTACCAGACCGTCCGCGGCCAAAGCCCTGCACCGGCTGGTTCGAACGCCTACGCCGCGCTGCCTACCGGCGGCGCCACGCAACCCGCGTATGCCGGGACCTATGGCGGACAAACCGTGCAGCCCACGAACCCGGCCAGCGCGCCCATTCGCGACGCCGCGGTGCAGCCCACGCAGTACTCATCGCAAATCCAACCGCCCGCCGGTTCGATCGCGCCGACGCCGCTTTCGCCAATGGGCGCTTTGCCCGGTTACGTCTTGTTCCCTGACGGCCGCTATGGACCGGTGGGGGAGCCGTACGACGACCAAGCGGTCGATATTTTCATCGATGCCGCCGAAACGCAAACCGGTCGGTTGCAAATGGGGTTCGGCGTGAACTCCGACGCCGGCGTGGTGGGCAACTTCGTCGTCGACGAACGCAACTTCGACTGGCGACAATGGCCGACCAGCTTTGAGGATTTCCGCAACGGACAGGCCTTCCGCGGCGACGGCCAGCGGTTCCGGCTCGAGGCCTCCCCAGGCAGCCAGGTGAACCGCTACCTCGCCAGCTTTCAGGACCCGTACTTCCTCGATCGCCCGATTATGTTGGGCCTCAGCGGCTCGTTCTTCGATCGCCGATACAGCGACTGGGACGAACAGCGACTCGGCGGCCGGATCTCGCTCGGTTACCAGTGGGTTGAGCGCGACCTATCCGCGTCGCTCACCTACCGGGGCGAAAACGTGAATATCCGCAACATCTCAAATCCTAACGTGGCGGATCTCGAAGACGTGGTGGGCGACAACGTGATTCACGGCTTCGGCGTCACTGTGATCAACGACACCCGCGACAGTTCGTTCTTGCCGACGCGCGGCTACTACGTGCAACTCAGCGGCGAGCAGGTCATTGGCTCCTACATCTATCCTCGTGCGACGGCGGAAATGCGCAAGTATTGGCGTTTGACCGAGCGCCCCGACCACTCCGGCGCCCAGGTCCTCTCGTTCAGTACCAACGTCGGCTGGACCGGCGGGAACACGCCGATCTTTGAACGGTTCTACGCCGGCGGTTTCGCCACCTTCCGCGGCTTCAACTTCCGCGGCGCCTCACCGGTGCGCGAGAACGTGGAAGTGGGCGGCGGTTTCCAGTGGCTCAACAGCGTCCAGTACCTGTTTCCGCTCACCGCCGACGACATGTTGCACGGCGTCGCCTTCTGCGACTTCGGTACGGTTGAGGAAAACGTGACTATTAAGAACTTCCGCGTGGCGCCCGGCGTCGGCCTGCGGATCACGGTCCCGGCCATGGGCCCGGCGCCGATTGCCCTGGACTTCGCCTGGGCCGTCAGCCGGGCGGATACAGACGACCCGCAAGTCTTTAGCTTCAGCATCGGCTTCTCGCGATAGTCGAGAAGCCGCCAGGCGTAAGACGGATAGACTGCGGACTCGAACCGGGGCGGCTCACCCGCGAACGGCGCTCGCCGCCTGCGACGGCCCTGCCTACATAGAAGCTCGGCATCCGCTCGACGGGGCGCTGGCCGACTGCCTACGGTACTACAATCGCGCCTGGCTCGACGATCGCGTCCGGGACGGGGGCATCGACGGGCGACGTTTCGTACATGCCATAGGGCGCCTGCGCCGGCGGTGCTCCCCAACGATAGCGGTAGTAGTCGAGGTGGTAAGGATACGGCCGGGCATACCAGCTGCCGGCAAACGCACCACCGAAGCCGCCAGGATAGTAGCCGCCGCGCCAGCGGCCGTAGCCGCCATGCGAGTAGCCCGGCGCGAATGCGGACGACTCGGCGACCGCCGCGGGACGCTGACGCATGTAGCCCTGCCCGGCCGCGGGCGCTGCGTCGACCGCGATTAGCAGTCCCGCGCAGACCAGAAAACAATTAAGCAGACGTGCGGCGCACATGGCATTCTGGGGAAGGCAGAGACAAATCGCGTCGACCCCGCCGGTCGACGGCCTCTCTCCATGCTAATCACCCACGGCGCCAACGCCAAACCAACGGCCCCGTGCGGGCGGCGACCTCGCCTCCGCCGCCTGCTAGCCGGCTCAAGACGCCGACGCTA
>JAGQOU010000480.1 GCA_020427145.1 Planctomycetales bacterium | reverse complement strand
GCCGGTACTTGCCGATCAGTGGACTGTCGAAGCGACCATCGATCCGGCCAATCCCAGCTGGTGGCAGAACCTGCCGGCTTGGACGCACCTGCCGGCCCTAGCGGGAATCAGCGGCCCGCTGGTCAGCAATCGCCAACCACAAGTCCGCCAGACCAACGCCGGCGAATTCATCGAACTGCCGCGCGCCGACCCCGATGGCGAGACGGCGTGGCTGGCGGTACCGCTGCCCGTGCGCCGTCCCGGCTTGCCTTATGCCGTGGAGTTTGAATTTCCCGCCGACGCGGCGCAGGACCTCGCCGTGAGCATTCGCGAGCCCGATCGCCTCGCCGACGGCGCGGCCGGCCAACGCGACGCGGGGCTGTGCATCACGCCGACGACCTCCGCCGATGCCGCGGGAGCGGTGACGCATCGGGTTGAGTTCTGGCCCCGCACCGGCGCGCCGTTGCTGTTGGTCGCCAATCGTTCGCCGCACGACGCCCTGCTGCTGGGCAAGATTCGCGTCCTGCGTCAAACGATTGTCGACCCCGTGGCCGCGGACTCCGAGCCCGGTCGCGAGCGGCTAACGCTGGCGTATTTTTCGACGCCGTACTTTGCGGGCGGACTCGGGACGGCGCGGTCAGCGCAAGACGACTCCGCGTCGGTCGACAATTGGGCCGCCAATTTGCAAGCAGCGCAACGCCTCGCCCAGACGGTCCGCTCGGCGGGCTACAACGGCGCAATCGTATGCGTGGCGGAGGCCAACGCGTCGTTGTTGTCGCTAAGCTCGCGCTGTCCGATCGGCGACGGCGGCGAGCCGTTGCCTCAGCCGGCCCGCTGCGACGTGCTCGAGACGCTGCTGCGAATTTTCGACCGCGAAGGTCTTACGCTGGCGCCGGCGATTGAGCTCAACGGCCCGTTGGCCGCGATTGAGAAGCTGAGCGGTCAGCAGGATCCGCTAGCGACCGGCTGGGAATGCGTCGACCACCTGGGGCGGACTTGGCGCGGCGCCCAGAGTGAAGGCTCGGTGGGCGATCTGGGCGAACTAACGCCGCGGTACAATCTGCTGAATCCCGATGTTCAGCATGCGGTGCGAGAATCGTTGATCGAGCTAGCCGCTCAGTGCCAAGGCCACCGGTGCTACGGCGGGTTGGCCCTGCAGCTCGACGGCGAGGGATACGGCGTGTTGCCGGGGCTCGCGTGGTGCCTGGACGACGCGACGACCGAGCGGTTCGCCGAGGAGGCAGGCATCGCTCTCCCGCAGACGGGGACCGATCGGTTCACCGAGCGAGCCACGCAACTGCTCGGCACGCAGCGCGCCGCATGGACCAACTGGCGCCAACAGAAACTGACCGCGTTCTATCGTGAATTGACCGGCGCGCTGCCGGACGGCTCCCAAGGCACGAAGCTCGTGTTTTGCATCGAGCGGGCTTACGAGACGGCCGCCGCTCAGCACCGGCTGCGTCAGGCGCTCGCCGGAAAGTGCTCGGTGCTGCTGGCCACCGACGAGTTGGGACTCGACCTGCGCGGTTTGGCCGAAATCGACGGCGCCGTGCTGCTGCGGCCGCAGTGGCTCGCCAGCGGCAGTGCGCTCAACGAATCGGCAATCGACGGACTCGTTTCCTCGGCGGTGGAGATTGAGGACGCATTGTCCGGCGCCCGCGTCGGCGAGATGCTGTACTATCCCGCCAACGAAACGCGACTTTCCGGACTACTGGCTCGTCTGCGCGACGACGCCGACGATCCGGGCGTCCGGCTCAGCGGCCCGTCGATCCCCGTTGGCGGCGACGCCGGCGAACCGGCCGCGATTGCCCTGGCCCGCCGCGAATGTCGGATGCTGGCCGTGGGCGGACCCGCGTGGCCGAGCGGCGGCGAAGCGGCCCTCCGCAGCGCCCTGGTCACATTTCGCAAGCTGCCGCCGGCCGGGGCCGAGACGCGATTGCAGCGCGTCCAGCCGATGACCATGCGCGTCTACCGCACCGCGGGAGCCACCGTGGCGTGCCTCGTCAATCCGACGCCTTGGCCCGTACACGCACGGTTGCCGCTCACGGCCGACGAGACCGCGTCCTGGTCGCGACTCTGCGGCGAAGTCGCCGGCAACGGCGCCGCCGTGGCGGAACCGAGCGGCACGTTGCCGCAGGGCGAGAGCGCGTGGGAGCTGACGCTGCCGCCGTTTTCGGTGGAAGCTCGCCAATGGCAGACGCCGCGATTGCGCGTGGGACTGCTTGCCGTCGACGCGCCCGCGAGCGCCGCGGACGCGCTCCGCGGCCAACTTTCCGACGTGGAAACACGAATGTCGCGACTGAACGAACGTCGCGCGTTTGCGGCCCTGGCCAACGCCGACTTTGAAGGCGAGTCGCAAGACGGAGCGGTGGCCGGCTGGCAGCCGCGAATCGGGGCCCGTGGCAGCGTGGCGGTCGATCCCCGGATCGCTAGCTCGGGCCAGCGGTCGCTGCACCTGGTCAGCGCCGATGCGATGGGCGTCGCGGCTCAATCAGAACTGTTCGCCGGCCCCACCACCGGCCGGATGACCATCACCGCCCAGGTGCGCGGTCTCAATTTCCACCCCGAGACGCGACTCTACGTGGGCGTGGAGTTCGACGCCGCCGGGCAGTGGCAGCGGCGGTATCGAATGGTGCTCTCCGAATCGACTGGCGCCGAGTGGTTGTCATGCGAGTTTGACGCCGACGATCTGCCGCTCGACGGCGCCCCCACGCGAGTGCAGTTTCACCTGACCGGCCCCGGCGAAGCGTGGATCGACGGCGTCGAGTTGTATGACATCCGCTTCACCAATGCCGAGCGGATCGACCTGGCCAAGCGGTTCTTCGCCGCCAAACTGGCGTTGGAAGAGGGCAAGCTCGGCGACTGTCAGCAGATGCTCGCCAGCTACTGGCCGCAGTACCTGCTGCAGCATATCCCCGCCGAGGGTTCGCTGGATGCGACGCGCGAGCACGAGTTGCGCATCGCCGACGCGGAAACGAAGCCCGAGGATGCGTCGTCGACCGAAGAACCGACGCGGCGCCGCTTGACGGACCGCGTGCGCGAGCTGGCGCCGCGGTTGTGGCGGTAACGCCGCGCCGCCGATCACACGGCATTGGCGGCGAGGTCGCCGATCAATTCGCCGGTCGCTGACTCGGCGGCGACCGAACTGAGCGGATTCGGCTCTTCCACCGGCGGATGCACGCCGGGCCCGTCGACGCCGTACCACTGGGCCAACACGTCCCGCCAGGCGCCGGCGCGTTTCACGCCGACAAATGCGGCGCGAACTTCTTGGTGCTGCGGGTGCAGTTGCGAGTACTTGATGCCGAACTTGCGCATCGTGGGGACGCACCGCTCGGCGCCATACACCTCCTCGGCCAGGCGGTAGTGCTCGGCTATGACTTCGCTTTGCTCCCGCAACGAGGGCGGGTCGGGCAACGGATCGCCCGCGGCCAGAGCGCGGGCTTGGGCAAACACCCACGGATTGCCGATCGCCCCGCGAGCCACGGTGACGCCGTCGACCCCCGTGTAGCGAATCATGTCGAGACACGCCTGGGCGTTGAACAGGTCGCCGCTGCCCAGGACGACGCGCTCGCCGGCGTGGGCCTTCAGTTCTCGCAAGAACTGCCACCGCGACGGCCCGTCGTAACGCTGCATGACCGTGCGCCCGTGGACCGTGGTCGCCGCGGCGCCGCGCTCGTACGCGCCGTCGAAGATGCGAAAAAAGTTGTCGCGGCTCGCCGGCGTGTCGTCGATGCCCCGTCGCATCTTCACGGTCACCGGAATGTGAGCGGGCACCGCGTCGCGCACGCGGCTGACGATCTCCAACGCAACGTCCGGTTGGCTGAGATGAAACCCGCCCCGGCAGCGGCCCAGCACCTTCTTCACGGGGCAGCCAAAGTTGATGTCGA
>JAGQOU010000479.1 GCA_020427145.1 Planctomycetales bacterium | reverse complement strand
TTGGAGGACTTGCGCACGATCGTCGGCATGACCGCATTGTGTCCGGCGAGCGCGAGATCAACGGCCGCCTTGCCCATCGCATAGGCTTGCGTCACATCGGTTTTGGAGGCGATGTGACGTGCCGCTCGCTGCAGGTAGTCGGCCACGGCCCAGTGATACTTGTACCCATGCGCGTCGCGGACCATGCTGGCGACCACCGGGGCGACGCCGCCCAGTTGCGTGTGGCCAAAGGCGTCCTTGGTGCCGGCATCCGCCAGGAAAGTGCCGTCGGCGTACGCGGCGCCTTCCGACACCACCACGACGCAATAGCCGTTGCGCTCGACGGATTGCTTCACCCGCGCGAGAAATTTATCTTGATCGAAGGCGATCTCCGGGAACAGGATGATCTGCGGCGCGTCGTTAGCGGATTGGCCGGCCAGCCCACCCGCCGCAGCGATCCAACCGGCGTGACGCCCCATGACTTCGAGCACGAACACCTTGGTCGACGTGCGCGCCATCGAGGCGACATCGAGCGCCGCCTCGCGGGTCGAGACGGCAACATATTTGGCGACCGACCCAAATCCGGGGCAACAGTCGGTGTGCGGGAGATCGTTATCGACAGTCTTGGGTACGCCGATGCAAGTGATTCGATGGCCCAATTGATCGCTAAACTGGGCGACTTTGTCGGCGGTATCCATCGAATCGTTGCCGCCGTTGTAAAAGAAGTAGCCAATGTCGTGGGCGTTGAATACTTCGATCAACCGCTCGTACTTGGCGCGATCCTGGTCGACGTCCTTTAACTTATAGCGCGCCGAACCAAAAGCGCCGGCCGGGGTGTGGCGCAGACCGCGTATGGTGGCTGCGCTCTCTTTGCTGACATCGATCAGGTCCTCGGTAAGGGCGCCGACAATGCCGTGACGTCCGGCCAACACCTTGCCAATTCGCTTGGATTTCTGGGCGGTCTCGATGACGCCCGCGGCCGAGGCATTGATGACCGCCGAGACGCCGCCAGACTGTGCATAGAACGCGTTTCGGGCTTTGGTGGGCATGGGCACATCCTCGATTTGTTTGCCAGCTGGGCGGAACCGGGGCGAGAGGATAGCGCAGGTCGGCCGCCCGCGTTTGAGCTGCCACGGGCGTCTGCCAAGTTTGATATGCCATGTTTGACCTGTTGGGGGCGTCCCGGTACTGTGCCGCCCCCATGCGAATCGTTCTACTAGGCGCGCCCGGTTCCGGGAAGGGCACGCAGTCCCAACGGCTGATCGAACACTTCGGGATCCCGCAGATCTCGACGGGGGACCTGCTGCGCGCAGCGGTCAAGGCCCGCACGCCGCTCGGATTGGCGGCCAAGGCCGTGATGGATGCCGGCAAACTGGTGGACGACCGCACGATGCTGGGCATCATTCGGGAACGGCTGGCGCAGCCGGACGCGGCCAATGGTTTTATTCTGGACGGCTTTCCACGCACGTTGGCCCAGGCCGATGGCCTCGCCAAGCTCCTGGAGGAGCTGGCGACGCCACTGTCCGCCGTCGTGCAGCTCGACGTCGACTACGCCGTGTTGATCAAGCGCATCTCAGGGCGCCGCAGTTGTCAGGACTGTGGCCGCGTCTTCAATATTCACACGGCACCTCCCTCCGATCCGCCACCCTGCGAGGGTCGCTGCACCACTCCGAAGCTGGTCCAGCGGGCCGACGACAGCGAGGCCACCGTCAGCAAGCGACTGCAGGTCTATGAAGATCAGACCCGGCCGCTCGTTGATTACTACCTACGGCGCGGTCTCTTGCGCACGATTGACGGCGACGGCGAGCCGGCCGCGGTCACACAACGTCTGATCAGCGCCCTCGAAGGCTGAGTCAGTCGCCCGTTGCTGCGAGCGTTGCTAACAAGCGTTCCCCGATCATCGCGCGCCGCCAGCCTTTGAGCGGTGGGACGTTCGCCTCGCCGCGTGCCACTTGCTCAAGATCGCGCCGTGTCGCCAGGACCTCGGGCGCAAGGTCGAGTTCTGCGGCGACAGTTGCGGTGACTTCGGCC